>NZ_RCCC01000001.1:2346035-2663291 GCF_003663825.1 Acidovorax sp. 106 | reverse complement strand
CGATGCGCGCCAGTTCGTCCATTAATTGCGGCGTGGGTACGAGCGGCTTTTCGCAGATGACATCACACCCCAGACGCAGGCCTGCGGCAATGTGCGCGTGGTGTAAGTAGTTGGGTGAGCAGATAGACACGTAATCGAGTGCCGAGGCCGGGCTGCGTTTGAGCTGGTATGCGTGCTCCGCAAACCGTTCGAATTCCGTAAAGAAGTCGCTTTGGGGGGAAATACTGTCGATGATGCCGACCGAGTCGTTGATGTCGTACGCCACAGCGAGGTGGTTGCCCGTGTCTTTGATGGCGCGCATGTGGCGCGGTGCAATGTAGCCAGCAGCACCGATGAGAGCGAAATTTTTCATAGCAATTCAAAAACTGAATATCAGAGACGAAATACGGTAAACCCTGCCTCAGCGGCTTGGTGTCGATCAAACAGGCTTTTCACATCGGCAAGCACGGGACGGTCTCCCCTGCACAATTTCCGCAACTCAGTGGGGCTAGCCTGGCGGTATTGGTGGTGCCCTACAGCAACCACCAGCGCATCGACAGGGTGACTCTCGTCCACTGGACCCAATGCAAGTCCGTACTCATGGCACACCTCATCCTTGCTAGCCCAAGGGTCACTGATCACCACATTGGCACCCCAGGCTTCAAATTCGCGGACCATGTCTACGACTTTGCTGTTGCGAATATCGGGACAGTTCTCTTTGAATGTAATACCCAATACTCCCACAGTACAGCGAGACACATCCATGCCATTTTTTAGCATGAACTTGATGGTATTGCGCGCCACATACCGGGCCATATTGTCATTAATCCGTCGACCCGCCAATATAACTTGAGGATGATAACCAACCTCCTCAGCCTTATGAGTCAGATAATAGGGATCCACACCAATACAGTGCCCACCCACCAGACCAGGACGAAATGGCAGAAAATTCCATTTACTGCCCGCAGCCTCCAGGACATCGATAGTATCAATCCCCAATCGTTCGAAGATGACCGACAGCTCATTTACCAACGCGATATTGAGGTCGCGCTGGGTATTTTCAATAACCTTTGCCGCCTCTGCAACCTTCAAACTAGCTGCCTTGTGCGTACCTGCAACGATGATACGGGAATATAGTTCATCTACGGCATCGGCTACTGCAGGCGTACTGCCACTGGTGATTTTTTTAATTTTCGTCAGCGTATTAATCTTGTCCCCCGGATTAATCCGTTCAGGACTATAGCCACAGAAAAAATCAACATTAAAGGCTTTACCGCTAAAACGTTCAAGGACAGGGACGCACACCTCTTCCGTTGCACCGGGATACACGGTGGACTCGTAAATCACGACAGCATTGCTGGGCATGACCTTGCCAACCGTTTCACTGGCTTTGACTAACGGCGTCATGTCAGGGCGGTTGGCGCGATCCACGGGGGTTGGAACAGTGACGATAAAAACATGGCAATCACGCAAATCGTCGATCTGATCACTAAAGCGCAGGTGACGGGCCGCCTTGAGGCTATGGGCATCCACCTCCAGAGTACTGTCGTGACCCGCTTGAAGCTCTGCAATGCGCCCGGCATTGATATCAAAGCCAACCACCGAACGCAGTTTTCCAAACTCCACAGCCAATGGCAAACCCACATAGCCAAGTCCAATGACGGCAATTTTTGCGTTCTCTAAATTCATGTCGGTCGTAATGAAGTTTTTGGTACTCGCAGGCGAAGATCACAAAGTTTGATCACTTGGCTGTGAAAGCGACAAGGTAGGTGGTAGGGGCCGTTGTATGGCAACTGCGGGCTACACCTCACCTGAAGGTCGCCCATAGATGTCGTCAAACCGGACGATGTCATCCTCTCCCAAATAGTCGCCAGACTGAACCTCTATGATTTCAAGTGGCGCTATACCGGGATTGGCCAAACAGTGGCGACGCCCTACGGGGATGAAGGTGGATTCGTTTTGCGCGAGCAAATAGGTCTCGTCTCCATTCGTGATCTCGGCAACGCCTTTGACCACAACCCAATGCTCCGCGCGATGGTAGTGCATCTGGACACTGAGTCGGGCGCCTGGATTGACCACAATGCGCTTCACCTGAAAACGATCGCCCCGATCCAATGCGTCATACCACCCCCAGGGGCGATGCACTTTACGGTGCTGACTGGCCTGTGGGTGCGACTGCTTCTTTAATGAGGCAACGATGTGCTTGACGTTCTGCGCACATCGCTTGTCTGCAACCAGAATGGCGTCAGGAGTTTCCACCACAACCACACCATTCAAACCAACGCCAGCCACCAGGCGGCTAGTAGACATGAGCAGGGTGTTTTGACAACCCTCTAACAGGGCATCACCAACAGTCGCGTTGCCGTCTGAGTCACGTGGAAGCAAACTCCATAGAGCCTCCCATGCCCCCACATCAGTCCAACCAGCATCTAGCGGCACCGCTCGCACAGGGATTCGCACCGCATCCAATGTCGAGGAGCGCTCCATTACCGCGTAATCAATAGAGTCAGCAGGGCAAGACTCAAATGCAGCAGCGTCCGGCCTAATAAAGTCCAGGTCGCGCCTAGCGTATTGCATAGCCAAGACACAGGCATCCAATATATCTGGCCGACAGGCACTCATTGCGGCCAGCCACTGACTTGCCTTCACAGCAAACAGTCCGCTATTCCACAGGAAGTTTCCGGCGGAGAGATATGCCTGTGCCGCAGCCAGATCTGGCTTTTCCACAAATTGCTCAATGTGCAGGACTTCAGCGCGCTCGCCATGCCCCACATGACATTTCATGTAGCCGTAACCGGTCTCCGCGCGGTCGGGCACGATACCAAAGGTGACTATCGCTCCAGCACAGGCCTCGGTATATGCATGCTGTGCGGCCTGGTGAAACGCTGGCAAGTCTGAGATGACGTGATCTGCAGGCATTGCCAGTAACACGGGGTCTCCAGAGCCGGCCAACGCTTGCAGCGCTGCAATTGTCAATGCAGGGGCTGTATTCTTGCCAACGGGTTCGAGCAATATTTGAGCATTGCGGACGCCAGCCAAATCGAGCTGGCTGGCAACAATAAACCGATGCTCTGTGTTGCAGACGACGATCGGAGGCAATGGAGGCGGCGCCGCGCCACCCAAGCCCTGCATGCGCAACACCGTATCTTGCAACATGGTGCGGGAGCCCCGCAAGGACAGGAACTGCTTAGGGTAGGACTCACGAGACAGTGGCCACAGCCTTGTTCCCGCCCCCCCACAAAGGATCACGGGCTGCAATGCAGGCGTCATGGTGCTGACTCTGAACTCTGCAGCAGACGATCTCGCAGCCCGTCTTGATCTGCCTGCAGCAATGCCAGTCGCTGGTTCAATCTGCGCACATCTCGCTCAATTCGGGTGTTCACCATGTCACTGTGAAGTGACTTGATGAAAAGAACAATGCTGGCCAATAAAAGCAACAAAGCTGGTGGATAACTGATACCCACAACCCCAGCCAGCTTGTCAATGAGACCGGGCAACGCGCCCATCACAGCCGCGACACCTGCCACTAGCACCCAGAACAGGCCGTGCATCACGTACAGGTGGTCTCTGCGGATGAGGTACAAAATCAGCGCTGCCAGGCCAATACCCAATAGCGTTGTGGTGATTTGCAGGGATGCCATCAAACTCCTCGATGTTGAAGAGGCACAGGGCCTTTATTGCGGCTAAGGTGGCTGGAATACCGAGAGCGCGGGTGGCGCAACCACCCCAATAGAAGAACAGCGCAAAGCACACATGCGCGCACTGCCCTGAAATGTCCGCGAATTGTAATTGCAGGGTAGTCGCACCTCATTCGCTCGCCCAACCAGCCATCGCATCAACGGCGCATTGCATTGAGCACAAGCCCATCCTCTTGAAATGTCATCAAATGCCCCTATCATTAGCACTCACCACAGACGAGTGCTAACACCGTCTGCTGGCAGTTATGGGCATCCGCGCAGCGGGTCCCGGGTAGATCAGCTTTTTTACTGAAACAGGAGCAATGCAATGAACCTTCGTCCTCTGCACGACCGCGTGATTGTCAAGCGCATCGAAAGCGAAACAACGACCGCCTCCGGCATCGTGATCCCTGACAACGCTGCAGAAAAGCCTGACCAAGGTGAAGTGCTGGCCGTGGGCCCTGGCAAGAAGAACGACAAGGGTGATGTGATCGCCCTGAACGTGAAGGTCGGCGACCGCGTTCTGTTCGGCAAGTACTCGGGCCAGACCGTCAAGGTCGACGGCAACGAATTGCTGGTGATGAAGGAAGACGACCTGTTCGCGGTTGTCGAGAAGTAATCCCTTCGCCTTCGAATTACTCACTTTTTCATAGCTGCTACCGCTTTCTTTATAAGCGCTAGAAGCATTTTTGATTCACATCTTGTAGGAGCCTAACATGGCAGCAAAAGACGTAGTTTTCGGCGGCGAAGCCCGCGCTCGCATGGTTGAAGGCGTGAACATCCTGGCCAACGCGGTCAAGGTCACGCTGGGCCCCAAGGGTCGCAATGTGGTGCTGGAGCGCTCGTTCGGCGCCCCCACCGTGACCAAGGACGGTGTGTCCGTGGCCAAGGAAATCGAACTCAAGGACAAGCTGCAAAACATGGGCGCCCAGCTCGTGAAGGAAGTGGCTTCCAAGACTTCGGACAACGCTGGTGACGGCACCACCACCGCCACCGTGCTGGCACAAGCCATCGTTCGCGAAGGCTTCAAGTACGTGGCCGCTGGCATCAACCCAATGGACCTGAAGCGCGGTATCGACAAGGCTGTGACGGCCCTGGTTGCCGAGCTGAAGAAGGCTTCCAAGGCCACCACCACTTCCAAGGAAATCGCCCAGGTCGGTTCGATCTCCGCTAACTCCGACGAAACCATCGGCAAGCTGATCGCTGACGCCATGGACAAGGTTGGCAAGGAAGGCGTGATCACCGTGGAAGACGGCAAGTCCCTCGACTCCGAACTGGACGTCGTGGAAGGCATGCAGTTCGACCGCGGCTACCTGTCGCCCTACTTCATCAACAACCCAGAAAAGCAATCCGCGATTCTGGACAACCCCTTCGTGCTGCTGTTCGACAAGAAGATCAGCAACATCCGCGACCTGCTGCCTACGCTGGAACAAGTCGCCAAGGCTGGCCGCCCTCTGCTGATCATTGCCGAAGAAGTTGACGGCGAAGCCCTGGCTACGCTGGTGGTCAACACGATCCGCGGCATCCTGAAGGTCGTGGCTGTCAAGGCTCCTGGCTTCGGCGACCGTCGCAAGGCCATGCTGGAAGACATCGCCATCCTGACAGGCGGCAAGGTCATCGCTGAAGAAGTGGGCCTGACCCTGGAAAAGGTGACTTTGGCTGATCTGGGCCAAGCCAAGCGCATCGAAGTAGGCAAGGAAAACACCATCATCATCGACGGCGCTGGCGCTGCTGCTGACATCGAAGCCCGCGTCAAGCAAGTGCGCGTGCAGATCGAAGAAGCCACGTCCGACTACGACCGCGAAAAGCTGCAAGAGCGCGTGGCCAAGCTGGCTGGCGGCGTGGCCGTGATCAAGGTGGGCGCTGCCACCGAAGTCGAAATGAAGGAAAAGAAGGCCCGCGTGGAAGACGCACTGCACGCGACCCGCGCTGCTGTGGAAGAAGGCGTTGTGGCTGGTGGCGGCGTGGCTCTGCTGCGTGCCAAGCAAGCTGTGGGCACCATCAAGGGTGACAACGCTGACCAAGACCACGGCATTGCCTTGGTGTTGAAGGCGATTGAAGCGCCTCTGCGCGAAATCGTGAACAACGCTGGTGGCGAAGCTTCGGTGGTGGTGAACGCTGTGTTGGCCGGCAAGGGCAACTTCGGCTTCAACGCTGCCAACGACAGCTACGGCGACATGCTCGAGCTGGGCATTCTGGACCCCACAAAGGTCACCCGCACTGCTCTGCAAAACGCAGCGTCTGTGGCTTCGCTGCTGCTGACGACTGAGTGCATGGTTGCTGACGCACCCAAGGACGAGGCCGGCGCTGGCGGCGGCATGCCTGACATGGGCGGCATGGGCGGCATGGGCGGCATGGGCATGTAATGGCCAGCCGCTGCGGGTAGAACCCAGGTTCTGCCCGGCAGCCCACAAAAAGCCCCGCAGGTTGCAAAGCCTGCGGGGCTTTTTTTATGCACAGAGCATGTTCCGCATGCCTGACATGCCCGGGTGAATGGTCACACAACCCCGGGCCTCGGTTGCAGTCGCCCCTGTGCCTGTCGCCTTGTCAGAAGCGGTAGGTGGCGTTGAACGTCACATTTCTGCGCGCAGCCCACCAGCAGTCACCCCGCGAGAGGCAAATACTGGTGTATTGCTTGTCCGCAAGGTTGCTGATGTTGAGTGCGTAGCGCCATTGCTGGGTTTCGTAGGACAGCATCGCATCCACCACGCCCGCCGCAGGGGTTCGCGGTGCAACCCCGTCAACAAACGAAGACAACCAGCGGTAACCCGCACCCGCAGAAAACCCGCTCACGCCCCCAATGGAGAAGCGGTGAACGCCCCAGACAGCAGCTTGGTGCTGTGGCAAACCTTCCAGCGCCGGGTCTACATCGGTGTAGTTGTAGTGGGCGATCAAGTCGGTAGCTTTGCCCAGGCGGGTCTTGACCTCCAGCTCCAGACCCTTGTTGCGCGTCTGGCCTGCCTGCAGCGTGTTAGAGGGGTTGGTGGGGTCCATGATCTTCTGGTTTTTCTCCTTCAGGTCATACACGGCGGCAGTCGCTTGGGTGGTGCTGCCCTCGGGGGCATATTTCACCCCCACTTCCCACTGCTCGCCTTGCAGGGGCTTAAAGCGCTGGCCGTACCAGTTGGTGCCGCTGACGGGACTGAACGATTCGGCATAGCTGATGTACGGAGTCCAGCCGCCTGCCAAGGCATACATCACACCCAGCCGCTTGGTGGTGTCGCTGGACTTCTCATCGCTGGAGCCGACCAAAGCATTGACAACGCGGTCGTGCCGCAAGCCCGCCACGAAGATCCAATTGCCCCATTTCATCTGGTCTTGCAGGTACACGCCGCTTTGGCGCTGCGTGCTGTCAGGGCTGGCCACGCGCGGCGCAGTGACCAGGTTGCCGTACATCGGTGCATAGGCATCAATGGTGCTGAACGTGTCAGACGACTCTTTTTGCTCAGTCTGGCGATTCCAGTCCACACCCAGCAACACTTGGTGGCGCAACGCACCTGTGGCTAGGTTGCCCTGAACATGGGTGTCGATGGTGGCCATGCGCGTGCGCGTGAAGGAGTCGCCGTAATAGCGGCCCATCACACGCTGGTTGGCCGGATCCGCCCCAAAGCCGCCCGGCACATAAAAGGCGTCGGCATAGTGGTAGGCACTGGTGTTCTCGTTGCGGGCCAGCCGCATGTTTTGGCGCACCGTCCATTGGTCGTTGAACTGGTGCTCAAACGCCCAGCCGATCGACTCGCGGTCGCTGTCATAGCGGTCGCCGGGCTCGCCGATGAAGCGACTCAGCGGCAGCTGGCCGTTCGGGTTGGCGGTCACTGCGCCAGACCAGGGCAAGAACTGCGCTGTGCTGCCACTGCGGTCTTGTTGCCAGTGGCCCTGAAGCACCAGCGATGTCACACCATTGGGCCGCCACGCCAACGATGGAGCGATGAAGCGACGGTCATCCTTCACATAGTCCACCTGGGTATCGGCCTCACGCGCCAAAGCCACCAGCCGATACGACCACTCGCCATCGGCAGTGAGTGGGCCGGTCAGGTCCGCCTGCAACTGCCGGCGGTTCCAGCTGCCCAGTTGCACCCCCACTTCACGCTGGGCCTCTTGCAAAGGGCGTTTGCTCACCATGTTCACCACACCGGCCACGGTGCCTGCACCAAACAAAACGCCTGCAGGGCCGCGAAGCACTTCAATGCGCTCTAGCGCATAGGTATCAGAGCGTGTGGTGCTGGTGTAGTAGTTGTAGTTCTGGCGCAGGCCGTCCAGGTACGTATCTGGGTAGCTTCCGCGCACGCGCACGCCGTCAGAGCGGCTGTCCAAGCCATAAGCGTCGCTGCGCACACCGGCAGCGTACAAGAGGGCGTCTTGCAAATTCGAAGTTCCCTGCTCCACCAGCTGATCGCGCGTGACCACCGTGACGGATTGCGGGGTCTCTGCCAAAGGCGTGTCAGTCTTGGTAGCAGTCACAGCTTTTTTAGCTCGGTACCCCACCACAGGCCCAGTCGCCGACTCTTTTTCTGCACTGGCATCCACCCTCACCTCAGACAGCGTGGCACCAGCGCTTTGCGCCATGGCCCCTAGCGACGTGAAGCCAAGTACCGCGGTCACGGCAAGGCTGACTGCGGTGGGTCGAAAGAGATAGGTCATAAATTCAGTTAATGAGATTAATAATGATTCCTATTTTAAAAAATTAAATACCCGTAAAAAAAGGATGTCGCATGACTGCCACATCCTTTACCCTTCTTGAAAAACTTCCAGGCGCTTCTCTTTTGATAGCTGCCTGCGCTTTAAGAATAAGCGCTGGAGGCCATTTTCATACCAAATTTAGCTGCACAGCGCCAGCGTGGCCCGCGCCAGTTCGGTGATGCGGGCCCAGTCGCCAGAGCGCACCGCATCGGCAGGCGTCAGCCATGAGCCACCCACGCAACGCACATTGGGCAGCGCCAGGTAGTTAGGGGCCGTGGCCGGGCTGATGCCGCCCGTGGGGCAGAAGCTGACCTGCCCGAACGGGCTGGCCCAAGCCTTGAGCAGCGGAATGCCACCCGCCGCCTCGGCCGGAAAGAGTTTGAGGAACGAGAACCCATCCGCCAGCGCGGCCATGATTTCGCCCGATGTGGCCACACCCGGCAGCAGCGGCAGGTTCAAGCCCTTGCAGGCGCTGCCCACTTCGGACGTGTAGCCGGGGCTCACGGCGAACCGGGCACCGGCTTCGCTGGCGCGGCGGGCGTCGTCGGCGTTCAGCACTGTGCCTACGCCCACCACCGCTTCAGGCAGGTTGCGCGCAATGGCTTCGATGGCGGGCAAGCCCGCTGCAGTGCGCAGCGTGACTTCCAGCACCTTCACGCCACCGGCCAGCAGGGCCTCCGCCAGGGGCAGCGCGTCTTCCACGCGGTCGATCACGATGACGGGGATGACGGGGCCGTGGCTGGCAATGTCGAGAGGATTCATGGGTTGGTGCTCCTTGGTGTTTTAGGTGTCGGATGCCGCAAGCGGCCTACAAAACTGGCGCGACGCGATGCCAGTGCACCCGTGGAGCTGGCTTTGCCAGGCCACCGGGTGCGTCCTGCTACAACCACGTGCAGGCGCCTTGCTCAGCGCCACCTGCGTGGCGGCGGAAGTTGGTAAACAGTTCGCGGCCAAAGCCCGTAGCAGGCGGCGCGGTGTAGGGCGCCAAAGGCCGGGCAGCCCAGGTAGCTTCATCGACCAGCACATCCAGCGTGCCCGCCACCGCATCCACCCGCACGATGTCGCCGTCCAGCACCTTGGCCAGCGGGCCACCCGCCAGCGCCTCGGGCGTGACGTGGATGGCGGCGGGCACCTTGCCCGATGCGCCACTCATGCGGCCGTCAGTGACGAGCGCCACCTTGAAACCCTGGTTTTGCAGCACGGCCAGCGGGGGCGTGAGCTTGTGCAGCTCGGGCATGCCGTTGGCCTGCGGGCCCTGAAAGCGCACCACGGCGACCATGTCTTGCTGCACCTCGCCCGCGCTGAAAGCGGCGAGCAAGGCCTCTTGCGAATCGAACACACGGGCCGGGGCCTCGATGATGTGGTGGTCTTGCGGCACGGCAGACACCTTGATCACCGCACGGCCCAGGCGGCCTTGCAGCAGGCGCAGGCCGCCCGTGGGCGAGAACGGCTTGGACACGGGGCGCAACACGGTCTCGTCGCCCGACACCGCTGGTGCGCCCTGCCCGCCTGCGGCAATCCCACCGGCGTTCACGCTCATCACATCAGGGTGCATGAAGCCACCGGCGAGCAGCTCGCGCAAGATCCACGCGGGGCCGCCTGCGGCCTGGAACTGGTTCACATCGGCATCGCCGTTGGGGTACACGCGGGCCAGCAGCGGCACGGCGGACGAGAGTTCGTCAAAGTCCGACCAGTCGATCAAGATGCCCGCGCTGCGCGCAATGGCCACCCAGTGGATCAAATGGTTGGTGGAGCCCCCCGTGGCCAGCAAGGCCACCATGGCGTTGACGATGCAGCGCTCGTCCACCAGCTTGCCAATGGGCGTAAAGCGCGGACTGCGCTTGCCAATGTCGAGCACCGTGCGCACCGCTTGGCGGGTGAAGGCCTCGCGCGCTTCGGTGCCGGGCGCCTCAAACGCCGCGCCAGGCACATGCAGGCCCATGGCTTCAAGCAGCATCTGGTTGCTGTTGGCCGTGCCGTAAAACGTGCAGGTGCCGGGGCTGTGGTACGCGGCGGACTCGGCCTTGAGCAGCTCATCGCGCCCCACCAGGCCTTGTGCGTACTGCTCGCGCACCTTGGATTTGTCCTTGTTCGACAAGCCCGTGCCCATGGGGCCTGCGGGCACAAACACGCAGGGCAGGTGGCCGTAGTGCAGCGCGCCAATCAGCAGGCCGGGCACGATCTTGTCGCACACGCCCAGCAGCAGCGCGCCGTCAAACACATCGTGGGACAGCGCTACCGCAGTGGCCATGGCAATGGCATCGCGGGAGAACAACGACAGCTCCATGCCGGGCGTGCCCTGCGTGACGCCATCGCACATCGCGGGCACGCCGCCAGCCACCTGCACCGTGGCGCCGTGCTGGGCGGCCTCATCCCGCAGAACGGCGGGGTAGCTTTGGTACGGCTGGTGGGCCGACAACATGTCGTTGTAGGCCGTGACCACGCCAATGTTGGGTGCCTTTTCGACCGTGACCTTGAACTTGTCCGAGCCCGGCAGCGCCGCGTAGGCGTGGGCCAGGTTGGCGCAGCCCATGCGGTCTTGCGCAGGTTTGCGGGCAATCATGGCGTCAACGCCAGCGAGGTAGGCGCCGCGCGTGTCTGCGCTGCGCTGGACAATGCGCTCGGTCACGCGCGCTACAACTGGGTGCATGGAAGTCTCCATCGGTGGGTGGCAAGGCCCCGTGCAGGGTGCCGGGGCTCAGTATCTAAGAACCTGTTCAAGCTCTTTTCGGGGTCGCACAAGTACCTTGCCGGGATGGGATGCAAGGCGCGGTGCGCAGTGGATAGCTCAGCTATCCACAAGCGCCGCAACGCCGCAGACCGCCCGGCAAGGCACTTGCCCTACGGGTTGGAGTGAAATCGGGCGATTGGACGCCTCGGCTGCTTGCATGGGCACGAGCCCATGCGGCGCACCCGAGGCATCCACTCATCCCGATTGCACTCCAATGCGATCCCCGAAAAGAGTTTGAGCAGGTTCTGAGCCCTAAAATGTAACTTGATAACCACCCCGCTTCAAGCCATGTCCTTGCAAACTCTGCCCCTGCCGCCGTCCGAACTGGGCGAATCCCCCTTTTGGCACCCCCAGGAGCAACAGCTCTACTGGTGCGATATCCAGGGCTTTGCGGTGCATGCGTGGAGCCCCAGCACTGGGCAACACCGGCAATGGCGCATGCCCAGCGAGCCCGGCTGCTGCGCCCCTGCGGTGGGCGGCGGACTGGTAATCGGGTTACGAAACGGTTTCTATCTTCTGGACACAGCGAAGGACAGTGCAGACCCCACCGCCCTCACCTGCCTGGCCCTGCTGCCACCCGAGCGGCACGATACCGCTGTGCTGCGCCTGAATGATGGCCGGTGCGACACCGCAGGCCGCTTCTGGGCGGGCTCGGTCATCACGCCGCGCACGGCACCCAATGCCGCGCTGTGGTGCCTGCAGGCCGACCCAGCCAGCGCCACCGGCTACAGCGTGCGCCACATGGCGGGCGACAACTTCACCGCCAACGGCCTGGCTTTCAGCCCCGACAACCGCACGATGTATTGGTCCAACACGCCAGAGCACCGCATCGACCGGTTCGACTTTGATCTGTTTACCGGCGAGATCACCAACCGCCGCCCCTGGGTGCAGTTTGACCGCAAGGTGGAAGGCCAACCCTACGGCGGCAGGCCCGATGGTGCGGCGGTGGATGTGGAGGGGAATTACTGGGTCGCTATGTATGAGGGGGCTTGTGTGCTGCAGCTCTCGCCAGCGGGTGAAGTGCTGCAACGCATTGCAGTGCCGGTGCAGTGCCCAACCATGGTGTGTTTTGGGGACCCGGATTTGCGGACGCTGTTCATTGCGTCGGCACGGGCGGGGAGGCCGGTGGAGGAGCAGGAGGCGGCGATTCCGGCGGGGTCGCTGTTCAGTGTTCGGGCGGAATTGACGGGGCTACCTGTAAATTTTTTCTGCGCTTGAATCTACAGCACGCTACGCACTACGATTTCGCCAACCGAGCATCCAAGATTGTTAAAGTCTCATTTTTATATTTACATGCAATTCCAATCCATCACCTTAATGGTCCTTGGGATGCTGTGTAGCGCCAGCATCGCAGCATCTCCTGACATTACCGGCAAGCGAATAGACGCAAAAACAAACTACCTTTATTGGTTCCAGTGCGTACTTGAGAATCATCAACTTTCGCCTGACGCATTGAGAAACGCGGAGATAAGCAAGGTGCAGGGAGCACTAGAACAACTCGTGGAAGACAGAACGCAGGCTTGCCACGGCATTCCGATGGCAATTCCACCGACATATCACAACAGGACGAGCAGAATCAACAGCAGTCCCCATGGCGCAAGGCTGGAACTTCATTTTCCTCGCGAAACATTAATAGATACAAAACCGCCGGATGACATGAAAAAAATAAATTTCTTTCGTGTCATCCTGCACCCCATGCATCAATGGGAGCCCTTTTTTATCAGCGAACCAAAAGTCAATTCAACCCCGCCGCCCTCTCGCACAGAGACATTTCTATTTCTCCTTCGTGGATCCGACAAGATTCAACCAACTGGCATTGAAGAAAATGGGTTTCGAATTTACGAGACTCCGATCAACTTTCGGCAAGCCACCCACGGCGGGACACGGGTATTCGCTCCCACAAATGGCAGCCCTAATATCCTCATGGTCTGTGCAATTGAGAGACGAGACAGCATGGGAGTCAAAAGAAAATTTCCGGGATGCACGGTCAGAACTACACTCGATGGCCTCTTTGAACTCGAATACGGAATTCTTGGCCAAGACGTGGAATCTATCCGCACCTTAGACAAGCGGCTCAAAGGGATGATTCGAGACTTTTTCGCACTGCCCGCCCCGCATTCACCGCGCGCTACTCCCGTCCGATAGCTTTCGCCGCGTCACCCCCCTCAACACGTCATAGCACGCCCCCATGTTGTGATAGTCCACCTTCCCCGCATTGCTCTTCTCGCGGGTGGTGTTGCGGTTGTCGCGGTGCAGGATGCGAAACCACGCTCCGTGTTCGTGGTCCACAAAGTGGGCCCAGCAGTAGGCCCAGATGCGGTCGTACCACTGCCAGTAGCGTGCATCGCCCGTGCGCACAGCCAGCAACGCAGCGGCGGCAAGGCTTTCGGCCTGCACCCAGTGGTATTTGCCGTCGTCACAAATGCTGCCGTCGGGCGCCATGCCGTAGTACAGGCCGCCGTATTCGGCATCCCAGCCGCGCTGCACGGCGGCATCGAACAGGCGCTGTGCGCAGGGCAAGTGCCACTCAGCAGGTAACAGCAAATCCAGTTGCAGCAGCAGCTTGGCCCATTCGGTCTGGTGGCCGATCTGGTAGCCCCAGGGGCGGAAGATGTTGCTGCGGTCATGGCGGTTGTAGTCCCAGTCCACCGACCAGTCGGCTTGAAAATGCTCCCACACCCAGCCTTCAGCGGCGGGGGCGTGTGCAGCGGTGGACAACGCGGCCTGCCGCTGGCAGATGCCTTGCGCTAATTGTTCAGCACGCTCGATGTAGCGGCGCTCGCCCGTGGCACGGAAGGCAGAGATCATGGCCTCGCAGGCGTGCATGTTGGCGTTCTGGCCCCGGTAGCCTGTGAGCTGCCAGGCCGTATCCGCCTCGTCGGCATACAGGCCTGCGGCGGGTTGCCAGAAGTGCTGTTCAGTGGTGTCAAACGCTTCAGCCAGCCACGCACGGGCCTCGGGCACTCCGGCTTCAAAAGCGCGGGCGTAGGCCAGCATCACAAAGGCCATGCCGTAGCAGTGGCGTGTGGCGTCTTGCACGGTGGCGCGGCCTTCATGCCAATCGATCAGCCAGGCGTAGCCGCCCATCGCACGATCAACGGGGTCGAGGAACGCAGTGCGCAAAAACGTGAGCGCGTGCCGCATGCCTTCCTGGTAACGCGCCTCGCCCGTGGTGCGGTAGAGCATGGCGTGTGTGACCACAAAGCGGGTGGCGCTGACGAGGTGGCGGGTGCGGGGGTTGTACACCGTGCCGTCGTCCGTGAAGAAGTGGAACTGCCCGCCGCTCGGGTCCGTGGCCACGGGGTCATAGAACGCCATGGTGTCGCGAAGGTGGGTGCGCAGAAATGCGCTGGACCGGAAGTCCGGCCGGGGTGGCGTGGTCATGGTGTGTGTCTCCTGCTTCATCTGCCGTCGGCCAGTGGCCCGATGGCCTCTGGCGGTGGGGCGCGCGGTCTATGGCCTGCGCTGCCCCGGTGCTGTCATGCTGGCGGTGCCTGGCTCAGTCGCCGCTGCGCAGCAGGTTCAACCAGCCTGCGGTGGAGCTGTCGAGCCCCGTCGCATCGCCGCTGTCCAGCCGCGCCTCCAGGTCTTTGGCCAGCACTTTGCCCAGCTCTACGCCCCACTGGTCAAAGCTGTTGATGCCCCACAGGCTGCCGCTCACAAACACGCGGTGCTCTTGCAAGGCGATCAGTGCGCCCAGCGCGGTGGGGTTGAGCGCTTCGAGCAGCATCAGCGTGCTGGGCCGGTTACCCGGAAAGTGGCGCTGGCCATCGTCGCTGGCCTTGCCGACCATCAGTGCCTGCGTCTGGGCCAGGGCATTGGCCAGCACCTTTTTTTGGTGGCCAGGCAACGGGTGCGATGCCTTGCGCACAGCCACGATCTCCAGGGGCAGCACATCGGTGCCTTGGTGCAACATCTGGAAGAACGCGTGTTGCCCGTTGGTGCCAGGCTCGCCCCAAATCGCGGGCGATGTCGCGCAAGCCAGTGTGCTGCCGTCTTGCGCCACGCGCTTGCCGTTGCTCTCCATCTCCAGCTGCTGCAGGTAGGCCGCATAACGGCCCATGGATGCGTGGTATGGCGCCACGCAGCGGCTGGTGAAGCCGTGGAAGTTGCGGTACCAAACGTCCAGCAGCCCCAGGCGCACAGGCAGATTGCGCGCCAGCGGTGCGGTGCGAAAGTGCTCGTCCATGGCGTGCCCGCCCGCCAGAAACGCACGAAAGCCTTGTGCGCCCACCGCCATGGCCAGCGGCAAGCCAATGGCCGACCACAGCGAGTAGCGCCCGCCCACCCAGTCCCAAAAGCCAAAGGTGGTGGTGATGCCCAACGCGCGGGTGGCTTCCAGGTTGGTCGACAGCGCCACAAAGTGCCGCGCCACATCGCGCCCGCCCTGGGCGGCAAACCACGCCAGCGCCGAGTGCGCATTCATCATGGTCTCTGCCGTGGTGAAGGTTTTGGAAGCCACTAGGAACAGCGTGCTCTCAGGCCGCAGGCCCTGCAGCACATGGTGCAGCTCGTGTCCATCGACGTTCGAGACAAAGTGAAAGCGCTTGCCGGGCGTGCGGAATTCCTCCAGCGCACGCACCGCCATGTGCGGGCCCAGGTCAGATCCACCAATGCCGATGTTCACCACATCGGTGATCGATGCGTCGCTGCGTACCTGCTCGGCAAAGGCGAGCATGGCGTCGAGCGTGCGGTGCACGTCTGCCAAGCGCTCGGGGGTTTCTGGCACATCGCCGGGCAGCACTACACCCGCAGGGCGGCGCAGCAGCGTGTGCAGCACGGCGCGGTTTTCAGTGGTGTTGATGGGCTGGCCTGCAAACATGGCGTCGCGGTGCGCTTCCAGCCCCGTGGCGCGGGCGAGCTGAAGCAGCAGAGCCTCGGTGTCCTGGTCCCACAGGTTTTTGGACAGATCGGCAAACACATGCGGCGCGGACTGGCTGAAGTGGGCAAAGCGGCCCGCATCGGCCGCAAACGCCTGGCGCATGTCCAGGGCGCGGCCCTGGGCCGTGAAGTGGGCCTCCAGCAGGGGCCAAAGTGCTGTCTGATCGCAACGGGTGGGCATGAACGTCATGTCGACTGAAGATTGAAAGGCGCCGCGATAGTAACTTGATTACACAAAAAAGCGCTGATTTCTGAGATTCTTTCTGGTTACAAAAGACTGCAATCTAGAGATAGAGGATGCAAAGCGATGTAACGTGATTACAATTCCGAGCAACAAAACGATCCACCCATCACGGAGACACCATGAGTTTTGACCTCGTCCTGTTTGGCGGCACCGGCGACCTCGCCTGGCGCAAGCTCATGCCCGCATTGTTTCAGGCATTTCGGCATGGCACGCTGCCCGAGGGCGGACGCATTATTGCTGTGGCACGGGACGATCTGAGCGACGAACAATACCGCAGCCTGATCCAGTCGCGTTTTGACGGTGTGGATCTGGCCAAGCGCCCCACGCCGGACGAGTTTGCCCGCTTTGCGGCGCTGCTGCACTACCTGCGCATGGACCTGTCCCAAACCCAGGACTACGAGCGCCTGGCGGAGATGCTGAAGGCACGCGGCGCGGAATCTGTGGTGATGTATGTGGCCACCGCCCCCAGCCTGTTCACCAACGTGTGCGAGCAAATCGCAGCCGTGGGCCTGAACGGCCCCGCCACCCGCGTGGTGCTGGAAAAACCGCTGGGCCACGACCTGCAGTCGAACCAGGCCATCAACGACACGCTGCGCCGTGTGCTGAAAGAAGAGCAGGTCTTTCGCATCGACCACTACCTGGGCAAGCCCTCGGTGCAAAACCTGTTTGCGCTGCGCTTTGGCAATGCGCTGTTCGAGCCCCTGTGGAAGCGCGAGACGATTGCCAACATCCAGATCACCATTGCCGAAGAGCTGGGCGTGGAATCGCGTGGGGCCTTTTACGACCAGACTGGCGCGCTGCGCGACATGGTGCAAAACCACGCGCTGCAACTGTTGTGCGCCATCGGCATGGAGCCGCCCATCAACTCGGGTGCGACTGCCATCCGCGATGAAAAACTCAAGGTGCTGCAAGCCCTCAAGCCCTGGACGCTGGAGACCATTGGGCAACACGTGATCCGGGGGCAGTACGCCGCAGGCACGCACCAGGGCCAAAGCGTGCCTGGCTACGCGCAAGAAAAAGGCGTGCCCGCCAGCAGCACCACCGAAACCTTTGTGGCGCTGCGCACCGAAATTTTGAACTGGCGCTGGGCTGGCGTGCCGTTTTACATCCGCACCGGCAAGCGGCTGGCGGGGCGCGACGCGCACATCGTCATCAACTTCCGCCCGGTGCCGCACCCCATCTTCAAAACGCCCGTGGGCGCAGCCAACCGTTTGGTCATCAACCTGCAGCCCAAAGACGGGCTGGAGCTGCACCTGATGGCCCAAGGCGCGGCCCAGCACCAGACCGAGCCCGCCTTGTCGCAAGTGCACCTGAACCTGGACTTTGACCAGCGCTTTGGCGCAGAGCGCGTGGGCGCCTACGAGCGACTGCTGCTGGACGTGATCGCCGGGCGCTTGAACCTGTTTGTGCGCAGCGATGAGCAAGAAGCGGCGTGGCGCTGGGTGGAGCCCATCTTGCAGTACTGGAAGAACGACCCCGCAGGCCCCCGCCCCTACGCCGCAGGCAGCTGGGGCCCCCGCGCCGCCAGCGCCATGATTGCGCGCGATGGCAATTGCTGGAGCGAGGAGATGTGATCGACAGGTGGTAGCGCTAAAAGGCGTTGACTGCTCCCCAATCACACAAAATCACGGCATGCTCAAAAAGCGCAAACTTTTACCCTTCCTGCTGAGCATTCCAGTGATCGGAGCGATCGCTTTTTTCGGGCCGTCAGGCCCTGAAGGTTGGAAGTCTGCCTGTGGATGCATCCCGACAGACTGGGGTTTTGTGGGGTTCCTGTCGCTTGAAACCGAACGGTCGTTGCCCTTACCGGCATCTGTAGATCTCGACAAGGTGGACACAGAGATGGTTATCTCTGGTTTCCTGCGGCAGATTCCTGTTGGATCCAGCCTGCAAAAAATCAAGGAAACCAGCAGATTCATGGAGTCCACCTGTGAAGAGGTCAATATCCGCCTCTATCGATGCGACTACTGGCTTCAATTCAAACGCACCTCAGCACGAGGTTACTCGGTGTTGTTTCACCTCTCTGAAAGCCAGCAGTTGGCGTCGGTCGAAGCCAAGGCCGCGATGAGAGAAACAAAATAGGCGTTGTGCACTGTGAGGGCAAGGTTAGCCGGTTACAACGGTCTACTTCTATCCCTCGACCAGCTCAATCGGCAACCCATCCGGGTCTGCCAAAAACGTGAACAGCGCGCCAGTGAATGGGTCCACCCGCACGGGCTCCACCGCCACGCCGTGTTGGGCCAGCAGCGCCACACTGGCCTGCATGTCGACCACGCGCAAGGCCAGGTGGCGCAGGCCGCAGGCTTCGGGGTACGAGGGGCGCGGTGGCGGCGCGGGGAAGGAGAAAAGCTCCAGCTGCGTGCCGTCGGGCAGCTGCAAATCGAGCTTGTGCGACTGGCGCTCAGTGCGGTAGGTTTCGTGCACCACAGGCAGGCCCAGCACCTGCGTGTAGAAGTGTTTGGAGCGGGTGTAGTCCGACGCAATGATCGCCACGTGGTGGATGCCCGCGATCTGCAACGACCGGGGTGATAAACCCGCCACGGGGCTCACTCTGTGCCCGCGATGTCCAGCGCGCGCGCGGCGCCGTGCAATGCGGGGGTGGCCGTGGGGTCGATGATCCAGCACGGAATACCGGCCAGGTACGACTGAAAGCGCCCCTTGGATTCGAACCGCGCGCGGAACGAGGATTGGTCGAACCAGGTGCCCAGGCGCGGCACCATGCCACCACCCAAGTACACGCCGCCCCGCGCCCCCAGTGTGAGGGCGAGGTTACCCGCCACGCTGCCCAAAAAGCCGCAGAATAAGTCCAGCGCCTCCAGCGCCAGGGCGTCTTTGGATTGCAGGGCGAGATCTGTCACCTGGGCAGCAGAGCTGATCTCTTTGCCGCCGCGCTGCGCCAGCCTGCGCAGCGCGTGGTACAGGTCCACCAGCCCGGCGCCACACACGGCGCGCTCGGCAGACACATGGCCGTAGCGCTCTTGCAGGATGGCCAGTACATCGAACTCGCGCTGCGTTTGCGCAGCCAGCGTGACGTGCCCGCCCTCGCCCGACAGCGGAACGCCGTGGCTGGCACCCGGCGGGAACACCAAGCCTGACACCCCGAGCCCCGTGCCCGGGCCCACCAGCGCAATGGCGCTGCCCGCCACGGCCGCGCCGCCGCCCACCTGGCGCAGTTGCGCGGGGGCCAGCGTGGGCAGGGCCAGTGCCAGCGCGGTGAAGTCGTTGATGACCACCAGGCGCTGCAGGCCCAGCGACGCTTTGAGTGCGCTTTGCGAGAAACACCAGCTGTGGTTGGTCATGCGCACCTCGTCGCCCGTGACCGGGTTGGCGATGCCAAAGGCGGCCTCACGCGGCGTGGCGATGTTCACCTCGGCCAGATAGGCCGCGATGGCGGCATCCACCGTGGGGAACTGGGCGCAAGGCAGCACGCGGGTGTCGTGCAGGGGGCCATCGGGCTGGTCTTGCCAGGCCAAGCGGATGTTGGTGCCGCCGATGTCGGCCAGCAGGCGCAGGGGGGTCATGCTGTACTTTAAGTAAAAACGGCCTCTAGCGCTTGATTAATAAGCGCTAGCAGCTATTATTTTCATAGCATATGAATGCCACGATCGCCACGACAGAGGGCATGCCTGCGGGCAGGCCCTGCCTGTCACGCCAGGCGATTTTCGCTGCTGGCGTCAAACCAGTGGGCGTTGGCGGGCTCGACCGCCAGGCCCACGGCGTCACCGGGCTGCACGCGGGTTTGGGCATCGGTGCGCAGGGTGACGCTGCCTGCGGCGGTGTCCACCATCACGTAGGTGTCAGGGCCCGTGGGCTCGACCACGCTGACCTTGCCGCGCCACGGGGCGCTGTCTTGCATCACCAAGTGCTCAGGGCGCACGCCCAGCAGCACTTCGTTGGCGCTCGATGCGGGCGGCGCCAGGTTCAACGCTGCACCCTGGATGCCAAACTGCCCGCCCGTGGCCGCACCGCGCAGCAGGTTCATGGTGGGCGAGCCGATGAACGTGGCCACGTAGGTGTTGGCCGGGCGGTTGTAGATGTCGTCGGGCGTGCCCAGCTGCTGCACCACGCCGCCCTTCATCACCGCAATGCGCGAGCCCAAGGTCATGGCCTCGACTTGGTCGTGCGTGACATACACGCTGGTGATGCCGCTGGCCTGGTGCAGGCGCTTGATTTCGGCGCGCATTTCCACGCGCAGCTTGGCGTCGAGGTTGGACAGCGGCTCGTCAAACAAAAAGAGCTGCGGCTGACGCGCCAGCGCCCGCCCCATGGCCACACGCTGGCGCTGGCCGCCCGAGAGCTGGCTGGGCCTGCGGTCCAGCAGGTGACTGATCTGCAGCATGGCCGCGACTTCGTCGATGCGCTTTTGGCGCTCGGCCTTGGGCATCTTGCGCATCTCCAGCGCAAAACCGATGTTGTCGGCCACGCTCAAGGTGGGGTAGAGCGCGTAGCTTTGGAACACCATGGCGATGTCGCGGTCGCGCGGGGGCATGCCCACCACGTTTTGGCCAGCGATGCGGATCTCGCCCTCGGTGGGCTCATCGAGCCCGGCAATGATGTTGAGCAGCGTGGACTTGCCGCAGCCCGAGGGGCCGACCAGGATGAGGAACTCGCCGGGTGCGACGTGGATGTCCACCTTGCGCAGCACTTCCACGCTCTTGTCGCCCTTGCCAAAGCGCTTGTTGATGCCTGCGATGTCGAGTGATGACGCCATGATTTCTTACTCTCTTAACCTTTGACGGCGCCAGCCGTCAGGCCGCGCACAAAAAACTTACCGGCCAGCACATAGATCACCATCGTGGGCAGGCCCGCGATGATGGCGGCGGCCATGTCCACGTTGTAGGCCTTCACGCTGCTGCTGGTGTTGGCCAGGTTGTTCAGGCCCACGGTGATGGGCTTGGAGTCGGTGCCTGAGAACACCACACCGAACAGGAAGTCGTTCCAGATGTTGGTGAACTGCCAGATCAGCGTGACCATGACGATGGGCGTGGACAACGGCAGCACGATGCGCCAGAAAATCTGGAAGAAGCTGGCCCCATCCATGCGCGCCGCGTTCACCAGTTCCTTGGGGATGGCCGCGTAGTAGTTGCGAAAGAACAGCGTGGTGCCCGCCAGGCCCGCCAGGCAGTGCACCAGCACCAGCCCGGTGATGGAGCTGGACAGCCCCAGCCAGCCCAGCACCTGGCTCATGGGCAACAGCACCACCTGGAAGGGCATGAACACGCCAAACAGCAGCAGGCCAAACAGCGTGTCGCTGCCGCGAAACTTCCACAGGCTCAGCACATAGCCATTGAGCGCACCCCACACGGTGGAGATAAGCACCGCAGGCACCGCCATGGACACCGAGTTCCAGAAGAACGGACGCAGGCCGTTGCAGTCCACGCCCGTGCAGGCGCTAGACCAGGCGGTGAACCACGCAGACCAGTTCAAGCCACCGGGCAAGGCCAGCAACGAGGTCGAACGGATTTCCTCCGCATCCTTGAACGATGTCACCAGCATGGCATACAGCGGCAACAGGAAGAACGCCACGGCCAGGGCCAGCACGGCGTACACCAGCATGCGCCCCGCGGACGGAAAAAGGCTTGAAGACGCCAAGGGCTTAGCGGTCATGGGGCTTGCTCCGCAATTCGCTGTAAAGGTAAGGAATGACAAGGGCGGCCACGGTGGCCAGCATCATGGTGGCGCTGGCTGCGCCCAGACCAATTTGCCCGCGAGAGAACGACATGGTGTACATGAAGGTGGCAGGCACATCGGTGGCAAAGCCGGGGCCGCCCGCTGTCAGCGCCATCACCAGGTCAAAGCTCTTGATCGCCAGGTGCGACAGCACCATGAGGGTAGAGAAAAACACGGGCCGCAACGCGGGCAGCACGATGCGCCAGTAAATGCGCGGCAGCGAGGCTCCATCGACCTGGGCGGCTTTGATGATGCTGTCGTCAATGCCGCGCAGTCCCGCCAGGAACAGCGCCATGGCAAACCCGGCGCTTTGCCAGATGCCCGCAATCACCACGCAATAGATGGCCATGTCGGTATCGACCAGCCAGCCAAATTCAAAGTTCGTGAAGCCCCAGTCACGCACCAGCTTTTCCAAGCCCATGCCGGGGTTGAGCAACCACTTCCAGGCCGTGCCCGTCACCACGAAAGACAGCGCCATGGGGTACAGGTAGATGGTGCGCAGTGCGCCTTCGGCGCGGATCTTCTGGTCAAGCAGCACGGCCAGCAGCACGCCAATCAGCAGCGAGCCCCCCACATAGCCCACGCCAAAAATGCCCAGGTTCTTGAGCGCGACCCACCAACGGTCCATGGCCCACAGCTTGTCGTACTGCGCCAAGCCCACCCATTCGTAATTGGGCAGCATGCGCGAGGCCGAGAAGCTGAGCACCCCGTTCCACACCATGAGCCCATAAATAAACGCGAAGCCCAGCACAAAGGCTGGCGCTACCACCAGCTTGGGCAGCCAGGTTTCAAAGGAATTCTTCATTGCCTACCGAATCTCTAAAGACTTACGCAAATCGGGATGCCACATCAGCCCCACCTTGCAGCGAACGGCTTGCTTAAGCCCTGTTTTGCGAGAGCCATGTCTCTGTTGCATACACCAACGTCCAACGCGATCAGGCCAAAGACCCGATCCATTCATCCCACACGAGGCTCTTTGCTCCGCATAAAAAAGGGGGGTGCGCACAGAGCACCCCCCAATGAACAAAGTGTTTACCTCAGACTAACTCGCTCTCACTCTCGCTCTCTCTCTTACCACCAGACCTCGTACTGCACCCCCACCAGAGTGCGCGAAGTCTTGCCACCGGCTCCAAACGTTGAGGCGTTTGCTACCGCAGCAGCTTGGTTCCAATTGGCCTTGGTGACGTACAGGCGCAGCTCAGGGCGCGACCAGAAGTCTTCATTCAGTGCCAGGGCACCGGCCAGCGTGACCTTGCTCAGGCGCTGGTCAGGGCCTGTG
This sequence comes from Acidovorax sp. 106, assembly GCF_003663825.1. NCBI lineage: Bacteria > Pseudomonadati > Pseudomonadota > Betaproteobacteria > Burkholderiales > Comamonadaceae > Acidovorax > Acidovorax sp. 106. Next base: position 2,640,150 of record NZ_RCCC01000001.1, on the reverse strand, counting down.
CCCTTGCGTGTGGTGGTGGACAGCTCAGCCAAGCCCTTGAAGTTCTTGGTGAACGCGTACGAACCACGGCCGCCCAGCGAGAAGTCCTTGGTCTCCACGCCAGTGACGTCGGCCTTGTTGGTCTGGTAGCCAATCAGTGCCTGGCCCCCAAAGCGGCCAAACTGCCAGCCAATGGAGTCGGCGATGCGGGTCACGCGCTTCCCAGCCGATTTGCCGTCGATCGATTCAAACTCGCCGTCGATGCGGGCATGGCCGCGCGAGGCTTGCAGGAACAGGGCGTTGCTCATGCCCTTCACCAGGAAGTCCTTCTGGTTGTGCGACACCGAAATACCGGAGCCCGAACCACCGTTGACCTGGCCCGTGCCGCTCACCGAAGTCAGCAACACGCGCAGCTGGCCGCCGGGGTTGGTGTTGATCTCAGAGATGTCGGCATTGAGGCGGCGGGCCTTCACGCCGGTGGGCAGGTTGTTGTCAAACTTATCGCCGGTGAACACGCCCAGGCCCAGCTTGGCGCCGCCCAGCGAAATGTCGGTCACGCCAGCGCCCTGGTTGTCGCCGTAGTTCATCAAGAAGTTGTCCACGATGTGCACATCCTGGATACGCAGGCGGCGCTGACCGGCCCAGAACTTGGCCTCTGGCGCAAAGTCAAAACCGCTCATTTCCACATAGGCCTGGTCGGTGCCGACATCGCCGCTGCCCCACTTGACAGGCATGTAGTGGACCTTCCACTTGATGCCTGCAGCCTCGAACCGTTTGATCAGGTCGATTTCAATACCGTTGTCTCCCTCGTTACCCAGACGGTACTTTTGCAGCTCACCACCGAGCGCCAGGTTGCCCTTGACACCATCGGTGTGGTTGAACACGGGGCCACCCCGTGAATAACCGGTGAACTCAAAGCCTGCTACGTCCATAGCAAAGGCACCATTCGCGCATGCGGCGGCCAAAGCCACCGCCGTGAGGCGGTTTCTTGTCTTCATTTGGGGTTCTCCTGTTTACTTGTTTTTCGCGGCGGTCGCGATCTTCTTCATGGCATCGGCGACGCTGATCTTGTCGTCGTTCCAGAACTGGCTGACAGCGTCCTTGATGGCGCCTTCGGTGGCGGGCGCAATGGCCATGCCGTGGGCTACGCTGGGGACGAGACCACCGGACTTGGCGGTGTCGGTGAAGTCCTTGGCCGAGGCCTTGGCGCAGTCGTCAAACTTGTCCATCTTCTGGCCTGCACGCACCGGGATGGAGCCCTTGTTCAGGTTGAACACTTCCTGGAACTCTGGGCTCATGATGGCGCTGGCCAGATCGCTCTGCGCCTTCTGCGCAGCAGGGTCCTTGAGCTTGAACAGGATGAACGAGTCCACATTGAAGGTGTAGGCATTGGCCGAGCCAGGGGCTGCAGCGCACATGAAGTCCTTGCCGGGCTGCTTGTTGGCGGCCAGGAACTCACCCTTGGCCCAGTCGCCCATCAGCTGAAAGCCCGCCTTGCCCTGGATGAGCATGGCCGTGGCCAGGTTCCAATCGCGGCCAGGGGCGGCAGGGTCGGTGTAGCTCTTGATGCGGCGGAAGGTCTCCAGCGACTTCTTCATGGTGTCGCTGTTCAGGGCCTTGTCGTCGAGCTTGATGAGCGCGTCTTGGTAGAACTTGGCCCCACCCACACCCAGCACCACGGATTCAAACGTGGTGAAGTCCTGCCAGTTTTGGCCGCCGTGTGCCACAGGGATCAGGCCAGCGGCCTTGAGCTTGTCTGCCGCAGCAAAGAACTCGTCCCAGGTCTTGGGCATGGCGGCCACACCTGCCTTTTTCAGGGCTTCGGAGCTGCCCCACATCCAGTTGACGCGGTGCACATTGACCGGGGCTGCCACATAGGCGCCCTTGTACTTCATGATGTCGGCGACCACCTTGGGCAGCAGGTCATCCCACTTCTCAGCCTTGGCCAGGGAGTCCATGTTGGCCAGCACGCCTTCAGAGGCCCATTCTTGGATGGCTGGGCCCTTGGTCTGCGCCGCAGAAGGAGGGTTGCCCGAGATGACACGGCTTTTGAGCACCGTCATGGCGCTGTCACCACCGCCGCCAGCCACGGCAAAGTCACGCCAGGTGTGGCCCTTGGCTTGCATGATCTTCTTGAGCTCCGCCGCCGACTTGGCTTCGCCGCCCGAAGTCCAGTAATGCAACACCTCCACCTCTCCCGCATGGGCAGCCACGGCTGCAGCCAGGGTGACCGCGACTGCGGCGACTTTTGTCAACTTCCACATAACCCTTGTCTCCTCGTTGTTTGCATCTGGGCTGATCGACCGGGCTGGTGCGTTCAGCGCAGCTCGTACTTTAATTACAATAATTAAAGAAATTCTCAGGGCTTTCCCTGAGGTGTGACACACAGCTGACACACGAGCACTCGCGAGGGCTTTGCTATGCTCAAACCCATGGCCACGATACTGATCGTCGAAGACGACGCCCTGCTGCTGGACGCGCTGAGCGGACAACTCAAGCAACTTAATTACAGCGTCTGTACAGCGACCAGCGTGGCGCAAGGCACAGCGGTTTTGCAGGAGCAGGCGGTGGATGGAATCATCCTAGACCTGGGCCTGCCCGACGCCGACGGGCTGGACTTGCTCACCTGGGCACGCACCCACATCGAGGGGCTGCCCGTGCTCATCCTCACCGCGCGCGACGGGGTGGACGACCGCGTGCGCGGCCTCAACGCCGGGGCCGACGACTACCTCACCAAGCCCTTCAACATGCAGGAGCTGCAAGCCCGCCTGCAAGCCATGTTGCGCCGCGCACGCCAGCCCGCCTTCACCCAGGCGAGCAATGCCCAGGGCGGCCCCAGCACCACCATCGGCAGCCTGCACCTGGACCACAACAGCCGCATGGCCGCGCTCGACGGTGTGGCGCTGGAGCTGACCCAGCGCGAATGGGAGCTGCTGGAGCTGCTGGTGCACCGCTGCGGCGAAGTGGTGACCCGCGAAGACGTGCTCGCCGTGTGGCGCGCCAGCCCGCCCGAACCCGGGCAAACAACCGCTCCGCTCAACTCCAATGCGCTGGAGGTGTACGTGCACCGCCTGCGCAAAAAGCTCGACCCATCCAGCCTCAACATCCGCAATATTCGGGGGTTGGGGTACATGCTGAATAAACCGTGAAGCTGAGTGGCCCCCCTGAGGCGCTGCGCGCCTTCCCCCCGCTCTCGCGTCGCTTAGCGACGCGGGCAGGGGGACGATGCCCTCGCTGCGGGGCGGCCCTTGCTCGGCATCCCCCACAGGAGCCGCGCCAGTTTCACAGGCTGCACCGCAAACTCACTTGACTGGCTGCATCCCCCCAGATTGCCCCCACCCGTTCGGGCTGAGCCTGTCGAAGCCGGGGCGCGTTTTTGCAAACAGCCCTGCGACACGCGCAGGGCGAATGCTCCATCTGCGGCAAGTCTTCCATCAGACAAACTTGTATTGGTAATTCATGCGCCAAGTCCCCGGTGTTTCACTTCAACGCAAGCTGCTGCTGTGGCTGCTGCTGCCGCAGTTGGTGCTGTGGTTGTCGGGCGGTTTTTTGGCGTGGCGCATTGCGCTGCAGAACGGGGAGAAGGGCATTGACCAGACGCTGACGCAGTCGGTGCGTGCCCTGGCGCGGCAGATCAAACCCATTGGAGATGGGCTGCTGGTGGATTTTCCGAAAGCCGCGCAGGACATCCTGGAGCAAGACCCGGCCGACCGCATCACCTACATGGTGTCGTCCCCGCCCGGGCGATTTTTGCTGGGCAACGCGCAGCTGCCTCCGCCACCGCCGGTGAACGTGGTGGTGGACGAACCGTTTCTCTACCACGCCCGGGTGGACGATCGCCCGGTGCGCGTGGCCCTGCTGGACGTGAACTACGGCACAGGCCCCACGCGCCAAAGCCTGCGCGTGCAGGTGGCGCAGAGCCTGACGGTGCGCGAGCGCATCGCGCAAGAGCTGCTGGAGCAATTGCTGCTGCCCATGGGCATGATGGGCCTGGTGCTGAGCGCGCTGGTGTATGCCGGGGTGCTGCGCGGGCTGCAGCCCCTCAAGCGGCTGGAGGCGCAGATCGAACGCGCGGGCAAGCGCAACCACAACCCGGCTAATCCCTTGCCGCCGATCGAGCTGACATCGGCCCCGCAAGAGGTCTATTCGCTGGCCAGCACCATCAACGGCCTGCTCGAAGCCGTGGCGCGCGGCCAGCAAAAGGAAAAGCGTTTTTTGAACGATGCCGCGCACCAGCTGCGCACGCCGCTCGCAGGCCTCATCGGCCAGACCGAGCTGGCCCTGCATGAAAGCCACGAGAGCGAAGTGCGCGAGCGCCTGCAGAAGGTGCTGTCGGCGGCGGAGCGCAGCGCCCACCTGGTACACCAGCTGCTGCAGCTGGCCCGCTCTGAAAGCAGCGTGGCCATGGAGCCCCTGAACCTGCCCCAACTGGCCTGCGAAGTGGCCCGCGACTGGACCGCCAAGGCCCTGGCGGCGGGCATTGACCTGGGCTACGAAGGCGAGGAGCACCTGAGCGTGCAGGGCCACCCCTTGCTGCTGCGCGAAGCGCTGAACAACCTGATCGACAACGCCCTGCACTACGCCGGGCGCGGCGCCACCGTCACGGTGCGGGTGTACATCACCGCGCCGGGCATGGCCGCGCTGGTGGTGGAGGACGATGGGCCGGGTGTTCCCGAGGCGCACATGGGCGACCTATTCGCCCGCTTCTGGCGCGGCTCAGACAAGCCTGGGGGCTGCGGCCTGGGCTTGTCCATCGTGGAAGAGATTGCGTTACGGCACGGCGGCGAAACCCTGGCAGAAACCGCACGTGAGCGCGGGCTGCGCGTGGGGATGCTACTGCCGCTGGCAGAGAGCCTGCCACCCGCCCAAAGACCGTAGATGAACTTTGGCGCTACAAGCCTGTGGGCCGCGCCGCGTGCAAAGCAGCGCGGTACTGTGCAGGCAGCTGCCCAGACCATCGCTTGAATGCACGCCGAAATGCGCGTGCATCTGAATAGCCCACAGCGTCCGCCACCTGGGCCATGGTCAAGGTCGTATGGACCAACAGGTCCCGTGCACGCTCAAAACGCGTCTCGTCGCGCAGCGCGCGGTAGCTGACGGACTGTGACTCCAAGCGCCGCCGCAGCGTCCGCTCGCTGACATTGACCATCTGCGCCAGATCGGTCTGGCGTGCACGCTCGTCCACCCCCAAGCGCAACCTGTTGGCCAGTGACTCAACCAAGTCGTGGCGGCCTACCGGCTTTTGCAGCAGGGTGTTGAGCTGGGCGCGAACCAGCCCGCAAGTGATGCGGTCATAGCCCGGCAAACGCGCGCCCAGCCAGTGGGAGTCGATCGTCAACCGATTGACCCCCGCGTCAAAACGGATCGGACAGCGAAAATAGCGCCGATACATCTCCTCATAAGCAGGCCGGGCGAAGGCGAGATCCACGCGCAGCGGCGCAAACTCGCTGCCCACCAGACAGCGGCCAATCGCCACGGCGCTGGCGAAGTTCTCCTCGACCAAAAAGCCCTCGATCTCCAGATCGAACAAACGTGGCAACACCTCCAGATGGGCTTCACGGCCACGCACTTCGAAGGCGTTGTGCAACATGGCACCTCCAGCGCCCTGCTGGCTCAGGCCATATTCGATGGCCTCACCAAAGGTTTCGCAGGTCAGCATGGCCAGCCCCATCAGCCCCCACGACACGGGGGTTTGCCGTGCGCCACTGGCAATGCCCAGCGCAGGGTCACGCGTCAGCAACTGCGCTCGCAAAACAAGGCTGCGCACCTGCTGGTGCGACAGCAGCAGGTGGCGGTCAAGCAGGTCTGTGTGCGTGAAGCCCAGCCCCCGACAAAGACGCTCTAGCGACAGCCCACGGTCCTCCATCAGACCGAGCAGAGATCGGGCCATGTAGGGAACGATATCGGCCACCGCATGTGCATCGACCAAAGAAATCGGTGGTACGGGGATGGAAGAGGTCGGTGACATGGCGCGCAGCTGGGTCGAGAGAGGGATCTGCCAATCATGACCTGAAAGGTCCCCACAGTCACCTCACTCGAACCCATTCTCCCAGACACCAAAGACACCCAACTCATTGATCTCATTAGGAAAAAGTAAAAACCAAGGTATCCAGCACCAAACATCCGCCCTCAAGACTGGCCGATTCAGCCCCTCAACTGACCCAAATAGTCTCGCACCCCCAAGCATGTGCCGCAGCAAAAGGCAACGCGCTGCCCTAAACCTGGCCATGTCCTGACACCCGGCATTTTTGACCGAATTTGTCCCTATCTTGTCCTGACCTGCCTCCGTGGTCTGCGGGCGGCGAACCTACATTGCCTCCATCGTCTTTCAGCCACTGCACCCGCAGTAGCTGCCTCAATCCCACCAAAGGCTTTCATGAGGTACACCGTGTTCTCCCTCGCCCACCCTTACGCTCCCAGGCAGGCCCTATGGCTTGCCCTTGCCGCCTCCTGCGCACTCGTCGGCTGCACCCAGCCCCCCACCCCCGTCGTGGCCGAAGTGGTCCGCCCCGCACTGGTCGCCCCTGTGCGCGAAGGTGCAACGCCTGCCATGGCTTTTGTAGGCGAAGTGCGTGCTGCGCAGCGCGCCGAACTTGCCTTCGCCGTGAATGGCCGCGTCCTAAGCGTGCTGGTGGAACCCGGAGATGCCGTCAAGCGTGGGCAACTGCTGGCGCGCCTGGACACCCAGCCGCTACAAGCCCAAATGACAGCCGCACAGGGCGATGTGGCCCGCGCCCAGGCGCAGGCCACGGAAGTTCGCCAGCGCATCGAGCGCATCCGGCAGGCCCAACAGGCAGGCGCCATCGGCGCTGGCGAGTGGAGCACTGCGCAAGCCGAGCTGACCACGGCCGAGGCCACACTGCGTTCCGCACAAGCCCAGCAAGCCACCGCACAGTGGTCCCTGGAGCACGCCGAACTGCGTGCCCCCATGGACGGCGTGATCGGCACACGCCTTATTGAGCCCGGCCAAACAGCAGGCCCGGGCGCGCCAGTGTTGACGGTGGACGGTGCAGGCCGGGAGCTGATGGTTTCCGTGCCCGCTTCGCTGCCCTTGCAGCCTGGCCAAGCCATCACCCTGCACAAGGACGGCGCGAGCCCCCAGACTACGCCCAGCCGCGTACTGCGCGTTGGCAGCCGACAGGAAGCCGGGGGATTGGTACGGGCCACGCTGGCCGTGCCGTCCAGCGCTCCCGTGGGGTCCACCTGGACGGTCTCCATCGAGCGCATGCCTGGCACCCACGGACTGCGCACGACAGAACTGCAGGTGCCTTTGCGCGCCGTGGTTCCCGGTGCGCAGGCGAACCAAGGCCACGTGCTGCGGTTGCGGCCCGACGGCAAGACCACTGAAAAAGTAGAGGTGCAGATCGGCGCCCCCCAGGGCGACTGGATTCACATCACCCGTGGCCTGGTGCGGGGTGACCAGGTGGTGATTGCAGGCGCCTCCAGCATCACCCCTGGGGCGACGATCCAGCCAGTGGCCTATCCTGGGGGACAGCCATGAGCGGCCTTTCTGCACGCGCGCTCGCGCGCCCCCGCTTCACGTTGTTGACCATGCTGGCACTGGTGCTGGTAGGTTTGTGGCTGGCGTTGGACTTCCCCTCCACCGAAGAGCCTCCGGTCACTATCCGCACCGCCACGGTGCTCAGCATGGTGCCCGGCGCCAGCGTAGACCGCGTAGAGCAGTTGGTTGCCCGTCCCACGGAAGAGGCGGTCCTTGGTTTGCCAGAGGTCAAGCGCGTCAAGACCACCGTGCGTCCGGGTTTCGCTTTCACCTATGTGGAGCTGGATGCGGCTGTCTCCCCCGACCGACTGCCCGATATATGGCAGCGCCTGCGCACGCGCATGAACCAACTGCAGCCCCAACTGCCCGCAGGCACACTGGGCCCGCTGGTGGACGATGAGTTTGGCCGCGTGGCAGTGCTCACCCTGGGCCTAACGGGCCCCGACTACCAGGCAGGCGAGTTGCGCGCGTATGCCCGCAAGATGCGCGACGACCTGCTCAAGGTGCCTGGCGTGGAGCGCGTGTCTCTGCACGGGGTGCGCGATGAGCAGATCCAGATCGTTCTCGATATTCCGGCCCTCGCCGCCAAGGGCCTGAGTCCCAATGCAGTGGAGCGCGCCGTTGCGGCACGCAATGTGATTGCAGCCGCTGGCTTTGTGGACATCGGCGGCGCCGAGATCGCGCTGAACGTGAGTGGGGATGCGGAAACCCCCGCGCAACTGGGCACTACGCCCATCGCCCTGCCAGGCGGCGGAACCGTGTTGCTCGGGCAGATCGCCCGCATCGAACGCACCCCGCAAGACCCGCCGCTGACGGGTGCCTTTGTGGACGGCACGCCAGCTGCTGTGATCGCCGTGTCCATGGACCCCGGCCTGAACGTGGTGAGCTTCGCGCAACGCCTGCGCACGCAGGTCGAGCAACTGGAGGCCCGCTTGCCAGCTGGCATGGCCCTGGTTCCCATTACCGACCAGGCCCAGATCGTGACCAAGCAGCTCAAGCAGGTAGGGCAGGTGTTCCTGGAAACCACACTCATCGTGATGGGTGTGGTGGTGCTGTTTCTTGGCGTGCGCACGGGCCTCATCGTGGGCGCCATCGTGCCCACCACCGTGCTGGGCACCATGGCCATCATGAAGCTGCTGGGCATTGACCTGCACATCATCTCGGTGGGCGCCATCATCATCGCCCTGGGCCTGTTTGTGGACAACGCCATCGTGGTGGCCGAAGACATGGAGCGCCGACTGGCGCTGGGCGAGCCGCGCGAACAAGCCGCCGCAGAAGCCGGCCGAACCATGCTGGTGCCCCTGCTGGTGTCTTCGCTGGCGATCATCCTGACTTTCATGCCGCTGGTGCTGTCGCGCACAGAAACAGGCGAATACCTGCGCAGCATGGGCATCGTGATGGCGATTGCGCTGCTGCTGTCGCTGGTGCTGGCCGTCACCGTCACACCCCTGCTGTGCCAGCGCTTTGCACACCACCACGCTGAACTCAGCCGCACGGCCCGCGCGGTAGAGTCGCTGACTACCTGGTACCGTGGCAAGGTGCGCTGGGTGCTGGCCCACAAGGCACTGTACGTCGGCACCATGGTGGCCTTGCTGGTCGGCGCGGGCTGGTTGTTAGCCCACGTGCCGTCCGAGCTGATGCCGGCGTCCGAACGCCGCCAGTTGCAAATGGCGATCGAGCTGTCGCCCGACGCCAGCACCCGCCAGACACTGGACACCACCAGTGCCATCAGTCGCGCACTGGCGGACAAAGAGGCCTTTCCAGAGCTGGCCAGCGCTGCTGTGTACATGGGCGATGGCGGCCCACGCTTCATCTTGGCGCTGAACCCGCCCACACCCGCCGCCCATCGCGCCTACGCAGTGCTCACGCTGGCCCCAGGCGCCACCCACGCCGCAGCCATGGACCGACTGCGCACCGGACTGGGCCAGCGCTTCCCCAACGTGCGCTTTGAGCCCAAGCGTTTCTCGATGGGATCTTCCGATGCGGGCACCGCCGTCTTTCGCATCACGGCCAGCGATACCGCAATCCACCAGCAGGCAGCGCAAGCCCTGGAGGCCGCACTGCGTGCCGTGCCGGGCATGGGCGAAGTGCACAACGACGCCGAACGCCTGATCCAGCAGCTGGACGTGCACGTGGATCAGGTCAAGGCCCACGCCGCAGGCGTGAGCAGCAGCGACATTGCCCGCAGCCTGGAGCAGCTGCTCACGGGCGTCACCATCTCCCAGTTCCGCGAAGGCGACACCGTGCTGCCCGTGGTGCTGCGAGGCGATGCCATGCTGCGCACCCGCATTGAGCAGCTGCCCGCACTGCCCATCCAAAAGGCCAATGGCAGCGGCAGCGTACCGCTGGGGCAGGTGGCCACCGTGCAGCTGTCGCCCCAGCCCTCGGTCATCCAGCGCTACAACCAAGAGCGCGCCATTACCGTGACGGCCAAGCACCCTCAGTACACGGCACAAGGCGTGGCTGACAGCGTGCAAGCCACCCTGCAGTCGCTGCAGGCGCAAGGCACGGTACGCGTGGAACTGGGCGGCGAGATCGAGGAAAGCGCCAGCGCCAACGGCGCCATCGCACAGCTGCTTCCCGTGTGCGTGGTGGCCATGTTCCTGCTGTTCGTATGGCAGTTCGAGAGCGTGCGCAAAAGCCTCATCGTGCTGGCCAGCATTCCGTTCGTGTCGATTGGCGCTGCGCTGGCACTCACCGTCAGCGGCACCACACTGACCTTTGTGGGCACGCTGGGCCTGCTGGCCCTGGCCGGGATCATCGTCAACAACGCGGTGCTGCTGCTGGACGCCATTGAAGAAGCCCGCCGCAGTGGCATGCCCGCTGCCGAGGCCATCGAAGACGCCGCCGCCAAGCGCCTGCGCCCCATCGTCATGACCAAGATGGTCTGCATCCTGGGCCTGGTGCCGCTGTGGCTGTTTGGCGGCGCAGTGTGGACCAGCCTGGCCGTTGTGATGATGGGCGGCCTGGCGCTGGGCACGCTGATCACCCTGGGGCTGATACCCGCCCTGTACGCCGCAGCCTACCGCGTGGCGCCGCCCCAAGCCTGAAGGAGAACCCTATGCCATCCATCCTCCAACCCATGCGCCACGCCGCCCTGATCGCATTGCTGGCGGCCACCTTGACGGGCTGCGCCAGCGTAGCGCCGACCAGTGCCATTGCACCCGCCAGCCAAAGGCACGGCAGCACCCTGCCCGCAGCCACCGAACTGGGCCTGAGCACCGGCACCCCCAGCCGCCACTGGTGGCATGCGCTGCAAGATGAGCGGCTGAACACCCTGGTGAGCACCGCAATGCAGCACAACCAAGACCGGCTGGCCGCCGTGGCGGCGGTGCGCCAAGCCCGCGCCCTGGCAGGCCTGGCCGAGCGCGATGCCCTGCCCCAAGGCAGCCTCAGCGCGCAGGCCCAGGCCCAGCGCCCCTCGCTGGCCGAGGTAGACCCCTACCGCCAGGGGCTGGACCGCCCCCCATCGCAGCGCCTCGCCACCATTGCACAGATGGTGTCGTGGGAGATTGACCTGTTTGGCCGCGTGGGCACGGCCAGCGCGGTAGCCCAGCGGCAGGCCGACGCTGCAGAGGCCACAGCCCACAGCGCCGAGGCCCTGCTGCAGGCCGAGGTAGTGCGCCACTACGTGCTGCTGCGCCTGTACCAGCACGACCTGGCCCGCTGGCAGGAAGAGCGCGACACGCTGCGGCAGCGGTACACCGTGGTGCAAGCGCGCGAACGTGCTGGCCTGGCCGATGCCCGCGAGACCTGGGCAGCGCAAGGGCAGTGGGCGCAATCGCAGGCGGCCCTGGCGCAGACGCAAGCAGCCCTGCACGGCACCCGCGCCGCTTTGGCTGTGCTGGTGGGCCGCGCGCCCACCACGCAGGGCAGCGTGCAAGATGCCGCATGGGAGGCCTTGCTGGCCCCAGACACCACAGCAACTGGGCCAGCCCTGCCTGCCGTTCCGGCAGCGACGGGCATCGTGCAGCCCAGCGACCTGCTGGCACGCAGACCCGATGTGGCCCGCGCCGACGCCCAACTGCGCGCGGCCCTGGGCGAGACGGTGCTGGCCGACCGCGCCCACCTGCCCCGCCTGAGCCTGAACCTCACCGCCGGACTGAACGCGCCCTTTGGCGCCCTGGGAAAGTCCAGCGCGGCGCGCTATGCCGCAGGCCCTTCACTGCAATGGGATTGGCTGGACGCCGGGCGCATTCGCGCCCGCGCCGCAGCGGCCAAAGCCGGTGACGAGGTCGCCTGGCACCAGTTCGAGCACACCGTGCTGCAAGCGCTGGCCGACAGCGAATCGGCATTGCGTAACTGGGGTGCCGCGCACAGCGCTTGGCAACAGGCCCAGCAGGCCGAGGCTGCTGCGGCAAGCGCAGCGCAATACGCCCAAAGCCGCGCCCACGCCGGGCTGGAGCCACCGACCGAAGCCCTGCAACAGCAGGCGCAGTGGCTGCAGGCCCGTCGCAGCGCCATCGCGCAGCAAGCCGATGCACTGCAGGCCTATGCCCAGGTGCAGCTGGCACTGGCCGCCTGGCAACCTGACACACAGAACACCGCCAGTGAACCAGGCGCCCCCGTTGCCAGGGCCACCCCATGAGACCCCGCACGCACAGCCCCCGCATCGTCATCGTGGGCGGCGGCACCGCCGGGCTGCTGCTGGCCACGCGGCTGGGGCGGCAGCTGGGCAAGGCAGGGCACGCCCGCATCACGTTGGTGGACCGCAGCCTCACCCACCTGTGGAAGCCCATGCTCCACACCATTGCCGCCGGCACCCGCGATGTGCACCAGCACAAGGTCAGCCTGCTGGCACAAGCGCGCACCCATGGCTTTGGGTACGAACCGGGAGAGTTGTGCGGCATTGACCGCGCAACCCGCCAGGTGCGTCTGGCCGCACTGCCCGATGCCACTAGCGCGCTGGTCGGTCCCCGCAGCCTGCCCTATGACGTGCTGGTGCTGGCTCTGGGCAGCGGTGCCAATGACTTTGGCGTGCCTGGCGTGCAGGCGCACTGCCACTTCATTGACAGTCCGGCCCAGGCCGAATCGTTCAATGAGCGCTTGCGCTGGCAACTGTTTCGAGGCGCTTTGCAGGACGAATCCGTCTCCATTGGCATTGTGGGTGCCGGGGCCACGGGCGTGGAGCTGGCCGCCGAGTTGAGCCACCTGCTGGAGTTGGCCGCGCACTTTGGCGACCCCTCGCTGCGCGAGCGCTTGCAGCTGACACTGTACGAAAGCGCGCCGCGCATTCTGGCGGCATTTCCCGAGCGCGTTTCAGAATCGAGCCACCGGGTGCTGGACCGTTTGGGATTTCAGATACGCACCGGCACGCGGGTGCTGCAAGCCAGCGCGGATGGCCTGACCACAGCGCAGACACCGCTGCACAGTGCCGACATGCTGGTGTGGGCGGCGGGCATCAAGGCGCCTGAGGTGCTCTCTCGCCTGGACGGGTTGCCGACCAATGCCAGCCACCAAGTCGTGGTGAATGCGGCCTTGCAAAGCACGGACGACGACCATGTCTTTGCGCTGGGTGACTGCAGCACGCTGACGTTGCCCGACCAGAGCCGCCCGCTGCCCGCCAGCGCGCAGGTGGCCGTGCAGCAGGCTACGCACCTGGCCAAGCACCTGCCCGGCTGGCTGCAGGGCCGGCCCATTCCCGCCTTTCGCTACCGCGATCTGGGCAGCCTGGTGTCGCTGGGCCGATATGGTGCCTATGGTTCTGTGGGCAAGGCCAGTCCATTTGCGGGGCAGTTTTTGGGCGGGCATGTGGCACGCCTGGGGCACGAACTGGTGTACCGCAATTACCAGCGTGCACTGCATGGCCTGGGCAAGACCAGCCTACTGTGGGCCACAGAAGGGCTCAACAGCTGGCCCCATCCAGGCATCCGGTTGAGCTAAAGGGAGAGTCCGCCGGGCCCAGCCGATGGAGCCCACGGGCCCCGAGCGACGCAAGAAGCGCTATGCATTTAATAGCTGCCAGCGCTTATATTGATTGCGCTAGGGGCATAAAACATACTCAGCCCCCCTGCACGCCCTGCCACCGCGCAGGCGGCAGGGGCGGTCGCCATCACAGCGCGAGGATGAGCTTTTCCAGCTTGACCGCATCCACCGCAAACGCGCGAATGCCCTCGGCCAGCTTCTCGGTGGCCATGGCGTCTTCGTTCAGGGCGTAACGGAAACCGGCTTCGTCGTAGTTCACGGCAGGCAGTTCCATCGACTTGGCTTCGTCAGCGTTGAGGGCGCGCTGCAGCGGGGCTTCGCTGGCGGCCAGTTGGGCCAGCAGCTCGGGCGCAATGGTCAACAGGTCGCAGCCAGCCAGCGCAGTGATCTGGCCCACGTTGCGAAAGCTCGCGCCCATGACCTCGGTGGCAATATCAAAGCGCTTGTAGTGGTTGTAGATCTGCGTGACCGACTGCACGCCGGGGTCGTTGGCACCGGCGCGCGCGGCCTCGTCCCAGCTGGCGCCCGCCTGCTTCTTGTACCAGTCGTAAATGCGGCCCACAAAAGGCGAAATCAGCTGCACCTTGGCTTGCCCGCAGGCCACGGCCTGGGCGAACGAGAACAGCAGCGTGAGGTTGGTATGGATGCCCTTGCGCTCGAGCTGCTCGGCAGCCTGAATGCCTTCCCAGGTCGCGGCGATCTTGATGAGCACACGGTCGATGTGGATGCCTTCGGCCTGGTACAGCTCGATGATGCGCTCGGCGCGGGTGACGGTGGCGCTGGTGTCAAAGCTCAGGCGCGCATCCACTTCGGTCGATACACGGCCGGGCACCGTGGCGAGAATTTCGCAGCCAAAGCGCACCAGCAGGCGGTCGATGATTTCGTCCATCGCGCGGCCCTTGAACTTCGCCACGGTGTCTTGCAGCAGCGGTGCGTACTCGGGCTTTTGAACCGCTTTGAGGATCAGCGAGGGGTTGGTCGTGGCGTCTTGCGGGCGAAACTGCGCCAGCTGCTTGAAGTCGCCGGTATCGGCAACCACGGTGGTGAACTGTTTGAGGGCGTCGAGCTGATTCATGGCGTAAGTCTCAGGGGGAGAACAGTGGACAAGCAGGCCACGCCACCCGATTGAGAGGCAAGCGCGGCCACCGCAGCCCGCAAGTGTAGACGGCTTGTTCCTGCGATGGCCTCAATGATGAAACCGAGTTACATTGCAGTTACCTCGTTTTCGTTTTTCTGTGGAACTGACATGCTCGAACGCATCACCGCATCCCTGAGTTCCCTGGCCCCCGCCGAGCAGCGGGTGGCCAAGCTGGTGCTGACCGACCCCCGTGCCTTTGCCCGCCTGCCCGTGCGCGAGCTGGCCGAACGCGCCCATGTGAGCAAGCCCACCGTGGTGCGCTTTTGCCGCAGCATGGGGTATGACGGGCTGGCCGACTTCAAGCTCAAGCTGGCAGGCAGCGTGAGCGAGGGCGTGCCCTTCATCCACCGCAGCGTGGACGTGGACGACAAGACGGGCGACGTGCTGGTCAAAGTGGTGGACAACGCCGTTGCGGCCTTCTTGCAATACCGCAACGCCGCCAGCACCGTGGCGCTGGAGCGCGCCGCCGAGGCGATTTCCAACACCTGGAAGAAGGGCAAGCGCATCGAGTTCTACGGCGTGGGCAACTCGGGCATCGTGGCGCAAGACGCGCAGCACAAGTTCTTTCGCCTGGGCGTCACATCCATTGCCACCAGCGACGGCCACATGCAGGTGATGAGCGCCACGCTGCTGGGGCCGGGCGACTGCGCCGTGATCATCTCTAACTCAGGCCGCACCCGCGACCTGATGGACGCCGCCGACATCGCGCGCAAGAACGGCGCCACAACCATAGCCATCACCGCCAGCGGCTCGCCCCTGGCCAGCACCTGCCACATCCACCTGGCTGCCGACCACCCCGAGGGCTACGACCGCTACAGCCCCATGGTGTCGCGCTTGATGCACCTGCTCATCATCGACGTGCTGGCCACCTGCGTGGCGCTGCGCATTGGCGGGTCGCTGCAGCCCATCTTGCAGCAGATGAAAGAGAACCTGCGGGCCAAGCGCTACGCGTGAAGACGGGATCCTACGCGGCTGAAGCACTCCAACGCTTGAGCACCAGCGTCGCATTCACGCCGCCAAACCCAAAGCCATTGAGCATGGCGTGCTGCAGCGCCATTTTGCGGGGGTGCAGGGCCACCATGTCCAGCCCTTCGGCCAGCTCGTCGGGTTGCTCCAGGTTCAGCGTGCCGGGCACCACCTGGTCGCGCAGGGCCAGCGTGGTGAAGATGGCGGCCACAGCGCCTGCGGCGCCCAGCAAGTGGCCCGTGGCCGATTTGGTGGAGGCGATGGCCACCGACTTATCCGTGCCAAACACGCGGCGAATAGCGGCCAGCTCGCCCCGGTCGCCTACATAGGTGGAGGTGGCGTGCGCGTTCAAATGCTGCACGTCGCGGGCCTCCAGGCCCGCCTGAGCCAGGGCCATTTCCATGCTGCGGCGGGCACCGTCGCCGTCTTCAGGCCCTGAGGTGATGTGGTGCGCGTCGGCCGAGGTGCCGTAACCCACCACCTCTGCCAGGGGCGTGGCACCGCGCGCCAGGGCGTGGTCCAGTGATTCGAGCACCAGCATGCCGGCGCCCTCGCCCATCACAAAGCCGTCGCGCGCGGCATCAAAGGGGCGCGAGGCCTGCGCGGGGTGGTCTGCAAAGCCGGTAGACAGCGCCTTGGCTGCGGCAAAGCCGCCCAGGCTCACGCGGTCGATGGCGGCCTCGGTGCCGCCGCACACCGCCACATCGGCCTCGCCGCAGCGGATCATCCGCGCGGCGTCGCCGATTGCCTGCACGCTGGCGGCACAGGCCGTCACCGGCGCACCGACGGGGCCTTTCAAACCATGGCGAATGGACACATGGCCTGCCGCCAGATTGACCAGAAACGATGGCACGGTGAACGGCGACAGGCGCTGCGGCCCGCGCGCATCGGTGGTGCGTACGGCCTCGGCAATGGCGCCAAAGCCGCCGATGCCCGAGGCAATCACGGTGGCGGTGCGCGCTTGCGACCGCGCATCCGCAGGTGCCCAGCCCGCCTGGGCCAGGGCCTGCTGCGCCGCGCCTAGGGCAAAGGGAATGAAGCGGTCCATCTTGCGCTGGTCCTTGGGCGTGGCCGCAGTATCCGGGTCCCACCCACCCTCGGAATCTTCGGCCAGCGTGGGCACGGTGCCCGCCACTTTGGCGGCCATGCCTTCCACCACCGCATCCGGCAAGCGGCGCAGGCCCGACACCCCCTGCAGCAGCCGCCGCCAGGCCAATTCCACGCCGCAGCCCAGGGGCGATACCAACCCCGTGCCGGTTATCACCACGCGTTGCACTTTGCCATCCACATTCGCCATTGCCAGTCCTTGGTTTTCAACACAGCGCGAAGCCATGCTTTTATGATTGCGTCCGTCATCATAAGTGGATCAGCGTCTTTTGCGCAAAACCATAATCAAAAGAAGACCCCATGAAAGTCACGAAATCGCAGTCTGCAGAAAACCGCCAAGGCATCGTGGACGCCGCTGCCCGCCTGTACCGCGAGCGTGGCCTGCAGGGCGTGGGGGTGGCCGACATCACCCGCGATGCCGGGCTGACCCACGGCGGCCTGTACCGCCACTTTGAGAACAAGGATGCCCTGGTGCGAGAGGCCTGCGCCCGCGCGCTGGAATGGTCCATCGCGTCACTGGACGGAATGTGTGACCCCGGCGATCCAGCGCCCACCGGGCTGGCCGCCAAGGTGGCCAACTACCTGTCACCCCAACACCGCGACCACCCCGGCGAAGGCTGCGCCGTGGCCGCCCTGGCGGTGGACGCCGCGCGCGCTGGCGGTGGGCTGTCAGAGGTGCTGACCCAAGGCATCGAGCGCAACATCGAACGCTTTGCCCGGCTGGTGGAAGGACTGGAACAGGGCGATCCCAGCCCCGAAAGCCGCACCCAGGCGATGCACATGCTGGCCACCATGGTCGGCGGCCTCGTGCTGGCCCGCGCCACCGTGGCCGCCAACCCCGCGCTTTCCGACGAAATCCTGGCCACCTTGCGCGAGCACCTGGCCCCACCCGCAGAAGCCCCCGCACCCAAAACCCGAAAAAGCCGCAGTGGTGTGGCCACCCACGGCAGCGCCCGAAGCAATGCCCAAGGGAAATGATGCCTTTTAGGTCGAAGGCCCCTATTTATAAAGCGCTGGTTGCTATGTAATTGATAGCTCCCGCATGCAGTTTCCCAACCCGTTCGGGCTGAGTCTGTCGAAGCTGGGGCCTATGGGTTGATTTGGCTGCATGCCTGTGCGCAGGGCGGGAGCCGGGGAGTGCGCCCGGCGGCGCAGTAACTTTCTTTCGCTTCGCCGAAAGAAAGTCACCAAAGAAAGGGCGACCCCAAGTCTGCGACCCCTTCGCTTTGCGAAGGGGCACACCTGCGTCGGGGCGGTTGCGGGGTGCGCCGCGAAACTCACTGCGCGCTGAAGCGCTCCGTTCGGACAGCCGCGGCGAGTCAGTTCACGAAGCACGCGCGCTCCGACGCACGTGCCACCCCGCAACCGCCCCGCCGCAGCGCAGCCACAGGGGGTAGACAACCGAGCAGCCAAACAGCCACACAGGTCGTCGCTACGCTCGACCCCACCTCGCGGGCGCAAGCGCCACGCGCTGCGCAGGCAGGGCCGAGCGCAGCGATGGCCCGAATGGATGTCGGCTGTTCGGCTGTTCGGCTGTTCGGCTGTTTGGCTGTTTGGCTCCCCCCTCCCCTCTGTATGCGCCGAGGAGCGCAGCGGCCAGCGGATCAGGGCTCGCGACTGTTTGAGCGCAGTGAAACGAAGCGAGTTTGAGCGAGACCCCGCTGGACGCGAGCACCGCAGGTTGCCCCAGTGCGCAGCGCTGGGGACGCAGACAGTGGGGTCGCCTTCTCTTTGGTGACTTTCTCTTGGCGATACAAGAGAAAGTTACTGCGCTGCCGGGCGCACTCCCCGGCTCCCGCCCCAGGCACAGGCATGCCGCAAGATCAACACACAAGCCCAGGCTTCGACAAGCTCAGGCCGAACGGACGGAAGGGCCCCAGAAAACCACTACAAACTCCATAGCGGCCAGCGCTTATCCAGCAGGCGCCAGCCAACATTTGCATCAAAGCACCGCCCCTCACCTTCCAAAACCTGTGCGCAAACGCACATCCCCCCAAGACCACATCCAGCGAAACTACAAGTCTTCCAACACATTCAGCGCAAGGGACGCACCATGAACACCAAACACATCGCCATGCCACCCGCCACCCCGAACACCGACGACGCCGGCAAGCTCGTGCTGCGTGTTGCCATCGGCCTGCTCGTGCTGCTGCACGGCATCTTCAAAATCACGCACGGCGTGGGCTTCATCGGCGGCATGCTCGACAAAGCGGGCCTGCCCGGCTTCCTGGCCTATGGCGTGTACATCGGTGAGGTGGTGGCGCCCCTGATGATGCTGCTGGGCGTGGGCGCCCGCGCCGGGGCGGCCATTGTGGTGGCCAACATGCTGGTAGCCCTGGGCCTGGTGCACATGGGCGACCTGTTCGTCATCACCAAACAAGGCGGCTGGGCGCTGGAGCTGCAGGGGCTGTACCTGTTTGGCGCACTGGCCGTGGCACTGCTGGGCGCAGGCCGCTACAGCGTGATGCCCCCCAGCCGCGTGAACTGAAAACGCTACGTTTTTCATAGCTGCCAGCGCTTATTAATCAAGCGCTGGCAGGCTATTTCACTTCAAAATGCAAACCCCACACCAAGCCGCTCAATTCGCAAAGCTCTTGGTGCTGTACAGCTCCACGGGCAGGCGCTTTAGGGTGGGCAGGCCGGTGGCGGCATCCTTGGTCTGCTTGTCGATGTAGCTGAAGAACACATCGGCATCGAGCACGCCAATGTCCAGGCGGCGCGCGGCGGGCACGGCGGCCAGGGTCTTGTAGCCGTCACCGCCGGTGGCGTTGAAGCTCAGCACAAACAGCTTGTAGGTCTTGGCCAGGTCGATCGCCGCCCACACGCCGGTGGTTGGGTTGCGCACTTCGATGTTGCTGGCGCGCGCGCCCTTGGCGGCCTTGGCGTTCACGTCAAAGCGCAGGCCGCCGGTGTAGGGGTATGGGCCGGTGGAGCCGCCGGTGCCAAAGGTGGCTTCCAGGCCATCTTCGAGCATGCCCTTCACTTCCTGCCCGGTCACGTCCAGGCGGAACAGCATGTTGCCAAACGGCAGCACCTGAATGATCTGCGCCGCCGTCACCGTGCCTTGCAGCGGCACGCGCACGCCACCACCGCTTTGCAGGGTAATGTCAGCCCCGCCGTACTGGGCGTTGGCGACTTCCAGATAGGCCTGCGCCACCAGTTGCTGGATGTCGCCACCGCGCAGGCTCACGCTGCCTTCCGCATTGCACGCTGCGCTGGAGCGGCTGTAGTCCACCGAGCCCACCCCGCCCGGTACACGGCGCGAGCACAGCTCTTGTGGCACCACGGCCACCTGGGTCTGGTTGAACACGGCCACCTTGTCCTTGAACGGTTGCAGCACCGCCGTGGCGCTGGCCGATGGCTGGGTGATGCGCAGGAAGCCTGTGGCGGCCGCGCTGGCCTTGAGGGCAGTTTTCTCTGCATCGGTCGCGGCCTTGCCGCCGATGGTGAAGTTGTCGCCAATCAGCACATGCGGCGTGCCCTTGCACTGGGTGACGTTGCCCTGCGCGTCAAAGCTCACCTTCAGCTCGCCCACCACCTGGGCGTATTCCCACGCCTGCACCACGCACACGGGCTTGCCGTCCTTGTCGGTGAGCTGGGTGGGGTAGGCGCCGCCAGGCGTGCCCACGCCCGTGGTGGTCAGGCCCACGGGGCCGAGCAGGGTGTGCGAATCTGCGCCCACCACTACATCCACGCCGCTGAGCTTGGGGGCGATCTGCAGGTCGTACTCGTAGCCCACGTGGCTCATCACGATGATCTTGTTGATGCCCTGGCCGCGCAGGCGGTCGATCTCGCGCTGGGCGGCGGTGGCTTCGTCTTCAAAGGTGGTGCCTGCGTCCGGGCTGGACGAGGCCTGGGTCTTTTGCGCAATGGTCAGGCCGACGATGCCGATCTTCTGCCCGCCGCGCTCCACCACGGTGGAGGGGCTGACATAGCCCGGCGCGCGGCTGGCGTTGAGGGCCGAGTTGGCACCAAACTGCACGTTGGCACTGAGCACCGGCGTCTTGCAGGTGCCCTTGCGCAGCAGGTCGATGAAGCCCTTGAGGCCACTGTCGCCTTTGTCAAACTCGTGGTTGCCCAGCGTGAAGGCGTCAAAGCACACGGTGTTCATCAGCGCGGCGTCGGCCTCCCCGTTAGCCCCTGCGCGGTTGAAATACAGCGTGCCCGTCAGCGCATCGCCCGCATGCAGCTTGAGAACGTTGGTGCTCTGCGCCGCCAGTTCGCTGATGGCGGCGGTGACGCGCGGAAAGCCTGCAGCGTCTACCGCCACGTCCACCGCGCTGGCGCCACCGGCCGAGAGCTTGAGGGTTTTGGACTTGCTCTCCAGCGTGGAGTGGTGGTCGTTGATGTGCAGGATGGTCAGCTCCAGCGGCTGGCTGGCATCGTCACTGCCCGAGCCGCCGCACGCGGCCAACGCCGCTGCCACGGCCAGTGCCAATGCGCCCATACGCACGCCGCGTCCTGTATGCCACTGCTTTGTCCACATCGTTGCCATCGTCAATCCCTCGGTGTCGGTTCAACAAAAACCGCGATGGTGTGAGGTGTGCATGACAGGGCGATGAAACCCGGGGCCGGTGCAGGCCCTAAGAACCTGTTCTAAAGCAAACAGGCTCCCGAGGGAGCCTGTTGTGAGAAAACCGGCTGCTAGCGCTTTATATACAAGCGCTAGAAGCTACACATTTGATAGCAAACATTTCAAATACGACCCTCTTCCACCGCATGGCACGCAATGCGGATGCCGCCAATGCTCAACAGTTTTGGACGCTCGGTGCGGCAGCGGTCATTCACATGAGGGCAACGGGGGTTGAAGGCGCAGCCGGGGGGCGGGTTGAGCGGGTTGGGCACCTCGCCCTGCACAGGCGTGCGCGCCTTGCCGGTGTCGTGCATCTTGGGGATGGCATCGAGCAGCATGCGCGTGTACGGGTGGCGGGGGGTATCGAACAGCGTGTGCTTGTCAGCCAGTTCCACCAAACGGCCCAGGTACATCACGCCGACCTGATCGCTCACGTGGCGCACCACGGCCAGGTTGTGGCTGATAAACAGGTAGGTGAGCTGCCGCTGGCGCTGCAGGTCCTTCATGATGTTGAGCACCTGCGCCTGCACCGACACATCCAGCGCGCTGGTGGGCTCGTCGCACACCAAAAACTCGGGCTCGGTGGCCAGGGCGCGGGCGATGGAGATGCGCTGGCGCTGGCCGCCCGAGAACTGGTGCGGGTACTTGACCATGTCCAGCGGCGACAGGCCCACGGACTGCAGCAACTCGCCCACGCGCTGCTTGAGAGCGGCCTTGTCGGTGATGAGGCCGTGCTCCTTCAGCGGCTCGCCAATGATGTCTTCGACCAGCCAGCGGGGGTTCAGGCTAGCGTAGGGGTCTTGAAAGATCATCTGGATGCGGCGGCGCATGGCCTTGGCATCGCTGCCCTTGAAGGCGGCGTGGGCGTCTTGCCCGTCAAACGTGAGGCCGCCGCGCGTGGGGTCGTACAGGCCCACCAGAAGGCGCGCCACGGTGCTCTTGCCACAGCCAGATTCGCCCACGAGGGCCAACGTCTTGCCCTTTTCAATCTCGAAGCTCACGCCGTCCACAGCGTGCAGCAGCGTGCGGGGCTTGCCCTCCAGCACGCGGTTGAGCCAGGGGGCCGAGACGTCGAAGGTCTTGGCCAGGTCGTGCGCCTGCACCAGGGCCTTGGAGGTGTTCGGGGTGGGGTTTGCGGCGCTGCTCATGCGGCCACCTTGGTGTTGTCAGCAGCGTGCAGCCAGCAGGCAGCGCGGGTGTTTCCGGCACTCATCAGGTCGGGGCGTTCGGTCATGCAGCGGTCAAATTTTTGCGGGCAGCGTGGGTTGTAGGCGCAGCCCTTGGGAATGGCGTTCAGGCGCGGCATGGCGCCGTCGATCTGGTTCAGGCGCTCACGGTCTTGCTCCATGTCGGGGATGGAGGCCATAAGGCCGCTGGTGTAGGGGTGCGATGGCTTGTTGATCACGTCGTGCACCGGACCAATCTCGGCCACGCGCCCGGCGTACAGCACGGCCACGCGGTCGCAGGTCTCGGCGATCACGCCCATGTCGTGCGTGATGAGCATGACGGCCGCGCCACGCGATTTGCAGATGTTTTTGAGCAGCGTGATGATCTGCGCCTGAATGGACACATCCAGCGCCGTGGTCGGCTCGTCGGCCACGATCAGCTTGGGCTCTGCCGCCAGGGCCAGGGCAATCACCACACGCTGGCGCATGCCGCCCGAGAACTGGTGCGGGTAGTGGTCGATGCGCTCTTCAGCGGCGGGAATGCCGGTGTCTTTGAGCAGCTGGATGGCGCGCTGGCGGGCTTCTGCCGCATTCACGGGCAAGTGGGCCAGGATGGTTTCCGTCAACTGGCGACCCACGGTGTACAGCGGATTCAGCGAGGTGAGCGGGTCTTGAAAAATAGCCCCGATGCGCCGACCACGGATGTGGCGCATTTCATCGTTGCTGAGGTTGTCGATGCGCTGGCCTTCGAGCAGGATCTGGCCCGAGGCCACACGGCCTGGCGGCTCCAGCAGGCCGATGATGGCCGCACCGGTGAGCGACTTGCCCGCGCCCGATTCACCCACCACGCCCAGGATCTCGCCGGGTGCGATGGAGAAGGAAATGTCGTCCAGAGCGCGCAGGGTGCCGCGACGGCTCGGGAATTCGACAACGAGGTTTTTGACTTCTAGGAGACTCATGGGGGGCACTTCTTCTTGTTCAACGCAGGCGGGGATTCAGGGCATCACGCAGCCAGTCGCCCAGCAGGTTCACCGACAGGGCGATCAGCACCAGCATGGCACCGGGGAACACGGTGATCCACCATTCGCCAGAGAACAGATAGTCGTTACCGATGCGAATCAAGGTGCCCAGCGAGGGCGAGGTGGGCGGTGCGCCCACGCCCAGGAAGGAGAGCGTGGCCTCGGTGATGATGGCCGTGGCCACCTGGATGGTGGCCAGCACCATCACAGGGCCCAGCACGTTGGGCAGCACATGCTTGCGCATGATGCGCAGCGAGGGCACCCCCGTGACGCGGGCGGCCTGCACGTATTCCTTGTTGCGCTCGACCAGCGTGGAGCCACGCACGGTGCGCGCGTATTGCACCCAGCCGGTGAGTGAGATGGACAAGATCAACACGCCAAAGGCCAAGGACTCGTGCGCATTCGGGAACAGCGCCCGACCTACACCGGCAATCAGCAAGGCCACCAAGATGGCAGGGAAGGACAGCATCACATCGCACAGGCGCATGAGCACGGCATCGATCCAGCCGCCCCGGAAGCCCGCCAGCAGGCCCAAAGCCACGCCCACAGCCACCGACAGCAGAACCGAGGCCAGGCCCACCACCAGCGAGATGCGGGCGCCGTAGATCAGCGCGGAGAGGATGTCACGGCCCTGGTCGTCCGTGCCCAGCAGGTACTTGGTGGTGCCGTGTTCGCTCCAGGCCGGAGGCAGGCGCGCATCGCCCAGCTCCAGCGTGGCCAGGTCAAACGGGTTGTGCGGCGCCACCCAGCCCGCAAAGACGGAGCAGACCAAGCACACCAGGGCAATGAAGGCGGCCACCATCGCCATGGGCGATGTGCGAAAGCTGTAGCCAACGTCGCTGTCGAGCCAGCGGGCAAGTGTTTTTTTCATCGTAGAAACCAGAGACATCCGCGCATGCACCGGGCTTGTGGCCTGGGTGCATGGCGGTCAATAAAACAAGCTAAATCCAGCGCCAATGAGCGCAAGCCAGCAAAAGAGACCTCAAAGAAAATGCGAAACCATCAAGGGATGCTGATCCACTTGAAGTGCATGAAGTTGTCGGCCAGCTGCACGATCTTGACCTTCTTGCTCACGCCCCAGGCCAGGGCCTGCTGGTGCAACGGGATGTGACCGATGTCGGCGGCGTGCAGATCAAACGCTTCCTTGATGTAGGCGTTGCGCTTGGTCTTGTCGGTCTCGGCCTGGACTTTCTTGGTCAGATCGTCCACCGCTGGGTTGCAGTAGGCGCCCAGGTTGAACTGGCCAGCACCCTTGTCGTCCACGCAGGCCATGATGGCGTTCAGGGCGTTGTGCGCGTCGTAGGTGGCGGGGGTCCAGCCCAGCATGTAGAAGCTGGTGTCACGGCGCAGCACCTTGGGGAAATACGTGCCCTTGGTTTCGGCCTGCAGGTTGACCTTGACGTTGATGCGCGAGAGGTTGGCGGCCACGGTCTGGCAGATGCGACCATCGTTCACATAGCGGTCGTTGGGGCAGTTCATGCCCACTTCAAAGCCGTTGGGGTATCCCGCCTCGGCCATCAGTTTCTTGGCGGCCTCGACGTCGTAAGGCAGGCGCTTCATGTCGGGCTGAAAGCCGTTGACGCCCGGGCCAATCATCTGCGCCGAGGGGTTGGAGGCACCGCGCATCACAGTCTTCTTGATGCCCTCGATGTCGATGGCCTGGTAGAAGGCCTGACGCACGCGCTTGTCCTTGAAGGGGTTCTTGCCCTTGACGTTCGAGTACAGCAGCTCATCGCGCTTTTGGTCCATGCCCAGGAAGATGGTGCGCAGCTCAGGGCCCGTGATGGCACGGGTGTTGGCGCTGCTGTTGACGCGGTCGATGTCCTGCACGGGCACGGGTTCCATCACGTCCACTTCGCCCGAGAGCAAGGCGGCCACGCGCGTGGCATCGTTGCCGATGGGGGTGAACACCACCTCGGTCACGTTGCCTTCGATCTTTCCCCAGTAGGAGCCATTGCGCGTGAACACGGTGCGCACGTTGGGTTGGCGCTCGCGCACGCGGAAGGGACCGGTGCCGTTGGCGCGGAAGGACGCGGCGTTTTCAATGCCCTTGCGGCGGTCTACCGGCACGGTGGCCTGGTTGGTCTCGCACCACTTCTTGCTCATGATGTACACGAGCGAGAGCACGTCGGGCAGGATGGGGAACGGCGTCTTGGTCTCGATCTCGACTGTGTGGCTGTCGATCTTGCGCACTTCCTTGAAGTCGTTGGTGTAGCTCTTCATGTCAGAGCCTTCAACCTGGGTGCGGGCCAGGCTGAACAACACGTCGTCGGCCGTGAAGGGACTGCCGTCGTGAAACTGCACGCCCTTGCGCAGTTCAAACCGCCACACGGTGGGGGCGGTCTGCTTCCAGCTGGTGGCCAATGCGGGGGCCAGGCTCAGGTCTTTGTTGCGGCCCACCAGGGGCTCGTACACGTTGCCCGTCACGCTCAATTGCAGGGTTTCGTTGAGCGAGTGCGGGTCCATCGACAGGGAGTCCCCTTGGTTGGCGATGCGCACGGTCTGCGCGCTGGCCACAAGGCCTGCAGCAGACAAAGCGACAAACAATGCGGTCGCGGTGATTTTCCGTTGGATGCTCATGCGGTTCTCCTGGGAGGGTGGGGAAATGGCGGAAGCCGGTGGTCTGTGCCCAGCCGGCATCAGGGCGTGGGCAAGGGCATGGCCTGCTCGATCAGGCTCGCATGCAGCGCAGAGCCCAGCGGCAAGATGTCGTCGTTGAAGTCGTAGCGGCTGTTGTGCAGCGCGCTGCCACTGGCACCTGTGCCCTGGCCGATGCGCAAGTAAGCACCGGGCTTGGTTTGCAGCATGAAGGAGAAGTCTTCAGCGCCCATGCTGGGCTCCAGGTCGCGCACCATATGGTCAGCCCCCACCAGCGACTCGGCCACGTCGCCCGCAAAAATGGCTTCGCTCTCGGAGTTGATCGTGGCGGGGTAAATGCGCTCGTAATGGACGGTGGCGGTGGCGCCAAAGCCCAGGGCAATGGCGCTGCACAACTCCTGCAGGCGCTTTTCCACCTGCTCTTGCACCACGGGATTGAAGGTGCGTACGGTGCCCACCAGCGTGGCAGAGCCCGGCAACACGCTGAAGGCCCCCAGCTCGCCTGCCTTCATGGCGCACAGGCTGACCACGGCGCTTTCCAGAGGACGCACGTTGCGCGAGACGATGCTTTGCGCCGCCGTGATGATGTGGGCGGCCACCAGCATCACATCCACGGTTTGGTAGGCGTGTGCCCCATGGCCGCCACGGCCCGTGATTTCGATGGTGATACGGTCGGCCGCAGCCATCATTGGGCCGGGGTTGATGCCCACGGTGCCCGGCTTCATGGCGGGCCAGTTGTGCATGGCGTAAATGGACTGCACGGGGAAGCGGTCGAACAACCCGTCTTCCATCATCACGCGGGCGCCCGCAAAGCCTTCTTCACCGGGCTGAAAGACCAGCACGGCCGTGCCGTCAAACTCGCGCGTAGCGGCCAGGTAGCGGGCTGCGCCCACCAGCATGGCGGTGTGCCCGTCGTGCCCGCAGCCATGCATCAGCCCAGGCTTGCAGGACTTCCAGGCGAAGTCGTTGTGCTCTACCAGGGGCAGCGCGTCCATGTCGGCGCGCAGCCCCACCATGGCACCGCTGGCCACGCTGCGCCCACGCACCACGGCGACGATGCCAGTGCGGCCAATGCCTTCGTGGATCTCGTCCACACCGCACACCTTGAGGGCTTCAACCACGCGCTTGCCGGTGTAGACCTCTTCAAAGCCCAGCTCTGGGTGCGCATGCAGATCGCGCCGCAGGGCCGTCAACTCAGGGTGAAACTGGGAGATGTGGGCAAAGGCCCTGCCTCCAGCCTTGTATCGAAGCGATTGCATCTCAGGCGTCCAGAAAATGCGTACAGCATCGACAGCCAGCGAAGGCTGCGTATCTAGCCCTTGCGCTGGGGGCGCCCCCACTCTGGGGGGAAGGCGCGAAGCGACTCAAGGGGTGCTTCATCTCTAGTGCCCTCCAGCCTTGCCCACGCGAAGGCGTGGATCGACCACGAAGTACAGCAGATCCACCACCAGATTGATCACCACAAAAATCAACGCAATCAGGCACAGGTAAGCCGCCATCACAGGGATGTCGGCAAACGTGACGGCCTGAATGAACAGCAGGCCCATTCCAGGCCACTGGAACACGGTCTCGGTGATGATGGCGAACGCGATCAAGCCGCCCAGCTGCAAACCGGTGATGGTGAGCACTGGCACCAGCGTGTTCTTGAGGGCATGGCCAAAGTGGATCGCTCGGTTGGACAGGCCGCGCGCGCGCGCAAACTTGATGTAGTCGGTGCGCAGCACCTCCAGCATCTCGGCGCGCACTAGGCGCATGATCAAGGTGAGCTGGAAGATCGCCAGCGTGATGGCTGGCAGCGTGATGTGGTGCCAGCCCTTGGCCTTGAGCAGCCCGGTACTCCACCAGCCCATCTGCACCACTTCACCGCGCCCAAAGCTGGGGAACCAGCCCAGCGTGACCGAGAACACCAAGATCAGCAGGATACCGATCAGGAAAGTGGGCAATGACACGCCCAGCAAAGAGATGGTCATGATCAGCTGGCTGCTGAAGCTGCCCCGTTTAAGGGCGGCATAAACCCCCATGGGCACGCCCACCAGCAG
Source organism: Acidovorax sp. 106 (assembly GCF_003663825.1). Taxonomy (NCBI): domain Bacteria; kingdom Pseudomonadati; phylum Pseudomonadota; class Betaproteobacteria; order Burkholderiales; family Comamonadaceae; genus Acidovorax; species Acidovorax sp. 106. Next base: position 2,612,139 of record NZ_RCCC01000001.1, on the reverse strand, counting down.
CGCCAGAAAAGCTGCGACCAGCGCCAGCTCCAGCGTGGCCGGGAAACGCTCTGCAATCAGGCGCGACACCTTGGCGCCCTGGCGCAAGCTCAGGCCAAACTCGCCCTGGGCTGCATTCACCAAAAAGTGCCAGAACTGCACGATAAAGGGCTGGTCCAGCCCCAACGCAGCGCGCAGCTCACGAATCTGCTCAGGGGTGGCATCTTGCCCCAGCAGGAACACCACAGGGTCGCCCACATACTGGAACAGCATGAAGGCAATGAAGGCCACCGTGACCATCACAATCACTGCCTGAATCAGGCGGCGCAAAATAAATGCAAGCATCGGAGAGTCGAGTTTGTTTTCGAAAGCGTGCCAGCGCTGCTTTTGGCAACGAGGACACTGGTTGGCACCACCCAGTGCAGCAAACCGCCTGGGATCAAGCGCGCCCGCTTGGCGGGATTGTCGCGCGGACAATGACGTGCCACCGCTAAAACCCTATGGCCGCTGACTCAGCGGCGCCACTTGGCACCTTAGCAAGAAAACCGAGGGCCGTGGCCCTCGGTTTTCGCATACACACTGTCAGTCTGCGAGCACTCGCAGCATCAATTGACCTTGACCATGCGCATGTCCACACGGTTGTCTGCGCGGTGCACCATTTCCACATTCTTCTTCATCGCCCAAGGAATCACTTGGTCATGCAGCGGAATGTGCGACACGGTGTCGTTGGACAACTGAAGCGCTTCCGTCAACATGCGAGCACGCACGGGGGCATCGGTTTCCACCTTGATGCGGTCTACCAGGTAGTCCATGCGCTGGTTACTGTAGCGGCCCACGTTGTAGTTGCCGTCGCCGCCCGCGCCCACGGTGCGCACCAGCGACTGCAGGCTATACAGCGCGTCGAAGGTGGGAACGCCCCAGCCCAGCATGTAGATGCTGGCTTCGTTGCGCTGGATCATCGGGAAGTAGTTGACCAGTGGCAGCGTGCGCAGCTTGGCCTTGACCCCCACACGCGACCACATGGCCGTCACGGCTTGGCAAATGGCCTCGTCGTTGATGTAGCGGTTGTTGGGGCAGGCGAAGTCCACCTCGAAACCATCGGGATAGCCTGCTTCAGCCAGCAGTTTCTTGGCGGCGTCCACGCTGTAAGGCATGCGCTTGCCCACGGCTTCCGTCCAGCCCGCCACCTGCGGTGCCACCAATGTGCCCGTGGGTTTGCCCAGGCCCCGCATGATGCTGCGCGAGATCGTGTCGGCATCAATGGCCTGGTACAGAGCCTTGCGCACACGCATGTCCTTCAAGGGGTTCTTGCCCTTGATGTTGGAGCCAGGCAGCTCGTCACGGTACTGGTCCATGCCCAGAAAAATGGTGCGGTTCTCAAGACCATCGACCACCTTGAGATCGGGGTTGGCACGCAGGCGGGCCAAATCTTGAGGCGTTGGATCAATCACGAAGTCCACTTCACCGGACAACAGCGCAGCGATGCGCGTGGCGGCAGACTTGATCGGGGTGTAGACGATCTCGGTGGCATTGCCTTCCATCTTGCCCCACCAGTTCGGGTTGCGCTTGAAGACCATACGCACATCGGGCTGCCAGGACTCCAGGGTGTAGGGGCCCGTGCCCATCGCATTGCGGTGGGCGTATGTTTCTTCGGTGCCCTTGATGTCCTTGGGCTCCACCGACTTGTTCTTTTCTGCCCAGGCCTTGCTCATGATGCGCAGCTCTGTCAGTTGGCGCAGCAGCACGGGATTGGGCGACGTCAGCAAGATGTCGATGTTCTTGGCATCCACCTTCACCACCTTGGAGATGCCCTGGGTGAATGGAGTGAAGTTGGAAGTTTTGGCCATGGCGCGGTTGAGGGAGTACACCACGTCATCCGCCGTCATGACCGAGCCGTCATGGAACTTGACGCCCTCGCGCAGGGTAAAGCGCATTTGCGTGGGGCTGACCTCGCGCCATGCGGTTGCGAGCACGGGCTCTACTTGGAAAGTACGGCTGTTGTAGTACACCAGGCTTTCATACACATTGGCGTGCAAGCCGCTTTGCAGCGCGTTGTTTTGCGAGTGGATATCCCACGTGGAAATTTCACCCTGGCTCGTCCACTTGAAAGGCTTGGCCTGCACTGCGGGCACAAACGACAAGGCCACAGCGGCGGACAAAAGAACGTACTTAAACTTCATGGAACATTCTCTTCAAAATTTTTACTATGCAGTAAAGATAAGGTAAATCCAATGGGGTATCCCTGAATTCCCGCATGCCTTGTGGCCATTTCTTGACCTATTCGGACACACTGGCATCTACGCAAAATTGGTGCCAAATTGCATAAATCGCCCCAAAAAAAGACACCGGGCACTTTGCAGATCACTCTTTCGGAGCAACCCACAAAATCACCCAGTGTTTTCAACCGACAACCCAGTCCGCAAACCCCACCACGCGGACTGGTCTCGGCCATCTCCTCCGTGCCCGCCCACTGACAAGCAGCAATCAGGCACCAACCATCACCAACATCAGAAACGGTGGCGCAGCCCTACCGTGAAACCTGTGCGGCTCTTGGCACCATTCACACCCACGCCTGCAGCGCTGCTGCTCAAAGACACATTGCCCTTCAGGCGCGTGTTGTCGACTTCAACGTAGGCATCTGTGCGCTTGGAGAACGCGTAGTCCAAAGCCATGGTGAAGAAGTTGGCCGTGGCATCCGCAGTCGCCACCGTACCAGACTGCTTGGCATGGAAGTAATGTGCGCCCAGGTTGATTTGTGGCGTCAGCTGGTAGCCCACACCCACCTTGTAAATTGTGCGCTTGTTGGCCTGCAGGAAGGCAGAGCCACCAAAGCCGCCATTGATGGTGCCTTGCCACATAGCGCCCAGCACAGCGAGGTCGGTCGCGCTGGTCAGCGGATCAACCTTGTTCTCACCATAGCCAGCGTTGAAGTACCAGTCGCCAGTGCGGTAAGAGCCGCCCAGAGTCCAGGCTTCAACTTCTTTACCAGAGGCGAACTTGTAGCTCTCGTAGCCCAGACCAGCAGCCACACCGCCTGTGGCATAGCGCAGGTAGCCACCCACAGTCTTACCACCTGTGGGGCTCTTTTCGTCGAACGAGTACTGCAAGGCACCACGCACAGGGCCAATCTCAGCCATGTACTTGACCATGTTGTCAGCACGCGCACCCAGCGAGAAGCCAATTTCTGGCTTGTAGACATCCATATAAGGCGAATAGGGGTACGAAGCGTAGGTGCTGGTGACCAGATCAAACAGCACGTTGTACTGACGACCCAGCGTTACACGGCCATAGCCGCCTTGCAGGCCCACCCAGGATTGCTGGAAGTAAGGACCCGTGGCGCCGGAGTTTGGCGATCCTGTATCGGCACCAAAACGGTTCTCCATATTGACGAGTGCTTTGGCGCCGCCACCCAAGTCTTCAGAGACGTTGATACCCCAACGGCTTTGCGACATGCCACCACCAACAAGTTGGTTCAGTGACTGACCCACATTGGTGGCGGGGCCTTCGTTGTTCGTGTGACGGTAAGCCACATCCACAATCCCGTAAAGCTGCACGGAACTGGTGCCCGCACCAGCCGCAGCTTGGGCAAAGGCAGAACCGGAAACGAGAGCAACAGCTCCCAAGGCGAACAGTCTCTTGGCGTCTACTTTTTTCATGGATCCCGTCTCTTTCTGTGGTTGGTGTGGTACCCAGCCAGTTTAGTAATTGCACTCCAGCGTGGAACTTTTTGTTGCACGTTCCACACACAGGCTTTCCCTAATAGAACGGCCGTTCTATTTTTCAAAGAAGAGGCATCTTGCACACCCGCCGCACCCAATAAGCGCGTCCAGCCATAAGCGAAATCACCAAGACGCAACCCCAACAAGCGAGGAAACAGAGAAACCGCCGCCCCAACTCATATCGCATAAGCATAAAAAAAGCCACCCCGCTTTCGCGGGGTGGCTTCCTCTCATTTCAATGCCAGCGGGCTCACGCCCGCATGCCATTAGAAGGAGTGACGAATGCCGAACTCGTAACCGTTGGCGTTCTTGCCTTGGGCTTGAGTGAAGGACAGGCCACCAGGAGTAGCGCCGAACGTTGCAGCGCCCTTGTTCTTCACGTGAGCCAGAGTACCGTACAGAGCTGTGCGCTTGGACAGGTCATACACGTAACCGATGGCGAACTTTTGGCCGTCGTCAGCACTGTTTTTCTTGTCCACGTCGTTGTACGAAACGCGGACAGTGCCTGGACCCACAGGAGCCGTCAGACCCAGCAGATAGCTTTGGAACTTGGTTTGCACCGCTGCCTTGTTCTTTTCTTGGTTGAAGCCGATGAATGGCTTCACAACACCCAGGTCATAGCTGGCGAAAATATTGAACTGGTCAGCGTCAGCAGCTGCGGAAGCACCGCGGCCCTTTGCGAAGGCGATAGCTGTGTCCAGAGGACCGTTGCGGTAGCCGATACGGGCGCCGAGGTAGTCACCAGCCTTGTCGTAAGCAGCGTTCGACAGGGATTCGCCGAACACGTACTGCACTTGACCGTAGATGCCGCCCAAGTTGGAAGGCAGAATGTAGCTGATGCCGTTGCCCTTACGGGTTTCGATCACGCCAGCGAAGTGGTTCTTGCCGATAGAAGCGCCAACGCCGTTATCGCCGAACACGTCAGCTGCTGTGGAGTTGACATAGCCAACAGTCAGTTCGCGACCCAGACGCACTTCACCGAAGCCGCCAGCCAGGCTCAGAGTCGAGCGACGCTTGAATTCAAAACCAGGACCTGCAGCGCCGCCGCCTTGGCCAGTGCCTGTGTCGTTCTGAACGGCACCTTCCAGCCAGAAACCAGCCTTCAGACCGCCACCCAGGTCTTCTTCACCGCGGAAGCCCAGACGGCTGGTGGCCAGACCGCTGTTGGTCACGCCGGTCACCGAAGTGCCACCGGAGGAAACGCGGCCAACGCCAGCGTCAACGATACCGAACAGTGTCACGGAAGACTGAGCCATTGCAGCGCCGGAAGCAGCCAGCACAGCCAGGGCAATCAGGGATTTTTTCATTGCGAGTTACTCCAAGGTTAAACATAGGGCGCCGGTACGAGGGGTCTTGGGTGCCAGGCACCAGCATAGTCCCGCCGGTTCCCCGGGCCAACCTCCTGGTGGGGAAGTTGCGCCTATTGCACCAGAGCGCGCCAGGTTTCGCAAAGGAATTCACCCACAATTGCCCGGAACGCGGAAAATCGTTGCAGTGGTGCAACAACCCTTAAAGCAAAAAGTTAACAAACTTCTCCCTTGCAACGACCGTTATTGCAAGCGATTTATTTGTATCTGATTGAAATTTCCAAGTCAAAACACATTCTTTCCATGGACCGCCTACTTTCCAGTCTCGATAACGCGCTGCGGACGCTGTTTGCCCAGCCGCGTGCCAGTGAATCAACCCCGGCAGCGCATATGCAAGAAGCAGACCTGAGCGCAAACGAAAAGAAGCTCGCAGGCGCCTTGATGCGAGTGAACCATGTCGGGGAAGTGTGCGCCCAGGCGCTTTACAGCGCGCAAGCACTGGCCACGAAAGACGAAGCCCTGCGCGCCCACCTACTGGAGGCGGCCAGAGAAGAAACCAACCACCTGGCCTGGACGCACCAGCGGTTGCAAGCGCTGGGCGACCGCCCTAGCTTGCTCAACCCTCTGTGGTTCACCGGGGCGTTTGCGTTGGGATGGGTGGCTGCCAAAGTGAGTGACCGGGTCAGCCTGGGTTTTGTGGTCGAGACCGAAAACCAGGTCGCCGCGCACTTACAAAGCCACCTGTCGCGGCTGCCAGAGGCCGATCTGGCCTCGCGGGCGGTAGTAGCCCGCATGAAAGATGATGAGGAACGGCATGCAGAGCAGGCCCATCTGCTTGGCGCCTTCCCACTGCCGCCCATTGCGAAAGGCATGATGAGAGCGGCGGCCAAGGTCATGACGACCACCGCGCACCGCATCTAAACCCCACCGCCGGCCTGCCCAAGCCCAGCCCGTCAACAGGCCGCGCCTTCTCAGGCTTCAACGATGTCGAAACCCGTCGTGATGTCGGCCGTCTTGCCCAGCATGATGCTGGCCGAGCAGTATTTATCGTGGCTCATGGCGATGGCGCGCTCTACGGCGGCAGCCGGAATGCCGCGCCCGGTCACCGTGAACTGCATGTGGATTTTGGTAAAGACCTTGGGATCCACCTCAGCGCGCTCGGAGGTGAGCTTGACGCTGCAGCCCCTCACGTCGTGCCGACCGCGCTTGAGAATCAGCACCACGTCATAGGCAGTGCAGCCCCCGGTGCCAGCCAACACGGTTTCCATGGGCCGTGGGGCCAGGTTCTGGCCGCCATTGGCGGGGTTGGCGGCATCTGGGGCGCCATCCATGGTCAAAACATGGCCGCTGCCGGTTTCTGCAACGAACCCCATGCCTGAGCGCGTGCCCGAGGCCCCTGTCCAACTGACGGTGCATTCCATAGATTTCTCTCCTGTGGTGCGCATTAGAACCCGTCCAATGCGTGGTTTTTTTCGCACGAATTCGTTGTGCGGCTGAAAATTCGCTGTGAATTTTGCTGCATCGCAACAAGCATCCGGCTAGAATTCGATCAAGCGCGGTCACTTTGAACACAAATGGCCGATGGCAACCAGTACAAACACTGACTTGCTACGCACCGATTGTCTCCTCCATCTCCTCAAAGGATGGATTCAGCCCCAAGCCTCACGGCCTGGGGCTTTTTTTTGGCCTGATGGCGCCCTACCCCACGGCGCCCCAAGAAGGGGACAGATCCAGGAACCTGCCCGCAGCAGCGCCCCGACGATCCCAATGCTCCTGCACCACTATGATGTGTGCCCCTGCCTGCCCCGCAGCGCGGGTGACCCAATCGCCCCATGACACAGCCACTCACCCCCGCCGATTACCTGAAAAAGATCCTCACCGCCCGCGTCTACGACGTGGCTGTGGAATCCCCCCTGGAGCCCGCCAAGAACCTGAGCCATCGCCTGAAGAACCGGGTGCTGCTCAAGCGTGAGGACCAGCAGCCCGTCTTCAGCTTCAAGCTGCGGGGGGCGTACAACAAGATGGCCCACCTCACACCGGCGCAGCTCGAGCGTGGCGTGATCTGCGCCTCGGCTGGCAACCACGCCCAGGGCGTGGCCATGAGCGCCCAGCGCCTGGGCGTGCGCGCGGTCGTCGTCATGCCCACCACCACACCGCAGCTCAAGGTGGATGCCGTCAAGACACTCGGCGGCGAAGTCGTGCTGTTTGGCGACAGCTACTCCGACGCCTACGGCCACTCTCTGAAGCTTGAAAAAGCACAGGGCCTGACCTTTGTGCACCCGTTCGACGACCCCGATGTGATTGCCGGGCAAGGGACGATCGCCATGGAAATCCTGCGGCAACTGCAAAGCCTGGGCAGCAACCAGCTCAACGCGGTGTTCGTGGCGATTGGTGGCGGCGGGCTGGTCAGCGGCGTGGCCAACTACATCAAGGCCGTGCGGCCCGAGATCAAGATCATTGGCGTGCAGATGAACGACTCGGACGCGATGATCCAGTCCGTCAAGGCACACGAGCGCGTCACTCTGGCCGATGTGGGCCTGTTCTCAGACGGCACCGCCGTCAAGCTGGTGGGCGAAGAAACCTTCCGCGTGGCTGCTGGGCTGGTGGACGAATTCATCACGGTGGACACGGACGCCGTGTGCGCCGCCATCAAGGACGTGTTCGTGGACACGCGCAGCATCGTCGAGCCCGCAGGGGCCCTGGCTGTGGCCGCCATCAAGCAGTATGTGGACACGCACCACACCGAGGGCGAGACCTATGCCGCCATCTTGTGCGGCGCCAACATGAACTTCGACCGCCTGCGCTTTGTGGCCGAGCGCGCCGAGGTGGGCGAAGAGCGCGAAGCCCTGTTCGCCATCACCATTCCCGAAGAGCGCGGCAGCTTTCGCCGCTTTTGCGAAGCCGTGGGCGCCCTGCCCGGCGGCCCGCGCAACGTCACCGAGTTCAACTACCGCATCAGCGATGCCGCCCGCGCCCATGTGTTTGTGGGCCTGACCACGCGCGGCAAGGGCGAGTCGGCAACGATTGCGCAGCATTTCAGCCAGCAAGGCTTTGAGGCACTGGACCTGACCCACGACGAGCTGGCCAAGGAGCATTTGCGCCACCTGGTGGGCGGCCACTCGGCCCTGGCTCAAGACGAGCGACTGTTGCGCTTTGTCTTCCCCGAGCGGCCCGGCGCGCTGCTCAAGTTCCTGAGCCTGATGCAGCCGACCTGGAACATCAGCCTCTTTCACTACCGCAACCAGGGCGCCGACTATGGCCGCATCCTGGTCGGCATGCAGGTGCCAGCCGAAGACACCGCTACGTTCGATGCCTTCCTGGCCACCCTGGGCTACCCGTATGTGGACGAGACGAACAACCCGGCGTACCGGCTGTTCTTGCGCTCCGGCTCTTGATAAAAATGGCTGCCAGCGCTTACGAATCAAGCGCTGGAAGCTATCAAATCAATAGTAAAACTCTCACACCCCGCCATGCAAGCCCTGCGCCACTACCTGCTGGCCGTGCAGTTCTTCACCCGCATTCCTGTCACGGGGCGGCTGGCCGACTGGGTGGGGTACAGCCCGGCCATGCTGCGCGCCAGCGCGGCGCACTTTCCGGGCATTGGCTGGCTGGCGGCGGGCTTGTCGTGCGCCGTGGTGGCGCTGCTGCACTGGGGGCTGGGCGCGCAGCCCATGACCCCACTGGTGGCCGCAGTGCTCAGCACCGTGGCCACGGTGGTGATGACCGGCGGCTTTCATGAAGATGGCTTGGCCGATGTGGCCGACGGTCTGGGCGGCAGCTACGACCGAGAGCGCGCGCTGGACATCATGAAAGACTCGCGCGTCGGGGCGTTTGGGGCCATGGCGCTGGTGCTGGCCCTGCTGGCCAAGGTGAGCCTGCTGGCGCTGCTGGGCGCACACAGCCTGGGGGCCGTACTGGCCGCTTTGGCGGGCGGGCATGTGCTCTCGCGCCTGTGGCCGCTGTTCATCGTGCGTTGGCTGCCGCATGTGGGCGACACAGCCCGCTCCAAAAGCAAGCCACTGGCCGACCAGATATCGCGCAGCGCGCTGGCAGCCGCCGCCTTGTGGTGTTTTGTGCCGCTAGCGCTGGTCTATCAAGCGCAAGCAGCTACGTTTTTAATAGCATCCATCACTCTCAGCATGGCAGCTGCAGCCTGGATGGGACGCTGGTTTGCCCGGCGCCTGCAGGGCTTTACCGGGGACTGCCTGGGCGCCACCCAGCAAGTGGGCGAAATCGGCTTTTACCTAGGGGCGGCACTGGCCCTGGGCGCGGCACGGTGAACACGGCCGCCCTGTGGGTGGTGCGGCATGCGGCGCCCTGCATCGCGCCCGGCACCTGCTACGGCCTGCTGGATGTGCCCGCAGACCCCGAGGCCACCCAGATTGCCGCACAGCGGCTGGCAACCTCGCTGCCCAATCACCTGCTGTTGCGCCACTCACCGCTACAAAGATGTGAGCAGCTAGCGCTTTCTCTGTGCGCCCTACAAGTTAATTTGATTAGCAATGCGGACGTGCGCCTGCGAGAGATGGACTTCGGCCAGTGGGAGGGCCGCTTGTGGGTCGACATCGCTCGCCATGAACTGGACGCCTGGACGCAGGACTTCACCCGCTACCGCCCCGGCCAAGGCGAAGACCTGGCCAGCATGCTGACCCGGGTGAGCACGGCCTTGGACGAGTCGCGACAACACCTGCAGCGCGGCACCCATGTGGTCTGGATCACGCATGCCGGGGTCGCCCGGTGCGTGGATTGGCTGGTCAGGCAAGGCAGCCTGGCTGCGGCGTTGCAAGTCACGGCAGAGCAATGGCCGCTGCACGCACCCGGGTTTGGAGCATGGCAAACCTATGCGATGGCCCCGCACGGTGTGCTGGCTGCGCTGCAACAGGCGCAGCAGGTGTAACAACCGTAACTGCAGCGGTCTTTCCGCAACACTGAAACCGGTCGCGCAGGGCCCTCAAAAAGATCAGCCCTTGGGCGGCATCTCCAGGCGCACCGTGGTGGGTCCATCCACCGTGGCCCCCAGCGCCGCCTGGCGCGGGCCCAGCGACTGCAATACCAGCCCAGCATCCACCTGCGCCCCAATGCGGTAAGGCCGCGCAGGTTTGCCGTCCATAGCGATCAATGCGGCGCCGCCGCCGCTGCTACGGCCCGACAGCACGCCCTGCAGCGCAAACCGGCTAGAAGGCGCGGCCACCGGGGCCTTGACCACCGCCGTAGCGGGCGATGCGCCCAGCAAGCGCGCCAGCGCACCCGCATCGGGCGCGGCAGGGGCTGCAGCCGCCACAGGCACTGCCACCCCAGAGGGCCTGGAAGACAAGCGCAGACCCCAATAGACCACGCTGGCGCCCGCCGCAGCCCACAAGACCAGAGTCCCCAACCGCATGCCCCATTGAGAGTGTGTGTTTGTCACCATGCGCAGATTATGATTCACGCGATCCGAGATCACCCGAGAACGCCTGCAGTGAACACCTCTCCCTCATTTTTCGTGCGCTCCGCCCGCCAACGTCTGGCCCGGGGCTTCACCCTCATTGAATTGATGGTGGTGATGGTCATCATTGGCGTGCTGGCCGCGCTGATCGTGCCCAACGTGCTCGAACGTGCCGACGACGCCCGCGTGACGGCCGCCAAGACCGACATCGCCAACATCGTGCAGCAGCTCAAGATGTACCGCCTGGACAACCAGCGCTACCCCTCGGCCGAACAAGGCCTGCAGGCCCTGATTGCCAAGCCGACTTCCGGCCCCATCCCCAACAACTGGAAGCCCTACCTGGACAAGCTGCCCAACGACCCCTGGGGCCGCCCTTACCAGTACCTGAGCCCCGGCATCAAGGGCGAGATCGACGTGATGTCGTTTGGCGCCGACGGACAGTCGGGCGGCGAAGGCAAGGATGCGGACATTGGCAGTTGGCAGTGATGCCCCATTCTTTGCCACGCCCTACCACCTCATGAAACTGGCACGCCCCAGGCGAGGGATGCCTTGGAGCTGGCTTCGCCAGGCCACTGGCGTCAGCCCCTCGGGGGCTGAGATGCCGCGGCTCCAAGCCTGCCTGCGCAGGCTCGGACGGCATCGAAGAGCTGCAGCCTCTGGCGGCGGCACCGAGCGGGTGGCGGCTCAGCGGGGGTTCACTCTTCTAGAGATGCTGGTCGTCATCAGCATCATGGCGCTGGCCACGGCCGGGGTGTCCATGGCCATCCGCGACAACGGCCAGACCGTGCTGGAGCGCGAGGCCGCGCGGCTGGCCGCACTGCTGGAATCAGGCCGGGCTCAGTCGCGCTCCACCGGGGCCCCCGTGCGCTGGCGAGCGACGGAGCAAGGCTTCAAGTTTGAGGGCCTGCCCGCCAGCGCCCTGCCCAGCCAATGGCTGGACCCAGGTGTCACGGTGCGCGGCACCGCTGTATTGCTGCTGGGGCCCGAGCCACTCATTGGCCCCCAGCAAGTGGTCATCACCCACCAGAACTACCCCGACCGCGCCCTGCGCGTGGTCACCGACGGGCTGCGCCCCTTCACGGTGGAGTCTCTGCCATGACGCCGCAGTACAGGGCCTGCCGCCCCATCTGCCGCCCAGCTCGCGGCTTCACTCTGGTGGAAGTGCTGGTCGCCCTGGCCATTGTGGCCATTGCGCTGCTGGCAGGCACCCAGGCCGCCAGCACGCTCACACGCAATGCCCAGCGCCAGTCCGACATCGTGCTGGCCCAGCTGTGCGCTGAAAACGAACTCATCAAAGCCCGCCTGTCGCGCCAGATGCCCAGCGTGGGCGACAGTACCGAGCCCTGCGAACAAGCGGGTCGGCAGTTCACGGTGAACGTGATCGTGCGGCCCACGCCCAATCCACAGTTCCGGCGCATGGATGCGCAGGTGTTTGATGCAGATATTTCCATCCTGCGCATCTCCACCATCATCGGGAGGAACTAGATGCGCCCCTTGATCCGACCGAGCGGCATGGCAAAACCAGCCCTGCGCGGCTTCACGCTCATCGAGCTGCTGGTCGCCATCACCGTGATGGCGCTCATCGCCATCTTGAGCTGGCGCGGCATCGACGGCATGGTGCGCACGCAAGAAGCCACCCGCCAGCGCGCCGACGACATGCTGGTGCTGCAAGCCTCCCTGGCCCAATGGGGAGCCGACCTGGACGCGCTGGTGTCCCCGCTGGCCCACACCACGCCGCTGGACTGGGATGGCCAAGTGCTGCGCCTGACGCGCCGCAGCACCGCCGTACCCGACGAAGGCCCCGTGGTGGTGGCCTGGACGCGCCGCGAGACCAATGCCGGGGCACAGTGGCTGCGCTGGCAGTCCCCCACCGTGCGCACCCGCACCCAATGGCAAGAGGCCTGGGCACGGGCCGCGCAATGGGCCCGCACCCCGGGCGATGCCGAGCGCCGCAGCGAGGTAGCGCTCATCCCCATCGACGGCTGGCAATTGTTCTACTACCGGGGCGGTGCCTGGTCCAACGCGTTGTCCAGCGTAGGCACAGTGCCCGGCACCGACGGCAGCAGCACCCTGCCTGAAGGCATACGCCTGCAAATCACCCTCAGCCCCGGTGGCGCGCTCAGCGGCCTGCTGGTGCGCGACTGGATCAACCCCGCGCTGGGGGGCAGCCGCACATGACGCAGCACACGCACTCCAAGCCCCAGCCACGGAGCGCTCTGCGCCAGACGGGGGCCGCCCTGCTGGCCGCCATGCTCACCGTGACGCTGGTGGCCACCTTGGCCGCCGCCGCGATGTGGCAACAGTGGCGCGCCGTCGAAGTGGAAACCGCCGAGCGCGGCCGGGTACAAGCCGCGTGGATCTTGGTGGGCGCACTGGACTGGTCGCGGCTGATCCTCAAATCAGATGCCAACTCCGGCGGCGCTGACCACTTGGCAGAGCCCTGGGCCATCCCGCTGCAAGAAGCGCGTTTGTCCACCTTTTTGGCGGCCGAGGGCAACGTCTCCCAGGTGGACGATGCCAGCACAGACACCACCGACGCCTTTCTGTCGGGTCAGATCACCGACATGCAAAGCCGCTTGAACCTCACCAGCCTGGTCGATGCCGGGCAAGTGCAAGCCGGGGGGCTCAAACAGTTCACCCGTCTGTTTGAGCGGCTGGGCTTGCCCCAGCAGCAGCTCACGTCGCTGGTCGAAGCCTTGCGCAAAGCCCAGTCGGCAGCAGGCACTGACGATGCCAACGCCCCCCTCATGCCCCAGACCGTTTCGCAACTGGGCTGGCTGGGGGTGCCCGCCAGCACCATCGCCATCCTGAGCCCCCATATCACCATCTTGCCCGTGCGCACCCCGGTGAACCTGAACACCGCGCAGCTGGATGTGCTGTGGGCCGCCATCGATGGAATCGACCTGGCCAGCGCGCAAAAGCTCATTGCCAGCCGAGAATCGCGCCACTTCAAGGTGCTCAACGATGCCATAACGTTGCTTGGAACAAACACTGTGCCAGACACAGATCTGATCACGGTCGCCTCACGCTTCTTTGAAGTGCGTGGGCGCCTGCGGCTGGGCGAATCCGTTGTGGACGAGCGCTCCCTGGTGCGCAAAGACAGCGCCATCAGCGTCGTGACACTCTGGCGCGAGCGCGGCGTTTTCGACCGCGACCCAGGCGCTGTGGCCGCACAGGCATCCCGCTGACAGGGCAGAACATGCCCCCAACCGACATGCCAGCCCCCTAAAATGGCCTGCAAAACCTGCCCATGAGCTCCCTGATCCTTACCCTGCCCCTGACGCCACCGGGCATCGCCACCAAATACAGCTACACGCTGACATCGGACGGCCACACCGCCACCGACCACGCGCGTGCAGCTGCCGCCTTGCTGCCCGAGCCCTCACGCCCCGGCGGCGAAGTGGTGGCCATGGTGCCGATCTCGGCCCTGTCATGGCAGAGGGTGCAACTGCCCCCCGGCATTCCGCTGGGCCCCAACCACCAGACCCCGCGCCTGCGCTCAATTCTGGAAGGCCTGCTGGAAGACCGCCTGCTGGACGACCCCGCCCAACTGCACTTTGCGCTGCAGCCCGGCGCCGAGGCCGGCAGCCCCGTGTGGGTCGCGGTGTGCGACCGCAGCTGGCTGCGCGACAACCTGCAGGCGCTGGAAGCCGCAGGCCGCGCCGTGTCGCGTGTGGTGCCTGAGTTTGCACCCGGCCCCACAGCCAGCGGCGCCACCGAAATCTGCGCCCTGGGCAGCCCGAGCGAGCCGCAAATGATCCTATGCGGCCAGGGCCCCGACCAGAGTGTGACCATGCTGCCCCTGTCAGCCGCCGTGCTGGCACTGGCAGGGCTCACATCCACCACCGACGACAACGCCCCCGCCCCCGTGGTGCGCGCCGACCCGGCCGTGGCCGAGGTGGCCGAGCGCACCCTGGGCCGCCAGGTCACACTGCACACTGCCACCCAGCGCGCTCTGGATGCCGCCCGGGGCGACTGGGACCTGGCCCAATTTGAACTGGCCAGCACCAGCCGCATCCGTGCCATGCGCAAGGCAGGCACGGCCGCCAGCGCGCTGTTGTATGCCCCCCAGTGGCGCGCCGCACGCTGGGCCGCCGCCTTGCTGGTGGGCGTGCATCTGGTGGGCTTGAACCTGTGGGCCTGGCAAGAAAAGCAGGCCTTGGCCGCCAAGCAGGTGGCCGTGCGCAATGCACTGACCACCACCTTCCCTCAGGTCAAAGTGGTGGTGGACGCGCCCGTGCAGATGGAGCGCGAACTGGGCCTGCTGCGCCAAAAGGCTGGCAGCGTATCGCCGCGTGACCTGGAACCCCTGATGGCAGCCGTGGGCGCCAGCCTGCCGGACGACCGCGTGCCCACCACCCTGGAATTTGCCCCCGGCGAGCTGCGCCTGCGCGGCGTCACCCTGGCCCCCGACGAGGAATCTGTGTTCAACACCCGACTGCAGGCCGCTGGCTACAGCGCGCGCACTGAAGATGGCACCCTGCTGGTGCGTGCCGAGGGGACGCCATGAGCCGCGCCGCCGCCCTGCAAGCGCGCTGGAAGGCCCTGGCCCCGCGCGAACAAAGCCTGGTGATGGCAGCCGCTGGCGTGGTGCTGCTGGCCCTGTTGTGGTGGGTGGCCCTGGCCCCAGCCCTGGGCACCTTAAGCCAAGCGCCCGAGCTGCATGGCAAGCTCGACTTGCAACTGCAGCACATGCAGCGCCTGCAGGCCGAAGCCCAGCAACTGCAAGCCCAGCCCCAGACCTCGCCCACCGACGCCGTGGGCGCGCTGCGCGCAGCACTTACCCAGCGCCTGGGCACTGCCGCCCAGATGAATGTGCTGGGCGACCGCGTCACCGTTACCCTCAAAGGCGCACCGGCCGATGCCGTGGCCCAGTGGCTGGCCCTGGCCCGCACCAATGCGCGCGCCGTGCCGGTCGAATCGCGCCTGACACGCAGCACTGCCGCCACCCCGGCCAATGCCGGTCCGGCCACGCTGGGCAATACCGGAGCCGCACCGGTGCCCCGCTGGGACGGCACCGTGGTGCTGGCCCTGCCCGCCCGTTGACACAGACTGTGCCCCGCACCGCACCCCACACCGTGTCTACCCGAACCCGATCCAGCGCCAGTCGCTCCAACAGTGCAGGCCACTCCAGCAGCAAGGGCCGCTCACGTTCGCGCAGCGCCTCCAAGCCGCCCCGCGCCCCTTGGGGCTGGGCCATTGCCGGAGCCCTGGCAGGGCTGCTGCCCGCCATAGTGGTCTTTGCCCCCGCACAGTGGCTGACCCAGCGGCTGAGTGCCGCCACCGGGGGCCAGGTGCAATTGACGCAAGCGCGTGGCACTGTGTGGACCGGCTCCGCCCAGCTGGTGTTGACCGGTGGCGGCGCCAGCCAAGACCGTGCAGCCCTGCCCGGCCGACTGGAGTGGCAGCTGCGCCCCTCCTGGAGCGGGCTGCGTCTGCAGGTGCATGCCAGTTGCTGCACCCAGCAACCCATTCAGGCCCGCATCCAGCTGCAGCTGGGGCGCGTGCGCCTGGCGCTGCAAGACAGCAGCAGCCAATGGCCGGCCGCCGTGCTGGCCGGGCTGGGAACGCCCTGGAACACGCTGCAGCCGCAAGGGCAATTGATGTTGCAAACCCGGGGGCTGGAGGCCGTCTGGTCTGCCGGGCGCATGGTGCTGGCAGGCACGGCGCAACTCGATGCCATGTCCATGTCCTCGCGCCTGTCCACCCTGCGCCCCATGGGCAGCTACCGGCTGAACCTGGCGGGCGGCGAAGTGCCTACCCTCACCCTCAGCACCCTGCAAGGGCACCTGCAGCTCAGCGGCAGTGGCCAGTGGGTGGGGCAACGCCTGCGCTTTACCGGAGAGGCCACTGCGGCCCCTGACCGCGAAGCGGCACTGGCCAATCTTCTGAATATCATCGGGCGGCGCAGCGGCGCACGCTCCCTCATTACCGTGGGTTGACCCTATGACGACTTCCATCTTTTCGCCACGTCTGCGCTTTGCTATGAATAGCATAGCTTTCAGCGCTTTTCTGGCGTGCCTTAGCGGCCAAATTCATGCACAAACTGCGGTGGGCACGGGCACCAGCAGCGTGCGCTCGGGCGAGCCGGTCACCCTCAACTTTGCCAACGCCGAGATCGAAGCCGTGGCTCGCACCATGGCCACCATCACCGGGCGCAACGTGGTGGTGGACCCCCGCGTGAAGGGACAGCTCACCCTGATCACCGAGCGGGCGGTGCCCCCGGCCGCTGCGTTCCAGCAGTTTCTGGCAGCGCTGCGCCTGCAGGGCTTCACGGTGGTGGAGTCTGCGGGCCTGTACAAGGTGGTGCCCGAGGCCGATGCCAAGCTGCAAAGCGGTGGCGTGAGTGTGTCGCAAGGCGGCTCAAGCGGCCCCAGCGGCGGGCAGATCGTCACGCAGATCTTCAAGCTCAACTTTGAGAACGCGGCCAACCTGGTGCCGGTGCTGCGCCCGCTGATCAGCCCCAACAACACCATCAACGTGAACCCCGGCAACAACTCGCTGGTGATCACCGACTACGCCGACAACCTGCAGCGCCTGGCCCGCATCATCGCGGCCATGGATGTTTCCAACGCCACCGATGTGGAGGTGATTCCGCTGCGCAACGCGGTGGCGGCCGATATGGCGCCGCTGGTGTCGCGGCTGATCGACGGCAGCAGCAGCGGTGCGGCGGCCGGTGCAGCGCAGGGGCAGTCAGACAACTCCTTCAAAACCACGCTGCTGGCCGAGCCCCGCAGCAATTCGCTGATTCTGCGTGCCGCCAACCCGGCACGCGTCGCGCTGGTGCGCATGCTGGTCGAAAAGCTGGACCAACCACCGGTGCCCGGTAGCGCCGCGTCCACCGGCAACATCCATGTGGTGTACCTGAAGAACGCCGACGCCACCAAGCTGGCGACCACACTGCGTGCGGCCATGGCCAGCGCCAACGGCAACGGCAGCTCCAGTGGCGGCGGCGTGTCTGCCAGTAGCTCCAGCACGGGCAACACCAGCGCAATGTCGCTGGGCAACAGCACGAGCAGCAGCAATGGCGGTGGCCTGGGCTCCAGCGGCGGCCTGGGGGCCAGCACAGGCAGCAGCGGCGGTGGCGCCACCAGCAACCAACCTTCGACCGGCGGACAAATCCAGGCCGACCCCACCACCAACTCGCTCATCATCAGCGCCCCCGAACCCCAGTACCGCCAGCTGCGCGCCGTGATCGACAAGCTCGACGGCCGCCGCGCGCAGGTGCTGGTCGAAAGCCTGATCGTGGAAGTCTCGGCGAGCAAGCTTGCACAGTTCGGCATCCAGTGGCAGGGCACCGTAGGCAGCAGCGGCAGCGGCACCGTGGGGGTGATCGGCACCAACTCTGGCACGGCGGGCACCAACATTCTGAGCGCCACAGCGGCGCTGGCCACGGGCTCCACATCCAGCATTGCCACTGCCGTCGGCTCGCTGGGTGGCGGCTTGAACATGGCACTGGCACCGCGCATCAATGGCCAGTATTACCTGGGCGCGTTGGCCAACTTCCTGCAAAACAGCGGCGATGCCAACGTGCTGTCCACACCCAACCTGATGACGCTGGACAACGAGGAAGCCAAGATCGTCATCGGCAACAACGTGCCGTTTGTGACAGGCTCCTACGCCAACACCACTGGCAGCAGCACCGTGAACCCGTTCAACACGGTAGAGCGCAAAGACGTGGGCCTGATGCTGCGCGTGCGCCCACAGATCAGCGAGAACGGCACGGTGAAGATGGCGATTTACCAGGAGGTCTCGAAGATCGACGCCTCCACGCTCAAGGACACCAACGGGCCCACCACCAGCAAGCGCTCCATCGAGTCGAACGTGGTGGTGGACGACGGCAACATCATCGTGATTGGCGGCCTGCTGGAAGACAGCTACTCGCAGGCCGAAGACAAGGTGCCAGTGATGGGCGATATCCCCGTGGTGGGCGCCCTGTTCCGCAGCGAAAACCGATCGCGCAAGAAGACCAACCTGATGGTGTTCCTGCGCCCCGTCGTGGTGCGCGACGCTGTCACCAGCGACGCCCTCATGGCCGATCGGTACGAGTCCATCCGCGCGCTGCAGCAAGTGGTGCAGCCCGCCTCCAACCCGGTGATGCGCTCCGTGTCTGGCGCGCCCATCCTGCCGCCACTGGAGCCCCGCCCCCGCGCAGAGGCCCCGGCGCCCAGCCCCGCAGCCCCTGCGGATGTGCCCGTACCGCTGATGCCACAGCAGGTGGTGCCGCCCGTAGTTACGCCCGCACCCGCTGCAGCCCCTGTGTCGGCCGCGCCCGTGCCGCCAGCCACCGAGGCCGCAGCCCACACCGACCCAGCATTGCCGCCCGCGTATTTTGTGAACGTGGGCATTTTTGCCAACGACAAAACCGCCACCGATGCAATGAACAAGCTGCGCAAAGCGGCACTGCCGATGAATGTGCAGACCGTCAACACCAACCGGGGCAACCGCACCCGCGTGCAGGTGGGCCCGTTCAACACGCAGCAGGCGGCAGACAAGGCGGCTGTGTCGGTGCGCGCCCTGGCGCTCGAAGCCGACGTGATTCGGCAGTGAGCGGTGCGCTAGCGTGCTGCGCCCTGGACGCAAGATGGCTCCGCCCGGCTGCACACGCGCCACGGCGGGGTCGGTGTTTGGCAGACAGCCTCTTTGTCTGCACACACCGCGTGCACTGCGCCTGAATTTCTGAGCAGCCCCTGGCCTTCTGGCCCCCATGAGCCACCCTTGGCCCCCTAAGCCCCAAGCCCTGTTACCCACCGAACCGCCATGCGCCACCCCCTGCCCTACGCCTTTGCCCGCACATCGCAGCTGCTGCTGGAGGACGATGGCCAGCAGCTCGTGCTGTGGCACGGCCCTGCGCCCGACGTCACGGCGCTGTCTGAAGTGCTGCGCAAGCACAAGGTGCGGCACCTGCTGTCGCTGGATGCGCCCAGCCTGGCCCAACGCATCAGCGCGGCCTATGCGCAAGGCGAATCCAGCGCCGCCACGGTGGTAAGCGAGGTCGAGTCCGACGCCGACCTGTCGCGCATGATGCAAGACCTGCCCGCCGTGGAGGACTTGCTGGAAACCGCAGACGACGCACCCATCATCCGCATGCTCAACGCCCTGCTCACGCAGGCCGCACGCGACGGTGCCAGCGACATCCACATCGAGCCGTACGAGCGCCACTCCAGCGTGCGCTTTCGGGTAGACGGCACGCTGCGCGAGGTGGTGCAACCCAACCGCGCGCTGCACGCGGCCCTGATCTCGCGCCTGAAGATCATGGCCGACCTGGACATCTCGGAAAAACGCCTGCCGCAGGACGGCCGTATCAGCCTGCGCCTGGGCACCCGCGCCATTGATGTGCGCGTGTCCACCCTGCCCAGCGCCCATGGCGAGCGCGCCGTGCTGCGCCTGTTGGACAAGAGCGAGAACAAGATCAGCCTGGAAGCCGTGGGCATGCAGGGCGAGACCCTGCGCCGCTTTGAGGGGCTGATCAGCCAGCCGCACGGCATCATCCTGGTGACCGGGCCCACGGGCTCGGGCAAAACCACCACGCTGTACGCGGGCCTGGGCCGCCTGGACGCCACGCGCAACAACATCATGACGGTGGAAGACCCGATTGAATACGAGTTGCCCGGCGTGGGCCAAACGCAGGTGAACAGCAAGATCGACCTGACGTTTGCCAAGGCCCTGCGCGCCATCCTGCGCCAGGACCCGGACATCATCATGATCGGTGAAATCCGCGACTTCGAGACCGCACAGATCGCCATCCAGGCCTCACTGACCGGCCACTTGGTGCTGGCTACGCTGCACACCAACGATGCGGCCAGCGCTGTGACGCGGTTGATCGATATGGGCGTGGAGCCCTTCCTGCTGTCTTCCTCGCTGCTGGGCGTGTTGGCCCAGCGGCTGGTGCGCAAATACTGCGGCACCTGCCATGGCAAGGGCTGTGAGGCCTGCGGGCACACGGGCTATGCCGGGCGGACCGGGGTGTTCGAGCTGCTGGGGACGGACGACGCCATCCGCGCGCAAATCCACGCCCAGGCCTCAGAGGCCGAGATCCGCACCGCCGCCCTGGCCGCGGGCATGACGCTGATGCGCGAAGATGGAGAACGCCTGATTGCAGCGGGCGTGACCAGCCGCGAAGAAGTGCTGCGGGTGACGCGCGACTGAACTGGCGACCAAGCTGGTAAATCAACGGGTGGCGACAGCCAGAGCGCCTTTCATGGTGCCGACTGCCCGTACACCAGCGACCACAGTCTGCCACCTCGAAACTGCAGCCTGGCAGGCAAGTAGCCTACCCCGCGGTCATAGATCCATTCGTCCACCGGCTGGCAAGGGGCCAGCCAACGGCCATAGGGCGCATGGTACGGTCGGTCCATCCATTGGATTTCTACAGGTGCACAGTAGGCGCCCGTGGCGGTGGGCTGGCCACATTTCAAGGCTACGGTGGCCATGGTGTCGCCCATCCCAACGCTGCCCGACTGGCATCGCAAGGACTCCGCCTTTGCGGCCCAGGGCAATCCGCCCATCAACCCCATCCACAAGGCCCATCGGGGCAAGACTCTCCAACCCAGTGCCGTATTTTTCATAGAGCAAAAGCATAGCCAAGGCACCATTTTGGCCCAATGGCGCTGTCGTGCTGTCGTGTTGCCAACCGGGCAAACGGGGCGATGGGGCCACGCACAGACTCACTTACCCCCGCCGCTAGGCCTTCAGGCCAACTGAGGTACTGCCGTCGGCCCTGGCAAGGCGGCCCCTGCATAGAGCGAAGCACCCTGTGCAAAGCGGGCCGTGCGCGCATCCCCGGCAGGCAGTTTGAACTGCGCCACCGCGCGGGTCAGCTGCACGGCCTGCTCGCGCAACGATTCAGAGGCGGCCGTGGACTCCTCGACCAGCGCTGCATTCTGCTGGGTCATGTTGTCGAGTTGGCTCACCGACTGGCTGATCTGGGCGACGTTGTCGCTCTGCTCAGACGACGATGCCGTGATCTCTTCGATGATGCTGGACACGCGATGCACGCTGCCCACGATCTCGGTCATGGTCTGCCCCGCCTGTGTCACCAGGCGCGAACCGTCTTCGACCCGCTCCACCGACGAGCCAATCAGGCCCTTGATCTCCTTGGCGGCCTCGGCGCTGCGTTGGGCCAGGCTGCGCACCTCGCTGGCCACCACGGCAAAGCCCCGGCCCTGCTCGCCTGCGCGGGCGGCTTCCACGGCAGCATTCAGCGCCAGGATGTTGGTCTGGAAGGCAATGGAGTCGATCACGCCGGTGATATCGGCGATCTTGCGCGAACTGGTGGTGATCTGGTCCATGGTGGTCACCACCTGCGACACCACTGAGCCCCCACGGGCTGCCACCTCGGCTGCCGAAGCCGCAAAGTCGCTGGCCTGGCGCGAAGACTGCGCACTTTGCTGGATGGTGCCGGTGAGCAGTTCCATCGAGGAAGCCGCTTCTTCCAGATTGGCCGCCGTCTGCTCGGTGCGATGGCTCAGGTCATGGTTGCCGGTGGCAATCTCGGAGCTGGCAGTCGAGATGTTGCCCGCGGCCTCTTGCACCTGGTGCACCAGACCACGCAGCGCGTCCTGCATGCGCGCCATCGCGCCCACCAGCTGCCCCACTTCGTCGGTGGAGGTGACTTGCACATCGCGTGACAAATCACCCCCTGCAATGCGCTCGGCCAGCTCGCTGGCCTGCGATATGGACTGCGTGATGGAACGGACACTGAAAAACGTCAGAGGAATCAACACCGCCAGGGCGAGCAGCAAGGCGCCGCCAATCAAGCCTGACATGGTGGAGGTCAGCGAGTCCACACCTTGGCGGGCCTCGTCCATTTTGGTACGCGCGTCCATGGCCAAGTCAAAGAGGGCCTTGTCGACGGCTTCCATGTGCTTCTTGTACTTGTCGGCATAAGCCCCGCCGACAGCACCGTCAATTTGCGCCCGCTCGATCTGCTCAAACACGGGAGAGATCCCGGTGTCGTACTCTTTGACCTCGGCCAGCGCCTTGTCGATCGCCTCGGCAAAACTCGCATCTGACGCCTGCACCTTGCGCACATCGGCCAAGCCCTTGTTCAAGGCCTGCAAAGACTTCTTCCACAAATCGCGCTGGGCAGACACCTCAATCGTGTTGTTGAAGTTGATGATGATGTCCTTCTCGGCACGCCGCAAATCGCCCAGCGTGGTGCGCAGCTCGCTCATGTCGGTCAGCGTCTGCACGCGCTGTGTAAACAGAACCTCCAAGGTCGTGCGCGTGCGCTCCAGCGCGAGGTAGCCCATGGCCCCAATCACCACCAGCAAAATCAGGGAAAAAACGGTGCCAAAGTAAAGACGGGTGCGAATGGAGAGTCGATTCAGGGCGTTCATGGCGCTTCCTTACATTTTTTAACAACCTACCCAAACGATAGCAACTTTGATGCCATTGCGCTTGACGCGCCCCAAGGAGATGACCCCAGGGTGGGTGAATACGTGGGCGCGACTGTAGGCGCCATTGCATCCACCCACCCACAGGGTATTCACCCGTTTCCCCACCATGAACAGGGAAACACTGGAGCCAGTAGAGGGGCTTATTCAGCCTTCAAAGGCACGTACAACTGCCCGCCATTGCGCTGAAACTCCACCGCCTTCACTTGCATGCCCTGGGCCAGCGCGTTTTGCTCGTCCACACCCTTTTGCTTCGCAAAATCACGCACTTCCTGCGTGATCTTCATCGAGCAGAACTTGGGGCCGCACATCGAGCAAAAATGCGCCACCTTGGCCGAGTCCTTGGGCAGGGTTTCATCGTGGTATTCCTTGGCCGTCTCAGGGTCCAGGCCCAGGTTGAACTGGTCTTGCCAGCGGAAGTCGAAGCGCGCCTGGCTGAGCGCATCGTCACGCGAGCGGGCGCCGGGGTGGCCCTTGGCCACATCGGCCGCGTGCGCTGCGATCTTGTAGGCAATGATCCCCTGCTTCACGTCGTCGCGGTCGGGCAGGCCCAGGTGTTCCTTGGGCGTCACGTAGCACAGCATGGCCGTGCCCATCCAGCCGATCATGGCCGCGCCGATGGCTGAAGCGATGTGGTCGTAGCCGGGGGCGATGTCGATGGTCAGCGGGCCCAGGGTGTAGAACGGCGCTTCGTGGCAGGTCTTGAGCTGCTCGGTCATATTGGCCTGGATCATGTGCATGGGCACATGGCCGGGGCCTTCGATCATGGTCTGCACATCGTGCTTCCAGGCGACCTGCGTCAGCTCGCCCAGCGTGTGCAGCTCGGCAAATTGCGCTTCATCGTTGGCATCCGATGCGCAGCCAGGGCGCAGGCCATCGCCCAAGCTGAACGACACGTCGTATGCCTTCATGATGTCGCAGATGTCCTCGAAGTGCTCGTACAGGAAGCTCTCGCGGTGGTGCGCCATGCACCACTTGGCCATGATGGAGCCCCCGCGCGAGACAATGCCCGTGCGGCGCTGCGCCGTGAGGTGGATATAGGCCAGGCGCACACCGGCGTGGATGGTGAAGTAGTCCACGCCCTGCTCGGCCTGCTCGATCAGCGTGTCGCGGAAGATTTCCCAGGTCAGGTCTTCGGCCACGCCGCCCACCTTCTCCAGCGCCTGGTAGATCGGCACGGTGCCGATCGGCACGGGCGAGTTGCGCACGATCCAGTCGCGTGTGGTGTGGATGTTCTTGCCGGTGCTCAGGTCCATCACGTTGTCCGCGCCCCAGCGGATCGCCCACACCAGCTTTTCCACTTCTTCTTCGATGCTGGACGTGACGGCCGAGTTGCCGATGTTGGCGTTGATCTTGACTAAAAAGTTACGGCCAATCGCCATCGGCTCCACCTCGGGGTGGTTGATGTTGGCGGGGATGATGGCGCGGCCCCGGGCCACTTCGTCGCGCACGAATTCGGGCGTGATGATGCGTGGGATGCTCGCGCCCATCGGGTTGCCCATCAGGCGCTTTTCACGGCCGGCGTCGGCCATGTACTGCTCCATCCATTCGCGCTTGCCGTTTTCGCGGATGGCCACGTATTCCATCTCGGGGGTGATGATGCCCTTCTTGGCGTAGTGCATCTGCGTGACGTTGGCACCGGCCTTGGCGCGCAGCGGCTTGCGCTGCAGGGCGGCGGCTTCGGCACGCAGCTGGGCGAGGCGCGTGGCGTCTTCGCTCTTTTGGCCATCGTCCAGCGCCACCGGCGCACGGCCTTCGTAGTGCTCCACATCGCCACGGCCGGTGATCCAGCCACCGCGCACACTGGCCAGGCCCTGGCGCACGTCGATCACGGCATTGGGGTCGGTGTAGGGGCCCGAGGTGTCATACACGCTGACCTGCTCGCCATTGGTCAGCGCAATGTCGCGCACAGGCACGCGCAGGTCGGCGTGCAGGTGGCCGGGGATATAGGCCTTGCGCGATGCAGGAAAGGGTTCGCGTGTGCGTGCGAGCAGCTCGGCAAACTTCTCGGGGGTGGCCAGCTTGGCGAGGGGGTCGGGGGCGTTCATGGGGCAGGTCTCCTGGTTCCGGGGCGGTGGGTTCTGCTCCGGAATGGACCTGTGCGCCCCTCAGGTGCGGCAGCGCCTGAGGCAAGGCGTGCCCACAGGGACTGCGGGCACGGGGACAAGAAGGTCGGCTCTTCTTCCGCCGGTATGAACCGGATCAAGTTCGTCGGGTTCGCAAGCTGGCCTGAATTCCTTCAGACCTCTCGCATCTCAGCGCATCAGCACACCCCGGAGCAGGCGCGAGTATAGGCCACAGAGGCCAAAGGAGGGCGCACAGCCGAGATTGGGTAGCGCAGGCTCACCAAACCCGTGCAGGCTGAGCGAAACCGGCTGGGGCTGCGCGCTCGTCGTCAAAAGTGACAACATCCCAGGCATCGCGCTGGGCCAGCAGCTCGCGCAGCAGCTGGTTGTTCATGGCGTGGCCTGAGCGAAAGGCGCTGTAGGCCGCCAGCAAGGGTTTGCCAATCAGGTACAGGTCGCCCATGGCGTCCAGGATCTTGTGCTTCACAAACTCGTCGTCGTAGCGCAGGCCATCGCTGTTGAGCACTTTGTAGTCGTCCATGACGATGGCGTTGTCCAGCCCGCCGCCCAGCGCCAGGCCGCTGGAGCGCATCATCTCCACATCGCGGGTGAAGCCGAAGGTGCGTGCGCGGGCGATGTCGCGGCTGTAGTTGCCTTGCCCCAGGTCAAACTCCACGCGCTGGCCGGTGGAGTCCACCGCAGGGTGGTCAAAGTCAATTTCAAAGCTCAGCTTGTAGCCATGGTAGGGCGTGAGCCGCGCCCACTTGGCGCTGGGGCCGGTGCCTTCGCGCACTTCGATCGGGCGGTTCACGCGGATGAAGCGCTTGGGCGCACGCTGCAGCTCCACCCCCGCGCTTTGCAGCAAGAACACAAACGAGGCAGAAGACCCGTCCAAGATCGGCACCTCTTCGGCCGTAATGTCCACATACAGGTTGTCGATGCCCAGGCCTGCACAGGCCGACATCAGGTGCTCCACGGTGTGCACCTTGGCCCCACCGGCTGAGATGGTGGAGGCCAGGCGCGTGTCGGTCACCGATTCCGCATGGATGGGAATGTCCACCGGCTGGGGCAGGTCTACCCGCCGAAAGACGATGCCCGTATCGGGCTGCGCCGGGCGCAAGGTCAACTCCACGCGCTGGCCACTGTGCAATCCCACGCCAACGGCGCGGGTCAAGGTCTTGAGGGTGCGTTGCTGGAGCATCGGCATATTTTAGTTGCGCGCTTCGCAACACGCTGGCATGCGCCAACGCAGGATCGTTTTCCCTGACGAAGGGCACCCCATGCCAGCCCCACAATTCATGAGGTTACTTGTTGTTGCAAGACAAGGCTTGTTCAGATAGGCGTGCACACACTCACTGCGCGAGTCCTGGCACTGCTAGAGTTTGAGAGAAAACTGGAGACACACGATGAACAAGCTCGGATTCAAAATGAAAGTGCTGCTGATACTGGGCACGGCGTTGGCAGCGTTGCTGTTCATGGCCGTCACAGCGTTGCTGCAAGAGCGCTCGCTGATCATTGAATCGCGGCGCGAGCAATTGACCACGGCAGTGCAGTCAGCACACAGCATCGTGGCCGCCTACCAAGCCAAGGCTGCCAGCGGCACCATGGGCCAGGAAGAAGCCCAAAAAGCCGCCAAAGAGGCCCTGCGGGTGTCCCGCTACGGCGGCCCCGAGGGGAAGACCGAATACTTCTACATCTGGTCGCTCGACTCCAAGGGCGTGATGCACCCCATCAAGCCCGAGTGGGAAGGCCAGGACATGGCGGGCAAGGTCAAAGACGGTGCGGGCACCGACATCCTCAAGACCATCTCGGACGCCTTGCGTGCCAGCAAGGACGGCAGGGTGTTTGTGCCGACCATGTTTGCGCGGCCTGGCCAGCAAGTGCTGGTGCCCAAGCTGCAGTATGTGATTCGGGTTGACGGCTGGAACTGGATGGTGGGCTCGGGCCTGTACACCGACGACATTGACCAGCAAGTGCGCAAAACCCTGCTGTCTGAGCTGGTGATCGTGCTGGTAGTGATGACTCTGGTGGGCGGTGTGGGCTTCACGGTAGCGCGCTCCGTGTTGCGGCAAATTGGGGGCGAGCCCAGCGAGGCCATCGGCATCATGTCGCAAGTGGCGCAAGGCAACCTGGACACGGACATCCCCAGGGCCCACCCAGGCTCCATCCTCGACGAGCTGGCACACATGGTGAATGCGCTGCGCCGCTTGGTGACCGAGGTGCGTTCGGCCACCGACAGCATCGCGACGGCGTCCACCGAAATCGCCCAGGGCAACAACGACCTGGCCCGGCGCACCGAAGACACCGCCAGCAACCTGCAGACCACGGCCAGCAGCATGGAAGAGCTGACCAGCACGGTGAAGCAGACCTCGGACTCGGCCCAGACCGCCAACCAGATGGCCACATCGGCCGCCGAAGTGGCCGCGCGGGGCGGCCAGGTGGTGGCGCAGGTCGTGGCCACCATGCAAGACATCAACGCCAGCAGCAGCAAGATTGCCGACATCATTGGCGTGATTGACGGCATCGCCTTCCAGACCAACATCCTGGCGCTGAACGCCGCCGTGGAAGCCGCCCGCGCCGGTGAACAAGGCCGTGGCTTTGCCGTGGTGGCGGGTGAGGTGCGCAGCCTGGCCCAGCGCAGCGCCGAGGCCGCCAAGGAGATCAAGTCACTGATCAGCGCGTCGGTCGAGAAGGTCGAATCGGGCACCAGCCTGGTGGGCAACGCCGGAGCGACCATGACGGAGATTGTGGCCAGCGTGCAGCGCGTGACCGACATCATTGGCGAGATCCGCGCGGCCACCTCAGAGCAAAGCCAGGGCATTGAGCAGGTGAACTCGGCCGTGAACCAGCTCGACCAGATGACGCAGCAAAACTCGGCACTGGTGGAGGAATCGTCTGCCGCCGCCGACAGCCTGCGCGAGCAGGCCGTGAAGCTGACCGAGGTGGTGGCCCTCTTCCGCGTGAACGGCAGCACAGCCAGCACGCCGCACGCACCCGTATCTGCACCGGCCAGGGCCCCAGCACCACGCCCGACACCACGCCCCGCCACGGCCTTGCCCAAGGCCAAGGCCCCGACAGCCAGCCCACGGGCACCCGCCCCCAAGCCTGCAGCCGCCCTGCCCGCCAAGTCCAGCCCCAAGCCACCCGCAGGGGACTCGGGCGATTGGGAGAGCTTCTGACGCGCCACGCGCTTTGTTCAACCTCGGCACCGCTGCTTACGGCGGCGGATGCCCAGGCCCCAGCAAAAAAGCCCCGGTCTTGCGAACGGGGCTTTTTTATTGCGGGCGTGAAGCCCTTGGGGCGCTATGTTTTTAATGGCTGCCAGCGCTTATTCAATGGGCGGCTTCAATACAAACACCTTGGAAATCCTTTAAAAATAAGCGCTAGAAGCTCATATTTTCATAGCACCTACATCTTACCGAGGAGCCCGAGCGTGCGTCACCGCGCGCTCGGGCTACCTATCAGTCAGCCTGCTTGCGCAGGAAGGCTGGGATCTCCAGGTCGTCCATGCCGCCGGACGACAGCGCATCCACGCGGGCTGCGGCTTGCGTGCGGTTGGTGCGCCATACGCTGGGCACCGACATGCTGCCGTAGTCAGCTTGCGAACCACCGGCATGGCCACCCGCCAGGCCCACGGCGCTGCCCATGCCACCGGCCACACCGGCCACAGGCATTTGGTAGGCGATGTTGTCGGTGCCGGTGCGCAGGCCGCCTTGCACCACCGAGATGGGCTGGCGGCGTGCGTTGGGGCGCGACAAACCGGTGGCCACCACCGTGACGCGGATCTCATCGCCCAGGCTGTCGTCGTAGGCAGCGCCGTAGATGACGTGCGCGTCGGGCGAAGCGTAGGCGTTGATCGTGCTCATGGCCAGGCGCGACTCGGACAGCTTGAGGCTGCCCTTGGCGGCCGTGACCAACACCAGCACGCCACGCGCGCCCGACAGGTCAATGCCTTCGAGCAGTGGGCAGGCCACGGCTTGTTCGGCAGCAATGCGGGCACGGTCTGGGCCGCTGGCCGTGGCCGTACCCATCATGGCCTTGCCGGGCTCGCCCATCACGGTGCGCACGTCTTCAAAGTCGACGTTCACATGGCCGTACTCATTGATGATTTCGGCAATGCCGCCCACGGCGTTCTTGAGCACGTCGTTGGCGTGGGCAAAGGCTTCGTCTTGGGTGATGTCATCACCCAGCACTTCCAGCAGCTTTTCGTTGAGCACCACGATCAGCGAGTCGACATTGGCTTCCAGCTCGGCCAGGCCGTTGTCGGCGTTTTGCATGCGACGGCCGCCTTCCCAGTCGAAAGGCTTGGTCACCACGCCCACGGTCAGGATGCCCATTTCCTTGGCCACCCGGGCAATCACCGGCGCAGCGCCTGTGCCCGTGCCGCCGCCCATGCCTGCGGTGATGAACAGCATGTGTGCGCCGTCAATGGCCGAGCGGATGTCTTCCACGGCGGCTTCAGCCGCATCGCGGCCCTTGTCGGGCTTGCTGCCTGCGCCCAGGCCGCTGCCACCGAGCTGGATCACGCGGTGGGCCGAGCTGCGGGTCAGGGCCTGCGCGTCGGTGTTAGCGCAAACAAACTCCACGCCCTGCACGCTGCGGGCAATCATGTGCTCAACGGCGTTGCTGCCGCCACCACCCACGCCGATCACCTTGATCTGGGTGCCCTGGTTGAATTCTTCGGCTTCGATCATTTCGATGGTCATCTGGGAGCTCCTGTTTCTATACGGGTATTGGTTTGCCAATGGATGAATACGGTGGGGTCAAGGTCGTCGCGCAAGCGCGGTGGGCCGGTGCTTCGCCATCGCTCGCGATCGCGCAGGTGGGGGCTTTCGCGGGCTTGGCAGGTGGGGTGGTTCATCATCAGAAGTTCCCCACAATGAAGTCCTTGAAGCGGCCAAACGCGGTCTTCACAGAGCCGCTCTTTTGCGCCACCTTGAAGCCGCGCAGCCGGGCCAGTCGGGCCTCTTCCAGCAAGCCCATTACGGTGGCAGCACGGGGCTGGGCCACCATGTCGGCCAGCGCGCTCGAATACTTGGGCACGCCACGGCGCACGGGCTTCAAAAAGATATCTTCGCCCAGCTCGATCATGCCGGGCATCACAGAACTGCCGCCGGTGAGAACAATGCCCGAAGAAAGCACTTCTTCGTAGCCCGACTCGCGCACCACTTGCTGCACCAGCGAAAAAATCTCTTCCACGCGGGGCTCAATCACGCCCGCCAGCGCCTGCTTGCTGAGCATGCGCGGTGCGCGGTCACCCAGGCCCGGCACTTCCACCTGGGCTTCGGGGTCGGCCAGCAGTTGCTTGGCGTAGCCGCTTTCGACCTTGATGTCTTCAGCGTCCTTGGTGGGCGTGCGCAGCGCCATGGCGATATCGCTGGTGATGAGGTCGCCCGCAATCGGTATCACGGCCGTGTGGCGAATGGCGCCGCCGGTGAAGATGGCCACGTCGGTCGTGCCTGCGCCAATGTCCACCACCACCACGCCCAGCTCGCGCTCGTCATCGGTCAGCACGGCCTGGCTGCTGGCCAGCGGGTTCAGCATGAGCTGCTCCACTTCAAGCCCGCAACGGCGCACGCACTTGATGATGTTTTCGGCCGCGCTCTGCGCGCCGGTCACGATGTGGATCTTGGCTTCCAGCCGGATGCCGCTCATGCCGATGGGCTCTTTCACATCCTGCCCGTCGATCACGAATTCTTGCGGTTCCACCAGCAGCAAGCGCTGGTCGCTGCTGATGTTGATGGCCTTGGCCGTCTCGACCACGCGCGCCACATCGGCCGAGGTGACTTCCTTGTCCTTGACGGCCACCATGCCGCTGGAGTTGAGACCGCGAATGTGGCTGCCAGTGATGCCGGTGTACACGCGCTGGATCTTGCAGTCGGCCATCAGCTCGGCCTCTTTCAGCGCCTGCTGGATGCTTTGCACCGTGGCATCGATGTTGACCACCACACCGCGCTTGAGGCCATTGCTGGGCGCCACGCCCAGGCCGGCCAACTTGAGCTCTCCGTTGGGCAGAACTTCGGCGACCACGGCCATGACCTTGGCTGTGCCAATGTCGAGGCCCACCACCACATCTTTGTATTCTCTTGCCATATCAGTTTCTGCCCTTCATGGTTCTTATGTGCTGCGCATGCCCCACGCGGTCACCGGCGCACCGCCGGTGCACCCTCGACTCCCGCCGTGGTGGTCACCCCCCGCAACTTCAACGCATAGCCGCCCGCATGGCGCAAATCGGCTGATTCCAGCGACTCCACACGCCGCTGGTACTGCGCCGCCACCTGTGCCAGCGTGCGGGCAAAGCGGCGCGTGCGCTGCTCCAACTCTTGCTCACTGCCGCCACCGAGTTGCACCACGGCGTTGTTGGCCAGCTTGGCGCGCCAGCCGCCGCGCCCATTCAACTCCAGCTCTTCCAGCTCCAGCCCCAGGGTCTTGAACACGGGGGCCACGGCGCCATACATGGCCAAAACCTCTTGCGAGCTGCCCTCTGGCCCCTGCAGGCGCGGCAGGTCTTCCTGCTCGACATCGCCCACATTCGCCTCAAACACTTCGCCCTGCTGGTTCACCAGGCCCGAGCCCGTCTCGGGGCCCCAATACGCCACGGCGTCATGCTCTTCCAGCTCCACATGCAGCAAGCCGGGGTATTCACGGCGCACCGACGCCTTGCGCACCCAGGGCACTTCCTCAAACGCCTGGCGCGCTGCGCGCAAATCCACGGTGAAGAAATTGCCAACCAGCTGCGGCCCCACATTGGCCCGCAAGGTCACGGCATTGTTGTGCGACAGATCACCATGCACCACGATGCGCGCAATCGCAAAGCCGGGGTAACGCATCACCCACCAGGCCCCTGCGGCCAGCACGAGCAGGGCGCAGCCCACAAACAGAACCGAAGCGGTCATGTTCATGAGCTTGACGTCCAGCGGGGCTGGCATGGAGGGGTTCATGGCTGGGCGGCTCCTTCATGCCCGGCGGCAGAGTCCAGCGATGCGGTGGCCAAAATGCCCACGCACAGGTCTTCGTAGCTCAGCCCCGCAGCGCGGGCCGACATGGGCACCAGCGAGTGGCCGGTCATGCCGGGCGAGGTATTGATTTCGAGCAGAAAGGGCTGACGGTCGCTGGCTCGAATCATGATGTCGGCACGCGCCCAGCCCCGGCAGCCCAGGGCACGGAAGGCTTTCTCCACCAAACGCTGGATGGCGACTTCTTCGTGCACGGGCAGTCCGCTCGGGCAGTGGTATTGGGTGGTGTCGGTGAAGTACTTGTTCTGATAGTCGTAGTTGCCTTCGGGCGCCACGATGCGAATCACCGGCAGCGCATGGGCGGCAGCCCCCTCGCCCAGCACGGGGCAGGTGGTTTCATCGCCTTCGATGAACTGCTCGCACAGTACTTCGGGGTCGTATTGCGAAGCCAGCGCATACGCCTTGGCGCATTGTTCGGCCGAGATGACCTTGGTCAGCCCGATGGTCGAGCCCTCGCGCGAGGGCTTGACGATCATGGGAGCGCCCAGGGCCTGCAGCGCCTGCTCGGTTTCCGCTGCGCTGGACACCAGACGCCAGTCGGGGGTGGAAAGGCCTTCAAAGCGCCAGATGCGCTTGGTCATGATCTTGTCGATGGCAATGCTGGAAGCCATCACACCCGGCCCGGTGTACGGAATGCCCAGCAATTCGAGCGCGCCCTGCACCGTGCCATCTTCGCCATGGCGGCCATGCAGCGCGATGAAGCAACGGGCATAGCCGCCGCGCTTGAGTTCACTCAGGTCGGTTTCCGAGGGGTCGAACGCGTGGGCATCCACCCCGCGCGAGCGCAGGGCCTGCAGCACGCCGGTGCCCGACATGAGCGAGACCTCGCGCTCTGCTGAGGAGCCGCCCATCAACACGGCCACCTTGCCCAGGGCCTTCACATCAACATTGGTATTCAACTGCGTCATTGCGCTTTCCCTGCAAGCGGTGCTAGCTCACTATTTTGTAGCAAATCGACCACCTTTGAGGGCACAGACCCTATGGAACCAGCGCCCATGCACATGACTACGTCGCCAGCGCGTGCGTTGTCGGCAATGGCCTGTGGCAGATCTGCCACGTTGTCCACAAAAATGGGCTCCACCCTGCCGGCCACGCGCAGCGCGCGGGCCAGCGAGCGGCCATCTGCAGCCACCACGGGGGCCTCACCAGCGGCATACACCTCCGTGAGCAGCACGGAGTCGGCCTGGCCGATCACTTTCACAAAATCCTCGAAGCAATCGCGGGTGCGGCTGTAGCGGTGCGGCTGGAAGGCCAGCACCAAACGCCGCCCGGGGAAAGCACCGCGCGCGGCCGCCAGCGTGGCAGCCATCTCCACCGGGTGGTGGCCGTAGTCGTCGATGACGGTGAACTCGCCGCCGTCCTTGGCGGGCAGGTTGCCGTAGCTTTGAAAGCGCCGCCCCACGCCCTTGAAGCCCGCCAGCGCACGCTGCACGGCTTCGTCCGCAATGTTCAGCTCCACCGCAATGGCGATGGCCGACAGGGCATTGAGCACGTTGTGCTCGCCCGCCAGGTTGAGCACGATGTCCAGGTCGGGCAGCGTGACGCCATTGCGCCTCTGCACCGTGAAGTGCATTTGCCCGGCCGCGGCCCGCACGTTGACGGCGCGCACCTGGGCGTCTTCCGAGAAGCCGTAGCTGGTGATCGGGCAGGTCACGCTTTGCAGGATCTCGCGCACGGCCGGGCTGTCCACACAGAGGATGGCCGTGCCATAGAACGGCATGCGGTGCAAAAAGTCGACAAACGCACCCTTGAGTCGGCCAAAGTCGTGGCCGTAGGTTTCCATGTGGTCGGCGTCGATGTTGGTCACCACGGCCATCACGGGCAGCAGGTTCAAAAACGATGCATCGGACTCATCGGCCTCGACCACGATGTAGTCGCCGCTGCCCAGCTTGGCATTGGCGCCCGCGCTGTTGAGCTTGCCGCCAATGACGAAGGTGGGGTCCAGGCCCGCCTCGGCCAGCACACTGGTCACCAAGCTGGTGGTGGTGGTCTTGCCGTGGGTGCCTGCAATCGCTATGCCTTGCTTGAGGCGCATCAGCTCCGCCAGCATCAGGGCGCGGGGCACCACGGGAATCTTCTTCTCGCGCGCAGCCAGCACTTCGGGGTTGTCGGCCGTGACGGCGGTGGAGGTGACCACCGCATCCGCACCCTCGATGTGCGCCGCAGCGTGGCCCAGGCAGGTCTGGATGCCCAGGCCCTGCAGGCGGCGCAGCGTGGCGCTGTCGGCCAGGTCAGAGCCGGAGATGCGGTAGCCCAGGTTGAACAGCACCTCGGCGATGCCGCTCATGCCGGCGCCGCCCAGGCCCACAAAATGGATATGGCGAATGGCGTGCTTCATTGCGTTAATTCCTCGCACGCGGCCACCACTTCACGGGTGGCATTGATTTTTTGCATGTTTTTGGCCTTCTCGGCAATCTCTACCAGCGCTAGGCGCTCTGAATTTAATAGCATCTTGGCCAAACCCTCGGGGGTCAAATCGCTTTGTGGCACCAGCCAGCCACCGCCCGCGCTCACCAGAAACTGGGCGTTGGTGGTCTGGTGGTCGTCCACCGCCGAAGGAAACGGCACGAACACTGCAGCAGCCCCCACGGCGGCGATCTCGGTCACGGTGCTGGCACCGGCTCGGCAGACGATGATGTCTGCCTCAGCGAAGGCACTGGCCGTGTCTTCGATGAAGGGCGTGCATTCGGCCTGCACGCCTGCGGCCTCGTAGTGGGCGCGCAAGGCGTCGATCTGCGTGGCGCCGCTTTGGTGGGTGACCACGGGGCGCTGCTCTGAGGGGATCAAAGCCAGGGCCTGGGGCACGATCTCGTTGAGCGCCCGCGCGCCCAGGCTGCCGCCCACCACCAGCAGGCGCAGGGGGCCGGTGCGGCCCGCAAAACGCTCGGCAGGCGCAGCCTGGCGGGTGAAAGCCGCCCGCAGCGGGTTGCCCACCCACTGGGCCTTTTTGAAGACATTCGGGAACGCGGTGAACACCCGGTCGGCCACGCCGGCTAACACCTTGTTGGCCATGCCTGCCACCGAGTTCTGCTCGTGCAGCACCAGCGGCTTGCCACACAGCACGCCCATCATTCCGCCCGGGAAGGTGATGTAGCCGCCCAGGCCCACGACCACATCGGGCTGAACGCGGCGCACCACCTGCAGCGCCTGCCAAAAGGCGCGCAGCAGGCGCAGCGGCAGCAAAGCCAGCGTGACCAAACCCTTGCCACGCACGCCTGAAAAGTCAATCAGCTCCAGCGCAAACCCGTGCGGCGGCACGATGCGCGACTCCATGCTGCCCGGGGCGCCCAGCCAGTGCACGCGCCAGCCGCGCGCGCGCAGCTCTTCGGCCACGGCCAAGCCAGGGAAGATATGGCCGCCAGTGCCGCCCGCCATGATGAGTGCGGTTTTCGGTTTCATATCCGGCCCCCGCGCATGAGGTGCTTGTTTTCATAGTCCACGCGCAGCACGATCGCCAAAGCCACAAGGTTCATCAAGATGGCCGATCCGCCAAAGCTCATCAGCGGCAGCGTCAGGCCTTTGGTGGGCAAGGCGCCCAGATTCACGCCCATGTTGATGAAGGCCTGAAAACCGATCCAGATTGCGACACCTTGAGCGACCAGCCCGGCAAATACACGGTCCAGCGCGATGGCCTGGCGGCCGATGTGCATGATGCGGCGCGTCATCCATAGAAACAGAATGATGAGCGTGACCACGCCCAAGAGGCCAAACTCCTCGCCAATCACGGCCAGCAAAAAGTCGGTATGCGCCTCGGGCAGCCAGTGCAGCTTTTCGACGCTGCCGCCCAGCCCCACGCCAAAAATCTCGCCGCGCCCGATGGCGATCAGCGAGTGCGACAACTGGTAGCCCTTGCCCAGGGCATGCTGCTCGCTGAACGGGTCCAGGTAGGCAAACACGCGCTCACGGCGCCAGGGCGAGCTGGCGATCATCAGGGCGAACGCCCCCACCAGCACGCCCGCAATCAGGAAGAACATGCGGGCATTGACGCCGCCCAAAAACAAAATGCCCATGGCGATCACGGCCACCACCATGAAGGCGCCCATGTCGGGCTCGGCCAGCAGCAGCACCCCCACGATGGCCACGGCTGCACCCATGGGCAGCACGGCGCGGAAGAAGCGCTCTTTGACCTCCATCTTGCGCACCATGTAGTCGGCGGCATAGATCAGCACGGCAAGCTTCGCGACCTCAGACGGTTGAAAGCCAATGGGACCAATGGACAGCCAGCGGCGCGCCCCGTTGACGACCTTGCCCACCCCGGGGATGAGCACCGCAATCAACAACAAGAGCGAGCCCACAAACAGCCAGGGCGCCACACGCTCCCACAGCTTCATGGGCACCTGGAAGGCCAGCAGCGCCGCCACAAAGCCAAACACCAGGTACATCATGTGCCGGGTGAGAAAGTGGGTGGGCGCATAGTTGGCAAAGCGCGGGTTGTCGGGCAACGCAATCGATGCCGAATACACCATCACCAGCCCCCAGGCCAGCAACGCCACCACAACGCCCAACAAGGCCTGGTCAAAGCCCAGCACGCTGGCTGGGGTGGTGGTGGACTGCCGGTACTCGGTGCCGCCCACGCGCACGGGCAACACGTCTGCCGCCTTGTCAGACAGGCTGCCAAACCAGCCCTTCATGCGCGGCAACCAGCCGGTGCTGCGCTCTGGGGTGCTGCCTGCTGGGGACATCACACGCCCTCCACAGATTGGCCGGCGTCTTGCGCCAGGGCGCGCACGGCGTCGCAAAACACATGGGCACGGTGTTCGTAGTCTTTGAACATGTCAAAGCTGGCGCAAGCGGGCGACATCAGCACCGCATCGCCCGCATGGGCGCGCTGTGTGGCCATATCCACCGCCTGCGGCAGGTCTGCCGCGTCGATCAGTGCCACACCGGCATCGGCCAGCGCTGCGCGAATCAGCGGCGCATCGCGCCCGATCAGCACCACGGCGCGCGCATACCGGGCCACGGGGGTGGTCAGCGGAGAAAAGTCCTGCCCCTTGCCCACCCCGCCCAGGATGAGCACGATGCGGCGGTCGGCACCCAGGCCCGTCAGGGCGGCCACGGTGGCACCCACGTTCGTGCCCTTGCTGTCGTCAAAATACTCCACGCCATTCACCAGCGCCACGGGTTCGACGCGGTGGGGTTCGCCCCGGTACTCGCGCAGACCGTACAGCATAGGCGCCAGGGGGCAACCCGCCGCAGATGCCAGTGCCAGAGCGGCCAGCGCGTTGGTGGCGTTGTGGCGGCCGCGAATGCGCAAGGCATCGGCAGGCATCAAGCGCTGGATGTGCAGCTCTTCCTCAGCTTCGCTGCGGCTGCGTTTGCGGGTTTCATCGGCCTCTAGCGCGCGCACCAGCCAGGGCATGCCGCTGACGATTTCCATGCCGAAATCGCCGGGGCGGCGCGGCATGTCGGCACCGAAGGTGAGGTGCTCGCGATGCTGCGGCTTTTGCAGCTTGACGCGCACAGGCGGCGGCAGCATCTGCATCACCTCGGCGTCTTCGCGGTTGAGCACCATCAGGCCGGTCTGGCCAAAAATTCGCGCCTTGGCAGAGGCGTAGGCATGGATGTCGCCATGCCAGTCCAAGTGGTCTTGGGTGATGTTCAGCACCGTAGCGGCCGTGGGTTCAAACCCGGCCACGTCGTCCAGCTGGAAGCTGGACAGCTCCAGCACCCACACCTCGGGCAGGGTGCCCGCATCGATGTGCCCGGCCAGCGTGTCCAGCAGCGTGGGGCCGATGTTGCCCGCCACAGCCACGGTCTTGCCCGCCCGCACCACCAGTTGCCCGGTGAGCGACGTCACCGTGGTCTTGCCGTTGGTGCCGGTGATGGCCAACACACACGGTGCGTAGGCATGCTGGCTACGCAGGTAGGCCAGTGCTGCGGCGTACAAAGACAGCTCGCTGCCTGTGACCAGGCCAATGGCCTTGGCGGCCTGGAACACCGACGCAAAGGTGGCAGGACTCAGGCCCGGAGAGCGGTACACCGCGTGCAGACCCTGGCCATCGACCAGCGAGGCATCGAAAGCCCCGGCCACAAAGCGCACGCCGGGCAGCTCTTGCTGCAGCTGGGCCAACTGGGGCGGTGCCTCGCGCGTGTCGGCCACCGTGACCTGGGCGCCGCAACGCACGCACCAGCGTGCCATGGCCAGGCCAGAGGCACCCAGTCCCAGCACCAACACGTTCTTGTCTTGCAGGGGCACCATACCCTCGCCCGGACGGCCTTGGGGTTCCTGCGCGGCATCGGAGGCCTCGAAGGCGTCGGTCGCAGGCGCCACCTCTGCGATGGACAGGGGGGCAGCTTCGGGCTCGTCACTGGCACGCACTTCAGCAAAAATCTGGGCCACAAAGTCGGCTGCCGCCTTGGCCGCCGAGATGGTGGGCGCCACGTAGTTGTCGAGCACAGCGGGGCTGGCAGGCTCGGCCGGTACGGCCCCTTCGAGCAGCAGTGCGGGCTCCGCAGGGAATTCGGATGCGCCATCCTCCAGCGCGACCTCAGCGATAGCACCATCGACCGGGGTCTGCGAGTCCCCAGCCTGGGTATCCCCAAGACCGTCGGTAACCACATCTTGCGCAGGCTGTGCGGGATCAACGGATTGGATGAACTCTGCAGGCTCAACCACGGAATGCTCCGGCACCTGTGCTTGCAACTCCTGCCATGCCCCGGCATAGACGCCGTCCTGCGCCATGGACTGCAAACTCTCGGCAGCCAAGCCAGCCGACTCTGCAGCATCGGGCGCCACGGCGCCCGACGCATCAAAGCCCGGCGCGTCAGCGCCGTGGGGCAGAGGGGTTTCGTCGTGCGGGTTCATCGCAGTTTCAGCGTAGACAGGCCGATCAGGCACAGCAGCATGGTGACGATCCAGAAACGGATAACCACCTGCGTTTCCTTCCAACCGCTCTTTTCAAAGTGGTGGTGCAGCGGTGCCATCTTGAGCAGGCGACGGCCTTCGCCGTAGCGCTTTTTGGTGTACTTGAACCAGGCCACTTGCAGCATCACCGACAGGGCTTCCACCACGAAGATGCCGCCCATGATGGCCAGCACGATCTCCTGGCGCACGATCACAGCAATGGTGCCCAGCGCACCGCCCAGGGCCAGCGCGCCCACATCGCCCATGAACACCTGCGCAGGGTGCGCGTTGAACCACAGAAAGGCCAGGCCAGCACCTGCCATGGCAGCGCAAAAAATCATCAACTCGCCTGAGCCAGGAATGTGCGGAAAGAACAGGTACTTGGAGTACACCGAGCTGCCCGTCACATAGGCGAACACGCCCAGGGCCGAGCCCACCATCACCACCGGCATGATGGCCAGGCCATCGAGCCCGTCCGTCAGGTTGACGGCGTTGCTGGAGCCCACGATGACGAGGTAGGTGAGGATGACAAAGCCGAGCACGCCCAGCGGGTAGCTCACCTCTTTGAAGAACGGCAACTGCAGGCCAGCCTTGGGCGGCAAATCCAGCGAGAAGCCGGACTGCACCCAACTCACGAACAACTCGAATACCTTGGCGTTGGAGCTCTCCGAAATGCTGAACGCCAGGTACAGCGCCGCCACCAGCCCGATGACGGATTGCCACAAGTACTTCTCGCGCGAACGCATGCCTTCAGGGTCTTTGTTGACCACCTTGCGCCAGTCATCGGCCCAGCCAATGGCACCAAAGCCCAAGGTCACGATGAGCACGATCCACACAAAGCGGTTGGACAGGTCAAACCACAGCAAGGTGGAGATGGCGATCGACAGCAGAATCAGCACCCCGCCCATGGTGGGCGTGCCGCTTTTGGACAGATGCGACTGCATGCCGTAGCCCCGGATGGGCTGGCCGATCTTGAGGGCCGTGAGCACACGGATCACCTTAGGCCCAGCCACCAGCCCGATCAACAGCGCCGTCATGGCCGCCATCACCGCGCGGAAGGTGAGGTACTGGAAGACGCGGAAAAAGCCGAACTCGGGCGACAGGCCTTGCAGCCATTGCGACAGCATCAGCAGCATGCGGCACCTCCCAGAGCGGCAGACAGGTTCATGGCCAGCGGGTTCACTGCGCACCTCCTGCAGGGGCGGCTTGCGCGGGCTTGTGGGGTTGTGTTTGCGCGGCGGCGGCCAAAGCCTCCACCACCTGCTCCATCTTCATGAACCGAGATCCCTTTACCAGCACGCTGCCCACCTGGGGCAGCACGCCGTGCACCGCTGCCAGCAGCGATGCCATGTTGTCAAAATGCCGGGCCGCAGGGCCGCAAGCGGCCGCAGCGTGGGCCGACAAGGCCCCCAGCGTGTAAATGTGGTCAATGCCCGCACGGCGCGCGTGCTCACCCGCTTCCTCGTGGAAGGCCGGGCCCTGGTTGCCCACCTCGCCCATGTCGCCCATCACCAGCAACCGGGGCGCTGGCAAATCAGCCAGGACATCGATGGCGGCGCGCATGGAGTCAGGGTTGGCGTTGTAGCTGTCGTCCACCACCGTGATGTCCCGCCCCGCCAGCGTGATAGCGAAGGCCCGCGAACGGCCCTTGACAGGCACGAAGGCTTGCAACCCTTGCACCACGGCCTGCAACGGCACACCCGCAGCCAACGCACAGGCGGTGGCGGCCAGGGCATTGGTCACGTTGTGGCGACCGGCAATGTGCAGGCGGCACTGGGCAGAGCCTGCGGGGGTGCCGAGCGCCACCGTCCAGCCGCCTTGCTCCCAATGGGCCGAGGTGCAGCACACATCGCCGCCCTCGCCAAAGGTGACGCAGCGGCGCCCCTCTGCCAGACGCTGCCACAGCGGCGTGTAGGTGTCCGCAGCGGGGAACACGGCCACGCCGTTAGGTGGCAAGGCACTGATGACCGAGCCGTTTTCCTCTGCCACAGCCTGCACGGTGTGCATGAATTCCAGGTGCTCGCGCTGGGCGTTATTGACCAGGGCCACCGTGGGGTGGGCCATGGCGGCCAGCGTAGCGATTTCGCCGGGGTGATTCATGCCCAGCTCGATCACGGCGGCCTCGTGCGCGGCCGTGAGGCGCAGCAGCATCAGCGGCACACCGATGTCGTTGTTGAAGTTGCCCTGCGTGGCAAACGCGGCGTCACCCTTCCAGGCCCGCAAGATGGAGGCAATCATCTGCGTGACGGTGGTCTTGCCATTGCTACCGGTCACGCCGATCAGGGGCATCTCAAACTGGGCACGCCAGCCTGCCGCCAGGGCACCCAGCGCGGCCAGGCTGTCAGGCACTTCCAGGCCAGGCAAGCCTGCAGCCGCCAGACCGCCCTGCGCCACGGCCGCTGCAGCGCCCCTGGCCTGGGCCTGCGGCAAAAAAGCATGGGCGTCAAAACGCTCGCCCTTGAGGGCTACAAACAGATCGCCGGGTTGCAGGGTGCGGGTGTCGGTGTGCA
Source organism: Acidovorax sp. 106 (assembly GCF_003663825.1). Lineage (NCBI taxonomy): Bacteria > Pseudomonadati > Pseudomonadota > Betaproteobacteria > Burkholderiales > Comamonadaceae > Acidovorax > Acidovorax sp. 106. Next base: position 2,570,875 of record NZ_RCCC01000001.1, on the reverse strand, counting down.
CACGCGCCAGGGGCGTGGCACCGTCGCCCACCAGTTGAGCGCTGGGGATGCGCTGGCGCACCAGGCCCAGCGCGTGTTGCAGGGTCATCATGCCCATGTGCGGCCTCCTCGGGCTTGCAGCGCTGCGCGCGCCTGGGCCATGTCTGAAAACGGGCGGCGCACACCTGCCACCTCTTGGTAATCCTCGTGCCCCTTGCCCGCAATCAGCACCACATCGGCAGGGTCGGCCTCGGCCAGCGCCAGGGCAATGGCGGCAGCGCGGTCGGGCTGCACACGCACGGTGTCACCGGCAATGGTGCCCTGCAAGATTTGGTGCAGGATGTGGGCGGGGTCTTCGCTGCGGGGGTTGTCGCTGGTGGCCACCACCCAGTCGGCCTGCTGCTGGGCCACGGCACCCATCAGGGGGCGCTTGGTGGCGTCACGGTCACCTCCACAGCCAAACACGCACCACAGTTGCCCGCCGCGCTGCTGCGCCAGGGGGCGCAAGGCTTGCAGGGCTTTTTCGAGGGCGTCGGGCGTGTGGGCGTAGTCCACAGCCACCAAGGGTTGCGCGGGCCACGCCAGTTGCTCCATGCGGCCGGGCACGGGCTGCAGTTGCGAGCAGGCCTGCACAGCGCTTTGCAACGGCACACCCAGGCTGCGCAGGGTGGCCACCACGCCCAGCAAGTTGAGCACGTTGTAGTGCCCCACCACTCGGGATTGCAGCAGGTGCTGCTCAGCGCCCTCGACCACCAGCCATTGCAAGCCCGCTTCGGCCGCTGCAATGTTGCGAGCAGCAATGCGAGCAGGGCCGGTGGCAGACACCGTCCACAGGTCCAATGCGGCGCCATCGGCTGCCCCGTCACCGCGCTGCACCAGCTCGGCATGCAGGGCGGCGCCCGCAGGGTCGTCGATATTGATCACCGCCGTGCGCAGGCCGGGCCACGCAAACAGCGCACGCTTGGCCAGCCAGTAGTCGGCCATGCTGCCGTGGTAGTCGAGGTGGTCTTGCGTGAAGTTGGTGAACACGCCTACGCGGATCTGTGTGCCCGCCAAGCGGTGCTCGGCCAGGCCGATGGAAGAGGCCTCGATGGCGCACGCCCCCAGGCCCTGGTCGGCAAACTGGCGGAAGGCTCGGTGCAGGCGCACCGGGTCAGGCGTGGTCATGCCCGTGGACTGCAGCGCGGGGGGCACACCCACACCCAAAGTGCCAACTACAGCACAACCAGCGTGCGCAAGAAGCTCATTTTTTGATAGCAAATTCAAGGCTTCAGCCAACCACCAGGTGGTGCTGGTCTTGCCGTTGGTGCCCGTCACTGCCAACACATCCAAGGCTTGCGATGGGTGCTGGAACCACTGGGATGCGATCTCTCCCGTTGCGGCCTTGAGCCCCTGCAAGGCCACCAGCGGCGCGCCTGCGGCAAATGCAAATTTCTGCACACCCTCGGCCTCCACCAGGCAGGCCGTAGCGCCACGCGCCAGCGCATCGGCCACATGGGCACGGCCATCGGTGGCGGCGCCAGGCCAGGCGATGAAGCCATCGCCCGGGGCCACGCAGCGGCTGTCGGTCTGCAGCGTACCGGTGACGCGCGCGCGCAGCCAATCCACGGCATCGGCCAATTGGTTCACAACCTGTGCCGGGGCCATCACAGCGACTCCTCCACAGGGTTGGCCACGATTTGCGGCTTGACGGCCATGTCCGGGGGCACGCCCATCATGCGCAGGGTTTGCTGCACCACTTCGCTGAACACAGGGGCGGCCACCAGGCCGCCATACACCTGGCCGGCACTGGGCTCGTCCAGCATCACGGCCACGATGATGCGCGGCTTGTCGATGGGCGCCATGCCGGTGAACCATGCGCGGTATTTGCCCGCAGCGTAGCTCTTGCCCACTTGCTTGCGGGCCGTGCCCGATTTGCCACCCACCGAATAGCCGACGGTCTGGGCCTTTTGCCCCGTACCGCCAGGCCCTGCGGCCATTTGCAGCATCTTGCGCACCTGATCGGCCGTGCGCTCGGAGAACACCGGCACGCCCACAGCGGGCTCGTCGGTCTTGAACAGGGTGGCCGGAATCACACGGCCGCCGTTGGCGAACACGGTGTACGAGCGCGCCATCTGGAACAGGCTGGCCGACAGCCCGTAGCCGTAGGACATGGTGGCCTGCTCCACCGGACGCCAGGTCTTGTAGGGGCGAAGGCGCCCGCTGATCGCGCCGGGAAAGCCGATTTGCGGCTTTTGCCCAAATCCTGCCGCCGAGAAGGTTTCCCACATCTCTTTGGCAGGCATCTGCATGGCGATCTTGGTGGTGCCCACGTTGCTCGATTTTTGGATCACGCCTTCCACCGTCAGCAGGCCGTAGTTGTGCGTATCGGAAATGGTGGAGCCCGTGATGGTGATGCGCCCCGGGTTGGTGTCTATCGGCGTTTCGGGCTTAACGCGGCCCGACTCCAGTGCCAAGCCAATCGTGAAAGGCTTCATGGTCGAGCCGGGCTCGAACACATCGGTGAGGGCACGGTTGCGCAGCTGCTCGCCGGTCAGGTTCTGGCGCTTGTCTGGCACATAGCTGGGGTAGTTGGCCAAGGCCAGCAATTCGCCCGTGTGGGCGTCCATCACAACCACGCTGCCCGCCTTGGCTTTGTGCAGGGCCACTTGGTCGCGCAACTTTTGGTAGGCGAAGAACTGCACCTTGCTGTCGATGGACAGCTGCATGTCCTTGCCATCCATGGGCGGAATGGTCTCGCCCACGCCCTCAACCACGCGGCCCAGGCGGTCTTTGATCACGCGGCGCGAGCCGGGCTTGCCAGACAGTTGGCTATTGAAGGCCAGCTCCATGCCCTCTTGCCCCTTGTCTTCCACGTTGGTGAAGCCAACGATGTGGGCAGCAGCCTCCCCTTCGGGATACTGGCGCTTGTATTCCTTGCGCTGGTAGATGCCCTTGATGTCGAGCGCAGCAATCTGCTGGCCCACGTCCCAGTCGAGCTGGCGCTTGATCCAGACGAAGGTCTTGTCCTCATCGGCCAGCTTGGCCTGCAGGTCAGCGAGCGGCATGTCCATCAGCTTGGCCAGCTGCTTGAGCTTGGCCTTCACCTCGGGCTTGTCGTGCTCCACGTCTTCGGGAATGGCCCAGATGCTGGCTGCAGGCACGCTGGAGGCCAGGATCAAGCCATTGCGGTCCAGGATCTTGCCGCGGTTGGCAGGCAGCTCCAGCGTGCGCGCAAACCGCACCTCGCCCTGGCGCTGAAAGAAGTCGTTACCAAACACCTGCACATAGGCAGCACGGGCACCCAGCCCCACAAACCCCAGGCCGATCATGGCCACGATGAATTTGCTGCGCCACACGGGCGTCTTGCTGGCCAGCAAGGGGCTGGAGGTGTACAGCACGCTGCGGCTCATCGCGCGCCCTCCGCGCCTGCCTGGCGATTGGGGTTGGCTGCCGCTGCAGCCCCTGCGGGATCGCTCACGTACTGGGTGATGGCCGGGGTGGCGGTGCGCATGTTCAACTGCGCGCGGGCCAGTTTTTCCACGCGCAAGGGGGTGGCCTGAGCGCGTTTTTCGACTTGCAGGCGCTGGTGTTCGGTGTCCAGGCGGCGTGCCTCTGCCACAGCGCGGTCCAGCTCGGTGAACAGGCGACGCGACTGGTACTGCGTGTGCACCAGATACATCGCGCTCACCAGCACGGCCAGCAGCAGCATGAGGTTCAAGCGGGCCATGCAGCCCCCCGGTGCACGCACGCGCCCTCACCCCAGGCCAGCGAAGGGCCTGCGGGAATCAGCAGCGTGCAACGCAATGTCATGCGTCCGTCCTTTGCGCAACGCGCATGATGGCGCTGCGGGAACGGGGGTTGGCGGCCACCTCTTGCTCGCTGGGCTTGATGCGGTCCAGCGCCTGCAGCTTCATGGCCTGCGGCACGGCAAAAGGCGCACGGCGGTCAAACACCTCTTTGGAGTGCTTGGCAATGAACTGCTTGACGATGCGGTCCTCCAGCGAATGGAAGCTGATGACCACCAGCCGCCCACCGGGGCGCAGCACCGACAGGCTGGCCTCTAGGGCCTGTTGCAGCTCTTCAAGCTCAGCGTTGATGAAAATCCGTAGAGCCTGAAATGTGCGCGTTGCAGGGTTCTGGCCCGCCTCGCGGGTCTTGACCGCGCCAGCCACGAGATCGGCAAGCTCGGAGGTGGTGGCAAGGGGGCCCCGTTCCTCGCGCCGAGCAACAATCGCCTTTGCAATGGGGCCAGCAAACCGTTCTTCACCGTATTCACGTATCACCTCCGCAATCTGCCCAACTTCGGCCGTGGCCAGCCACTCGGCCACGCTTTCGCCGCGCGTGGTGTCCATGCGCATGTCCAGCGGGCCCTCGAAACGGAAACTAAAACCCCGAGAGGGGCTGTCGATCTGGGGTGAACTCACCCCAATGTCCATCAGCAGCCCCGAGGCGCTGCCCGCAGGCAGATCGGCCAGGTGGCGGAAACCCTCGTGCCGAATGGAAAAACGCGCATCGGTGATGCGCGCTGCCTCTTGGATGGCTTCGGGGTCCTTGTCGAAAGCGACAAGATGCCCCTGTGGCCCCAGCCTCTGCAGAATCAGCCGCGAATGCCCTCCGCGTCCGAAGGTGGCATCCACCCAGGTGCCCGAAGGCTCTGGGCCGGCGTTGCCGAGCAGTGCATCCACTGCCTCGTTCAGCAAAACCGTGGTGTGTTGAAAAGTTGTTGTCACCGCGGCCTCAGAAAGAAAAATCCTTGAAGGCATCGGGCATCTCACCTTGCATGGCTTGCGCCTCTTGCTCGTCGTAAGTTGCCTTGTCCCACAGCTCAAAGTGGTTGCCCATGCCCAGCAGCACGGCCTCTTTGGAGAGCCCCGCTGCAGAGCGCAGCTCGGGCGACACCAACACACGGCCGGTGCCATCCATCTCCACGTCCATGGCGTTGCCCAGAAAAATCCGCTTCCACCACTGGGCGGACATGGGCAACTGGGCAATGCGCTCGCGAAACTTCTCCCACTCGGGGCGGGGGAAGACCATCAGACACCCATGGGGGTGCTTGGTGATGGTGAGCTGCCCCGATGCCGTCGCCGCCAAGACGTCACGATGCCGGGTCGGCACGGAAAGCCGACCCTTCGCGTCGAGACTGAGCGATGAGGCACCTTGGAACACGGATGGATTTCCCAGCTTGATGGATGACCAGACGCCCTGGACTGTGGGCTGAATGGCACTTTTCACCACTTATTTGCACTTTTTTCCACTGTAGCAGGAAAAGCACACCAAGCAATAGGGGCGCTACAAAGTTTTGCAATGAAATCAATGACTTAGCAGCGAGTCCAAAGGTATCAGAGTGGCAAAATCTGTTGAAAAATAAGCACTTAGAACAGGCTATGCAAGTGATACCTGAAGCGCCATGGCGCCGATAAGACTTGTTAACTATGTTGTCCCGAGAAATAGGGTGAGTGCATCCAGCAGACCCCAAGAAAATGCCCCGCTAGCGGGGCTGAGCGGGGCAATGCTGAATTCAGGGGACAGGCTGGGCTACAGGATGTAGCGCGACAGGTCTTCGTCCTGGCTGAGCGACTGCAGCCGCGCGTCCACGTAGGCCGCATCAATCTGCACGGTTTGGCCTGACAAACGTGCCGCGTCAAAGCTCACGTCATCGAGCAGGCGTTCCATCACCGTAGACAGGCGGCGTGCGCCGATGTTTTCGGTGCGCTCATTCACCTCGAAGGCGATGTGTGCCAGGCGGGTGATGCCCTCGGGTGTGAATTCCAGCGCCACGCCTTCGGTGGCCAGCAGCGCCTGGTATTGCTTGACCAGAGACGCATGCGTTTGCGTGAGGATGGACTCAAAGTCCTTGACCGACAGGGACTCCAGCTCCACCCGGATGGGGAAGCGCCCTTGCAGCTCAGGGATCAGGTCGCTGGGCTTGGAGAGGTGAAATGCCCCCGAGGCGATGAACAGGATGTGGTCCGTCTTCACCATCCCGTACTTGGTCGATACCGTTGTGCCCTCCACCAGGGGCAGCAAATCACGCTGCACGCCCTGGCGCGACACATCAGAGCCGCTGGTCTCCTGGCGCGTGGCCACCTTGTCGATTTCGTCGATGAACACGATGCCGTTTTGCTCGGCATTGGCAATGGCGCGGACCTTGATTTCTTCTTCATTAACCAGCTTGCCCGCTTCTTCCTCGGTGATGAGTTTGAGCGCCTCGGCGATCTTGAGCTTGCGGGTGCGGCGGCGGTCTTGCCCCAGCTGGCTGAACATGCCGCGCAGTTGGTCGGTCATTTCCTCCATGCCCTGCGGGCCCATGATTTCGAGCTGGGGGCGGCTTTCGGCCACGTCGATCTCGATCTCTTTGTCATCAAGCTGCCCTTCGCGCAGCTTTTTGCGGAACACCTGGCGGGCAGTGCTGTCGGCAGCGGGCTCGGCACCCGCGGCACCCGGCGCAGCGCCCCGGGCAGGCGGGATCAGCACGTCCAGAATGCGCTCCTCGGCCGCGTCTTGCGCGCGTGCGCGCACTTTGCGAGTCTCTGCTTCACGGGTTTGCTTCACGGCTATTTCGGCCAGGTCGCGGATGATGGCGTCCACGTCTTTGCCCACATAGCCCACCTCGGTGAACTTGGTGGCCTCGACCTTGATGAAGGGCGCATCGGCCAGTCTTGCCAGGCGGCGCGCGATCTCAGTCTTGCCCACGCCCGTGGGGCCGATCATGAGGATGTTCTTGGGCGTGATCTCGTGGCGCAGGCTGCCTTCGACCTGCTGGCGGCGCCAGCGGTTGCGCAGCGCAATGGCCACGGCACGTTTGGCGTTGGCCTGGCCCACGATGTGGTTGTCCAGCTCGGAGACGATTTCCTGGGGGGTCATGGAAGACATGGTGTCAGCCTGAATTCAATCAAAAATGGCTCCAGCGCCCTTTAATCAAGCGCCGCAAGCTATCAAAACAATAGTAAACCTACACAGACACCGCTCAAAGCGTCTCGATGGTGTGGTTCATGTTGGTGTAGATACAGAGTTCACCCGCAATTTCGAGCGACTTCTTCACGATCTCCTGCGCAGACAGCTCAGTGTTGACCAGCAGCGCCTTGGCCGCCGAGTGCGCGTAGGCACCGCCCGACCCGATCGCCACGATGCCCTGCTCAGGCTCCAGCACGTCGCCGTTGCCAGTGATGATGAGCGACGCGCTGGCGTCGGCCACGGCCAGCATGGCTTCGAGGCGGCGCAGCACACGGTCGGTGCGCCAGTCTTTGGTCAGCTCAATGGCCGCGCGGGTCAGGTGACCCTGGTGCTTTTCCAGCTTGGCTTCAAAACGCTCAAACAGCGTGAAGGCATCGGCCGTGGCGCCCGCAAAGCCTGCCAGCACTTTGCCGTGGTAAAGCTTACGCACCTTGCGCGCGGTGCCCTTGACCACGATGTTGCCCAAGGTCACTTGGCCATCGCCGCCGATGGCTACCTGTACGCCCGCCGGGGTTTGCCTGCGGACACTGATGATGGTGGTCCCGTGGAACACGGGGGATTCGCTGGATGACGTCATAGCCCCGAACGTGGGGCCTGCCGCTGCAATTGCAAGCGGCCTACCAAGTTCAGTTCTTGCTCAGTTCTTGCGCGGGATGACCCAGGCGTGTTCGTTGATGCCGATCACGTTGAAAAACACGGCGATGAGCCGGTGCAGGTTCTGAAAATGCACCACATAGCCCTTGGCTTGCTGGTCGGCCGCCCAGTTGAGCACAGAGCCCGCCGCCGCGAAGTCGATGCGCATGAGCTTGTCGCAGGCAATGGGCAGCGGCACCCCCGGGCGCAGCATGGACTCCAGAGGCTCCAGCAACGGCGTAGCGTCGCCATCGATGATGCCGCTGAGCGTGGCTACCGGCCCCGTCTCCAACGGCGCCGGAATCGACAGATCGCCAAAATCGGAGGCCAGCATGTCCCGTTCGTTCGCGCGCGATGCCTCGGGAGCTGCTGTGGTGTCGTCGTCCGAGTAGCCGCACTTGGGCGACACCCAGGACGGCGGCGAAACCTCATAGGTCACGCAGTAGTCCAGTGCCACCAGTTCAAACTCATCGGGGCGCCCCATGAGCCGCAGTGCCGACATGCGCAGTCGCCACCACTCAGGCCCCGAAACCCGGTCGCCCGACTGGGTCATGATTTCCATGAGGGTGTTGAATTTGTCCACCCCCGAGAACACAAACTGTCCTTGCTTGTCAGCCCAGCGCGTGAACAAGTCGGCCAACAGTGGCACCGCCGCATCGTCCATGCCCGAAATGCGCGACCAAGACAGCGTCCACGGTGAAGTCGAGCGCTCAACCGAAGCCTGCAACGCAGCCACCGAAGACACGGCCAGGCGCTGTGGCGCGTTCCAGCTGAAGTCACGCCGACTCGGCGCATCGGCCTGCAGCGCAGGGGTGGCACCCGTCATGCCCAACTGTTCAGGCAGCGAGAACCACAGCGGCGCAGACCGGCTGTACTGCGCTGCAAAATCAATGGCCAAGTTTTCAAACTGGTCGTGCTGCCCTGTTGCCCGATACAGGTCAAACAGGGTCATCCACAGATCCAGTTGCTGGTCTGGGTTGTCATTGCGATGTTGTTGCAGAACCTCCAGCAAGCCGGACTCTGCCCCTTCGTTATCGCCATTGGCGTAGCGGATGGCCGCTTCTTCAAGGTCGGGTTCGTGCACGAATTTCTCCAGTGCGGCAACGGTCTGCGCGATCACGCCGGGCACCGTGGGGCTGACAGAAGGCTCAGCCGCCACAGGCGTGGCTTGCAACTTGGCATCGGTGCCGCCGAATTTGCCCATCGCCATGCTGTCGTCAGCAAACAGAGGTGCCACAGGGCTGGGACCGGGCTGTGCCAGCGGCGCTGCCAGGCTCACCGGAGCGGTGGGAGCAAAGGCACGGGCATCGGCCGCCTCGGTGTCAGATTCCTGTGCGGCTGTCGCAGGTGCAGCAGCCAAGGCGCCTGGTACGGTAGCGCCGCCGTCAGTGGATTGTTTACTTTTCCACCACTGCTGAGACATTTGCGCCTCGATCTCATCGATCTTTTTGAGCGTGACGGCCCGCTCATCGGGCGACGCCATGCTACTCTGGAAGAACGAAGGGCGGTTGGTGGGGTCTTCGGTGCGATGGCCTTGCAGCACCTCGCGCTGGCGCAACTTGCGCAGCTGATCGAATTCGCGGCGGCGCACAAAGTCGTTGCGCCGCTTGCGCTCAATCATTTCCTTGAGCATCTGCTTGCTGTACTGGCTCTCGCGGTCGTCCTGCAAAGAGTCCAGCTCCGTCCACTGGACGGTGGGGTTGCGCACAAACCGCACCATCTTGGACAACAGTCCGCCGGCTGGTGGGGTTTCTTCCTTGCTCATGGTGATTTGGCTGCGGTTGTCCTGAAGGCGCTCAGCATAACGCCTGACTTGGAGGGTGTGAATGAACCCCGCGTGTCCGAGCGGGCATGGCGGGGGTTTTCACGCAAGCTCAGTCCCCAAACATCTTCTGCTTGAGTTCACGGCGCTGCTGGGCTTCCAGCGACAGCGTGGCCGTAGGACGGGCGATCAGGCGGCCCACACCAATGGGCTCACCCGTTTCGTCGCAGTAGCCGTAGTCACCAGCGTCGATGCGGGCGATGGACTGCTCGATCTTCTTGAGCAGCTTGCGTTCGCGGTCACGGGTGCGCAGCTCCAGCGCGTGTTCTTCTTCAATGGTGGCACGGTCGGCAGGATCAGGCACCACCACGGTGTCTTCACGCAGATGCTCGGTGGTTTCACCGGCGCTGTTGTGGATGTCTTGCTTGAGTTGCACCAGCTTCAGGCGAAAAAACGCCATCTGCTTGTCGTTCATGTACTCGCTGTCAGGCATGGCCAGCACTTCAGCATCTGTCAGCTCTTGGGCCGTCTTGGCCTTCCAGTTATTGGCAAGCTTGGGGTCTTTTTTGGCAGCGGTGAAGGTAGGGTGCACTGGCGCGGTCGTGGGCATGGTGTGTTGATAACTGGCTTTGGCAGCGGTCGATGCCACTGCCTGGGCCATGGATGGTACGGTCAATTGGGCCAAACGCGATGAAGGCCGGGTGGTGCGCAGAGGCACCTGCGGGTCTGCCGGCGGGGGCGTCGCGGCAGACACCACGGGAGTGGCTGCTGCGACCTTGGAGGAAGCAGCAGCCTTGATGGCCTTGGCTGGTGCCGGGGCAGCAGCGGCTTTGGCCGCGGGTGCGGACGCTTTGGTTGCCGCCTTGGGTTTGCTGGTTTCGGCTTTCACTTCCTGGTCTCCTCGCAATACGGGCAGGCCCCGGCTGCAGATGCAGCCTGGGACGGATGGCAAGCCTTCCGGGGTTTTACCGGGGCGCGATTGTATCGACCTGCGCCGCTGCAAACGAAAACGTTGCAGATACGACACACCTCGGCATTTCCCCAAGGGGGCGGGCTCTCACCATAGGCCACTGGGCAGCCCCAGCGTTCCTCACGCCAGGCTCTGGTCCAGTCCCTGGCGGAAGATGTCCTGCGGCAGGTCAATGCCGATGAACACCATCTTGCTCAACCGGGCTTCGCCCTCGGCCCACTGCGGGCCCAGGTCACTGCCCATGAGCTGGTGCACGCCCTGGAAGATCACCTTACGCTCAGTGCCCTTCATATTCAAGACCCCTTTGTAGCGCAGCATGCGCGGGCCATAAATATTGACGATGGCACCCAGGAAGTCTTCGAGCTTGGCGGGGTCAAACGGGCGATCCGAGCGGTAGACGAAACTCTTGACGTCGTCATCGTGGTGATGGTGGTGACCATGGCCGTGCTGGTGCGAGGGGTGGTTGCACGCCTCGCCAGGGGCATGGTCGTGGTGCTCATGCCCCTCATGCACATGGTCATGGTCGCTGTGGCTGTGGTCGTCTTCTTCTTTGAGAAAGTCGGGGTCGATGTCCAGCTTGGCGTTGAGGTTGAAGCCCCGCAGGTCCAGCACCTCCTTGATTGGCACTTCGCCAAAATGCACCGCCTTGATGGGCGCACGCGGGTTCATGTGCTTGAGGCGGTGCGTCAGCGCATCCACGTCCTGGGCGCTCACCAGATCAGTCTTGGACAGGAAAATCTGGTCGGCAAAGCCCACTTGGCGGCGTGCTTCCTGGCGGTCATTGAGCTGCTGCGCCGCGTGCTTGGCGTCCACCAGGGTGATGATGGAGTCGATCAGGTAGGTTTCGGCAATCTCTTCGTCCATGAAGAACGTTTGCGCCACGGGGCCGGGGTCGGCCAGGCCGGTGGTCTCGATCACGATGCGCTCAAAGTCCAGCAGGCCCTTGCGCTTCTTGGCGGCCAGCAGTTGCAGGGTTTCGCGCAGGTCTTCGCGAATGGTGCAGCAGATGCAGCCGTTGCTCATCTGCACGATCTGCTCCTTGGAGTCGGTCACGAGGATGTCGTTATCGATGTTTTCTTCGCCGAATTCGTTTTCGATGACGGCGATCTTCTGGCCATGGGCCTCGCTCAAGACACGCTTGAGCAAGGTGGTTTTGCCAGAGCCCAAAAAGCCCGTGAGGATGGTGACTGGAATGAGTGCCATGGGAATCTCTTTCAAATGAAATAGGGCGGGTGTGAAAGCCCCGCCCGTTGCGCGACCGAGCCCGCAGATCGGGTTGAAACCGGTTTTTTCCAGTGTATCGATCGTGTCAAGCCCCCCTGCGGCCACGCCCGATGGGGAAAGGGCGTCAAAACACCCAATAACGCATATACGTTGCGTTATTGGGTCTAAAATCCACTGTCGCAACTCAGTTGCAATAACAAGCAAACTCACCTTCGGGTGTTTTATCCCCTTTTTCATCCCTTTTTCATCCCTTTTTCATCCCTTTTTCATCCCTTTTTCATCCCTTTTTCATCCCTTTTTCATCCCTTTTTACCCCCTCGCGCCGGCCCCCTCCGTAGCAGCTTTGCTGCGGCCTGCCATTTACACACCTTCCAATCCGGCTCGCTTTTGGCGGCCACTCCTTGCTCCTTTCCATCCCACCATGCGACCGCTCCGCCCCACAGCTTCTCTCTGGCTATCCCCTTTGCTGGCGCTTTCTGCGCCCTGCGCCATGGCCCAGGAGGGCAACAGCACCGCCGCCTTGCCCACGGTGGTCGTGAAAGAGCAAGCCCTGCCGGGCGCGCTGGACCAACCCGCCGAGGGCGCGTCCCGCCTGGGTCTGTCAGTGCGCGAAACGCCGGCGTCCATCGACGTAGTCTCCCGCCAGGTGCTGGCCGAACGCGGACTGCGCACCGTCACCGAAGCGGCGCAGTCCGCCGTGGGCGTGACGGCCGGGGACTTTCCGGCCGAACCCAGTGCGTTTTCGATGCGCGGCTTTGCCAACAGCCAAATCAACACGCTCTACAACGGTATCAAGATCGGCCCGCCCAACATGACGTCGCGTGTCATGGACACGGCCAACCTGGAACGGATCGAATTTCTCAAAGGCGCGGCCTCGCTCATGTCGGGCGAGGGCGCATCGGGCGGGGCGGTGAATTTCGTCACCCGCGCGCCGCAACGCGGCCCGGTGGAAACAGAGGTCGAGACGGCCGCAGGTTCGTTCGGCGAACGGCGCCTTCGCCTGGGCTCGGGCGGCACCACCGCCTGGAAGGATCTGGATTACCGCATCGACCTGACCGGCTCGCAAAGCGATGGCCCCGTCCAGGACACGAACCAGCACAACCGCCACCTGTCGGGCGGGCTGGACTGGCATGTGCAGCAGGGCCTGAAGTTCTTCGTGGCCGGGGAGATCAAGCGCGACCGGGGCAGCAGTTACTGGGGCACGCCGCTGGTGTCCGCCGCCGCGCCGAGCGTTGAGCACCAGGGCGGCGTGGTGTCCGGCAGCTACACGTCGGGCTTCAACGGCAGTGCGCTCGGCCCGGTCACGATCGACCGGCGCACGCTGCGCACCAATTACAACGTGCTGGACAACCGCAACGACGCGCGCGAGACCTGGCTGCGCACGGGCATGGACTGGAGCATCGACAGCGCCTTCACGCTGCGCACGCAGATCTACCGCTACACGGCCACGCGCAACTGGTTCAACAACGAGATCGCGGCGTTCAACGCGGGCACAGGCCTGGTGGACCGCGAGCGCTTTTATGTGGCGCAGGACCAGACCTCGGTGGGCCAGAAAACCGAGTTGCAGTGGGACGGACAGATCGCCGGGCGCGACAACCGCTGGGTGGCGGCGCTGGAAACCAGCAACCTCGACCTGACCCGCCCAGGCGCCGCCAACTTTCCGGGCGACAGCGTGAGCCTGGTAGACCCGCAGCGCGGCACCTACGGCCCACTCACCCGGCAGTGGCAGACGAGCGGGGTGCGCAACACCGTTGTAGCGCTGGAAGACCGGTTTTCGGTGGCGCCGGGTTGGGCGCTGATCGGCGGGCTGCGTCATGAATCGATCGAGCTGTCGCGCACGTCGACCGATGCTGCGGGCGTTTCCCGCACGGGCTTTCCTTTCGACAAGACCTGGCACCCGACCACGGGGCGCCTGGGCGTGACCTGGGCGGCGGCGGGCACCACCCTTTACGGCCAATACGCCACGGGCGCCGATGTGGCGGCCAACAACCTGTTCCTGCTGCGCGGCACGCAGCCGCTGGACCTGACCCGCACGCGCAACCTGGAGGCGGGCGTGAAGCAATCGTTCTGGCAAGACCGCGGCGCCTGGACGTTCGCCGTGTACGACACCGAGCGCCGCAACGTTTATGCCGCGCAGGGTGGGCAGTCGCTGGCCGTGGCGGGGGCGTTGCAGTCGCGCGGGGCCGAGGCATCGCTGGCGCTGCGGCCCGATGCACACTGGAACCTGTGGTCCAACCTCGCGCTGAACCGGGCGCGCTACCAAGACTACACACTGGCCGGTGGCGGCTCGCTCTCGGGCAACACACCGCCCAACGCTCCGCGCGTGGTCGCCAATGCCGGCGTCGTCTACCGCTTCGTGGCCAACGTGCCGGTGCAGGTGTCTGCCTCGCTGCGGCATGTGGGCGAGCGGTTCCACAGCGATGCGAACACCGTGCGGCTGTCTGCCTACACCACACTCGACGCCGCCCTGGCAGTGGACGTCGCACGCGGCGTGCAGCTCACCCTGCGCGGTCGCAACCTGACCAACCGCGTGTATGCGGCATGGGCCGATCCGTTCTACCCAGACCAGATCCTGCTCGGCGCGCCGCGCAGCTTAGAGCTGGCACTGCGCTGGACGCTGTGACATGCAGACGTTGCTACAAGCCGAAGGCGTGAGCTTTTGCACGCCGCAGGGGCGCCCGCTGCTGCACGGTGTGAACGCCAGTGCGGCCCACGGCGAATGCGTGGCCCTGGTCGGCCCCAACGGCGCCGGCAAGAGCACGCTGCTGAAGCTGCTGGGAGCGAGGGCCATGCCCACCAAGGGCCGGGTGAGCGTGCTGGGGCACGACCTAGCAGCCTGGCCGGCGCCCGAGCGTGCGCGGCACATCGCCGTGCTGGGGCAGACCGAAACCGCCGACCTCGCCTTTCGCGTGCACGACTACGTCGCCCTGGGGCGGCTGCCCCACCAGCACCGCGCTGGCCGCACGGAACACGCGCAGGCGGTAGACCAAGCCCTGCACACCTGCGGGCTCAGCGCCCTGGCGCACCGGGCGCTGTCCAGCCTGTCGGGTGGCGAGCGCCAGCGTGCGCACCTGGCACGCGCACTGGCGCAGCAGCCCGTACTGCTGCTGCTGGACGAGCCCACCAACCACCTTGACCTCGCGGCCCGCGCCGACCTTCTGGCCCTGGTGCGCGGGCTCGGCATTACCGTGGTGGCCGCGCTGCACGAGCTGGGCCTGGTGCCTTCGTTCGCTGACAGGGTCTGGGTTCTGAACCGTGGCGCCCTGGTGGCCACCGGCAGTCCCGATGAGGCGCTGGGCGCCGACCGCGTGGCCGACGTGTTCGGCATGGAGCTGGTTCACACGCGGCACCCGCGCCACAGCGGCATGCTGTGGTCGTTCGAGCGAAAGGCGGCGGCATGAGGCGCGTACTGCGGCGTTGCGCGATCGCCTGCTATGGGGCGCTTGCCGTGGCCTGTCTGCTGGGCGGCGCGGGCACCGCGCTGGCGCAGGGCACAGGTGTGGTGCCAGGGTTTCCCGTCACCGTGCCCAACTGCGGCGGCACGCTGCGCATCGCCGCGCCGCCCAAACGCATGGTCGTGCACGACTTGAACATGGTCGAGATGGCCATGGCGCTCGGGCTGCAGTCCTCCATGGTGGGCGTCACGGGCATCACCGGCTGGTACAAGGCCGATGCGGCGTTCCTGCGCAGCCTGGGAAACATTGCGGAACTGGCCCCCAAATACCCGACGCTGGAAACGCTGCTGGCCGCCAAGCCCGATCTGTTCTTCGCCGGGTGGTATTACGGCATGCAACCCGGGGGCGAGGTGACCCCGACCACCCTGGCGCCACACGGGATCCAGACGCTGATCCTGACCGAAAGCTGCGCGCACGTGCTCGGCGAGAAACCGCACGCCACGATGGACCTGCTGTACGGCGACATGCTGCGCCTGGGCACCGTATTTGGCCGCCGTGCGCAGGCCGAGCGGCTGATCGCGCAATGGCATGAGCGGGTCCGGGCCGCGACCCGCTCAGCACTGCCGCAGCCGCCGCGGGTGTTCGTCTACGACTCGGGCGAGGACAAGCCCTTCACTGCGGGCCGCGCCGCCATGCCCACGGCCCTGATCGAGGCCGCAGGTGGGCGCAACGTGCTGGGCGAGGTGGCCATGGGCTGGGGCACCAGCGCCTGGGAGACGGTTGCAGCGAGCAACCCGCAGGTCATCGTGCTGCTGGATTACCAAAACGGCCAGGGCCCGGAGCACCTTCAGACCCTTCTGCAGGCCCACCCGGCCATGCGGCTCACTGAGGCCGTGCGCCAGCGCCGCTTCGTCACGCTGCGCTATGCCGAGTTAACGCCCGGGCCCGCCAACATCGACGCCATCGAAAAGCTGGCCCGCGCCCTGCGGCAGGCACCATGAGGCAGACGCCATGACGCCGCCGGGGGAGCAGGCCCACACCGCGCCACGCCGCGCGGTGACTAAGGGAGTCGCGCCACGCCGCACGGTGACTCTAGGGGTCGCGCTACGCCGCATGGTCCTGCCGGCGGACGCGCTAAGCCGCGCGGTGCCGCTGGGAATCGTACTGGCCCTGGTGCTGCTGGCCATGCTGTCGCTTACGGTAGGCAGTGCGCCCGTGTCGTGGCGCGAGGCGGCTGCGGCGCTGGCGGGGCCCTGGGCCGGTGTGTTCGGCGCGCCAGCGGGTGATATGGCGCAGGCCATCGTGCGCGACCTGCGCCTGCCGCGAGTGGTGCTGGCGCTGCTGGTGGGCGCCACGCTGGCCGTGGTGGGCGGCCTGTTGCAAAGTACCACGCGCAACGACCTGGCCGATCCGTTCCTGTTCGGCCTGTCCTCGGGCGCCTCCACAGGTGCCGTGGCCGTCCTCACGTTGACCGGCGAATGGCTGGGCGCCTGGACGCTGCCGGCCGCCACGTTCGCCGGGGCTGCGGTGGCGTCGGGCGCCGTGCTGCTGCTGGTGCGCCGAGCGGGCGGACAGGGGCCCGCGCAGACGGTGCTGGCCGGGCTGGCGGTGTCGTTTTTGTTCGGCGCACTGACGCACGGGCTGGTCTTTGCTGGCGACCAGCGGGCGGCTCATGCCGTGGTGTTCTGGTCGCTGGGCGGCCTGGGGCTGGCGCGGTGGGACAACCTGTGGCTGGCGTGCCTGGGCTTGGGCCTTTGCATGGGATTCGTCTGGCGCCGCCACCGCTCGCTGGATGCGCTGCTGGCCGGCGACGACACGGCCCACAGCCTGGGTATCGCGCCCGAGCGGCTGCGCACCCAGGCCTTCTTGGTGGCCGCAGTGGCAACCGCCTGCTGCGTGGCGCTGGCCGGGGTGATCGGTTTCGTAGGCCTGATGGTGCCGCATCTAGCGCGGCGGCTGTCGGGGCCCCTGCATGCCGCTTTCCTGCCGCTGGCAGCAGGGCTCGGGGCCGGACTGCTGCTGGCCAGCGATCTGGTGGCACGCACGCTGCTGGGCTCGCAGGAGTTGCCGGTGGGCATCGTCACGGCGGGCATCGGGGCCTTGTTCGTGATGGCGCTGCTGCGGCGACGCGCGACAGACTGAGATTGACCCTAGGCAATGCCCTGTGCAGGGCCTGAAGATGCTCTACGGGCACGCCTCCAACCGCTCCAAACGTCCCCGCCAGGCCCATTGCGGCGGGGCACGGCGGCCCACCCACCTGCACAGGGGCTCTCTGGCGGTTACAACGCCGGCAGGCACAGTTGCATGGCGCGATGCCATTTGTAGCTAGTGTCCCGAGTTGGAGATTCGTTTCACAAAGATGCCGAGAATCGCCGCCATGCTGCGTGCACATCCTCGCAATAGCGACGGCTATCGCTGCGGTTTGCGCCTTGCCTGACGACGATTTCGACCTCTTCATTTCATCAACGAACTTCCTACTCGGGACACTGGCAGCGCGACTGCGGCAATACCTGGGCGCGAAAGAGACCAGGTTTCAGCCTGGCTTGCGCATCACCACCAGGCCCTTGAGGTATTCCCCTTCAGGAAACTCCAATGTCATCGGGTGGTCAGGTGCGCCCCCCAGGCGTTCGGTGATGTAGCCGTCGACCCCCGCATCGGCCCCGGCAGAGGCCACGATCTTGTGGAACAGATCGGCGCTGATCCCGCCCGAGCACGAGAAGGTGAACAACACGCCGCCCGGCTCCAGCAGCTGCAGCGCCAGGCGGTTGATGTCTTTGTAGGCCCGCGCCGCGCGGTCAGCGTGCGCCGCAGTGGGCGCAAACTTGGGCGGATCAAGCACGATGGCGTCAAAGCGCACGCCGTCTTTCAGAAACTGGCGCAGCGATGCGTTCACGTCCGCATCCATGAACTTGGCTTGTTCCGCATCAAAGCCATTGAGCAGCACATGGGCGCGGGCCCGCTCCAGCGCGGGGCCGGACGAATCGATGGATGTCACCTCGCCACCGCCCTGCCCGCCCGCACGTTGCGCGGCCTGCATGCCCGCCAATGCCGCCACGCTGAAGCCACCGGTGTAGCAAAAGCAGTTGAGCACCTTGCGCAGGTTCAGCCGCTGCACACAGTCGGCAAAACGCTTGCGACTGTCGCGCTGGTCCAGGTAAAAGCCGGTTTTGTGGCCCTCGGCGATGTTCAGCGTCAGGCGCCAGTCGTGCTCATGGATGGTCAGCTCCAGCGGCGGCTCGGCCTGCCCAGCAACGGGCCCACCCCGCAGCCAGCCCGTGGCGGGCTCCAGCCCTTCGAGTTGGCGCACGTTGGCGTCTGATCGCTCATACAGCTTGCTTAAGCCCGTGGCCTGCAGCAAGGCATCGGCCAGCACCGCCTTCCAGCGCTCGGTGCCCGCACTGGTGAACTGGGCCACCAGCGTGTCGCCATAGCGGTCCACGATCAGGCCAGGCAGCCCGTCGGACTCACCGTGCACCAGCCGCACACCATCGCTTTTCACATCAAATCGGGCTCTAGCGCTTATGGAACGAGCGCAAGCAGCTATGAAAAAAGAAGCATCAATGCGCTGCGTTTCGTCAAAGCTCCACACCCGCGCCCGGATGCGCGAGTTGGGGCTGAACGCGGCCCAGCCCAAAAATTGCCCTTCGTGCGACTCCACGCGCACCGTCTCGCCACTGTCGCCACCGCCTTTGGCGATGGCGGAGTCAAATATCCACGGGTGGCGGCGCTGCAGCGAGCGCTCCTTGCCTTGCTTGAGTCGGATCGTTTTCATCCCCGGATTGTGCAGGCAGCCGTCACCCGAACACAAAAACCACCAAGGACCAACGCCGCAGAAGAAATTTAATTTGAAAAATTTGACACACAATCTACAAGATCGATAGAATTTGAATCACATTTTTATCATTTAAGACGGGGTGTCCGATGATCAACGCCGCAACAGCCACACCTTCATCCTCTGCCACATCTTCTGCAAGGATTGGAGTTCTGACCGACATTCGAGAATTTCTGGCGTTCAAGATTGCCAACGAGGAATACGGGGTGGACATCCTGCGCGTGCAGGAAATACGCTCTTACGAAAAGCCCACCACCATCGCCAACGCCCCCGAGCACCTCAAGGGCGTGGTGAACCTGCGCGGCGTGATCGTTCCCATCATCGACCTGCGCATCAAGCTGGGTGTGAGCGAAGTGCAATACAACCACCTCACCGTGGTGATCGTGCTGAACATTGGCCAGCGCGTGATCGGCGTAGTGGTGGACGGCGTCTCGGACGTGCTCACGCTGGAGCCCTCGCAACTGCGCCCCGTGCCTGCACTGGACTCGAACTTCGACCCCGAGCACCTGCTGGCCATCGGCTCGGTGGACGACCGCATGCTCATCCTGCTGGACATCGAAAAGTTCTTGCAGGACACGGTGATGGCTGCGCAAGAAGAATCCGTGCAATAGGACCCCGGCAGGCCAAGGGCGCAAGAAATTTCCAAGCCGCACACCTGCACCGCGGGTCTGACTGTTTTGACCGTTGGAAAAAGGTACTGCCATGCATCTCGACAACATCCGCATCTCAACCCGCCTGGCATTGCTGCTCGCGGCGCTGTGCCTTTTGACTGCGGTGATCGGCACCGCAGGGCTGCTGGGCATGCAACGGGCCAATCAGGGGCTGAACACCGTCTACCAAGACCGCGTGGTGCCCCTCAAGCAGATCAAGCTGGTCTCTGACGCGTACGCCATCAACATCGTCGACACCGCCCACAAAGTGAGAGATGCAGCCATGACCCCTGCGCAAGGCTTGCAGTCTGTGGCGCAAGCACGCAAGGACATTCAGGAGCAATGGAACGCCTACCTGGCGACCGAACTGGTGGCGCAAGAAGTGCAGCTGGTGGGGCAGTTCAGGAGACTGCAATCCACAGCGGACACCTCGGTGAACCGCCTGGAGCAAATTTTGAAAGCTGGGGACACGGCAGCGCTGACCGCCTATGCCGCCAAAGAGATGTACCCAGCCCTGGACCCCTTGCAGGACGTGCTGGGCAAGCTGGTGCAGGTGCAACTGGACATCGCCAAAGCAGAATATGAGCAATCAGAGTCTCTTTATCAGGGCATGGCCTTTGGCCTGATCGCCTCGCTGTTCATCAGCATTGCACTCGCCCTGGTGTTCGGGTACCTGGTCATTCGCTCCATCTCCCAGCCCCTGCGCCGCGCCATTGCGTTTTCGGACGCAATCGCCCAGGGTGACCTGACACAGCACATCGAGGCACGGGGTACCAATGAAACCGCGCAGTTGTTGCACGGCTTCAAGAGCATGCAAATCGCGCTGGTGACGCTGGTCAGCGCAGTGCACAATGGCGCAGCCAGCGTCTCTGCAGCGTCTGGCGAAATTGCGCAGGGCAACGATGACCTGTCGGCGCGCACCGAGCGACAGGCCAGCGCTCTGGAGGAGACCGCGGCATCGATGGAGGAGCTCAACTCCACCGTGCGCATGAACGCAGACAACTCGCGCCAAGCCAACCAGATGGCGCAAAGTGCGTCGGCAGTGGCTGCCCAAGGGGGCGAGGTGGTGGCAGAGGTGGTGGCCACCATGCGTGGCATCAACGAAAGCAGCAAGAAGATCAGCGACATCATTGGGGTCATTGACTCCATTGCCTTCCAAACCAACATCCTCGCCTTGAACGCTGCGGTAGAAGCTGCACGCGCAGGGGAACAAGGGCGCGGCTTTGCCGTGGTGGCGAGCGAGGTCCGCAATTTGGCGGGTCGGTCTGCCGAAGCGGCCCGCGAAATCAAAAGCCTGATCAGCACCAGCGTGGAGCGCGTGGAAGCAGGCACCGCGCTGGTGGACCGCGCCGGTCAAACCATGGAAGAGGTGGTGGGCGCCATCAAAAGGGTCACCGACATCGTGGGCGAGATCAGCGCAGCCAGCTCCGAGCAGAGCCAGGGCGTGGACCAGGTCAATGAGGCCGTCACCCAGATGGACCAGGCCACCCAGCAAAACGCGGCCCTGGTCGAACAAATGGCCGCTGCAGCAGCGGGGCTCAATGCCCAGGCACGGGGCCTGGTGGAGACGGTTTCGAGCTTCAAGCTCCCCAGCGCAAACCACACCCTGATTGGGGCGCGCTGAACAGAAGGCGGGGCACACAGCCCCGTGCGCCAAATTTCACTGGCGGGCAGGTAAAGTGGTCGGTAGGATTTTGCCCATGAAAAAAATCCTCCCCCTCCTCGCTGCCAGTGCAGTCGCCGCCGTGCTGGCCGGCTGCACCAGCATGACCCCCGAGCAATGCAAAGTGGCCGACTGGTACCAGGTGGGGCTGGAGGACGGCAGCCACGGCGAGCCCCCGCGCAGCCAACTGGCCGACTACGCCAAGGACTGCGCCGAAGTGGGCGTGCGCCCCGATGCCGAGCGCTACCGCGTCGGCTGGGAAGCGGGCATTCCGCGCTTTTGCACACCTTACAGCGGCTGGCGCGAGGGCACCCAGGGCAACACCAGCAAGCAAGACGCCTGCCGTGGACGCCCAGGCGAAGGTGCGTTTGCCATGGCACTGGATGCGGGGCTGCAGGTGCACCGCACGCGGCAATCACTCAACAGCAACGACAGCGAGATTCGGCGGATGGAAAAGCGCTTGCAGGACAAGGGCCTGAACGACAAGCAGCGCAGCGAGACCCGCGACCGCCTGCGCTACCTGGACTTTGAACAATCGCGCCTGCGCCGCCTATTGGCCGACCAAGAGCGCATGGCGCCGCGCTGACCGCTGACCGCTGACCGCTGACCGCTGACCACAGCCAGCAGCCAGCTACAACGGCAAGCCAATGCGCTGCAGCCGGGGCGCCCAGTGCCCCAGGATGTCTGCCGACACCAGCACACGGCGTGCTTGCCCGATCAACAGGTGGCGCGGCACCAGGCCGATGTAGCGCGAATCCACGCTGTCGTCTCGGTTGTCGCCCAGCATGAGGTATTGGCCTGCAGGCACCTCAATGGCGTCGAACGTGCTGCGCGCGGGCACGCCGTGCAACCACTGCACGCGCCGCTCGTGCCCGCCCAAGCGCTCCGTCCAGCGCGTGGCCTGCACCGTAGCGCCCACACCCACGGCCTCTTGCACCACCTCGGGCGCGTCGTACTCGGCGGCCTGGCCGTTGATGTAAAGCACCTCGTTGCGCATCTCTACCCGGTCGCCCGGCACCGCGGCAATGCGCTTGATGAGGCGCGTGCCGTCTTGCGGCGAAGTAAAGGTCACCACGTCGCCACGCTGCGGATCACCCAGCGGCAGCAGCACCACGTCCGTCAGCGGCAGCTTGACGTCATACGCGAGCCGGTTGACGAACACCACATCGCCCTCGAGCAATGTGGGCCGCATGGAGCCCGAGGGGATAGGGTTCCAGTCGGCCACGGCTGTGCGAAAGAGGCCAAAGCACAACAACAGCACGAGGAACCCACGGTTTGACTTGATCCAGTTCCGCAGCATGTCAACAGCTCCAAGGCCCCCACAGCGGGAGCCCCTCTGCTCGGATGCCTCGGCTTGCCTCTTGGTTCCCATGGCGAACCACCTGGAAACGACACACGACACGCCGCCGCGCGGCCGTCTAGGTACGACAAGCCGACCAGGTGGGCATGCCATCAGCAGCGCGCGCGGTCACGCCAGCGCACCCGTGGAACTGGCTCGCCAGGCCACCGGGTGCGTCCCCCTTGGGGGAAGCGGCGCAGCCGCTCAGGGGGATTTCTTTTTAGCCCGGGGGTGGGCCGCGTCATACACCTTGGCCAGGTGCTGAAAATCCAGCCGCGTGTACACCTGCGTGGTGGTGATGTTGGCGTGCCCCAGCAGCTCCTGCACCGCACGCAAGTCGCTGCTGGACTGCAGCACATGGCTGGCAAACGAGTGGCGCAGCATGTGCGGGTGCGCCGGGGTGGTGAGCCCCGCCAGCTGGCTGCGCTGGCGCAGCCGCAGCCACACAGATTGGGCCGTCAACCGCTTGCCTCGCTGCCCCACGAACAAGGCCCCATCGAGCCGAACTGAGGAGACCCCAAACGGCTGCGCCCGCAGGGCCAGCCAGGCTTGCAGGGCCCGCACCGCCGCCCGGCCCACGGGCACGCTGCGGCGCTTGCTGCCTTTGCCAAACACATGGGCTTCGCCCGCCTGCAGATCGACCCAGCCACGGCCTTCGCGCTGGGCTTGCGGGCTCGCCACGGCGTCCAGCCCCACCAGCTCACCCACCCGCAAGCCGCAGCCGTACAGCAGCTCGACCATGGCGGCATCGCGCGCTTCCAGCCACGGGTCGGCCCCGGTGTTTTCGTAATCGGCCAGGCGCACCGCGTCGTCCACACCCAAAGCCTTGGGCAAGGGCTTGGGGGCCTTGGGCGCGCGCACGTCCTGCACCGGGTTGTGCGCCACCAGCCCCTGCCGCCCCGCCCAGGTGTAAAACCCGCGCCAGCCCGAGAGGATGAGCGCAATGCCCCGCCCACTGCGCCCACCGCTGTGCATCAGCGCCACAAAGCGGCGGATGTGGGCACTGGTGAGCTGCAACAGCGGCGTCTTCACCCCCGCCGCAAACTGCGCCAGCTTCTCCAGGTCCAGCGTGTACAGCGTCAGCGTGCGCCCCGCCAGCCGCTTTTCGACCCGCACATGTTCCAAGTAGCGCAGAACGTGGGGATCGGGAGGCAATGCGGCTGACGGCATCTCGGCCATGGGCTTAACCGACGTTTGACAAGACAAAAGCTGCGGTTGACGCCAAGACCCCAGGCCGCCGCAACCGGCGCTGCCCAGGCCAGAGACGCCGAGCAAGGGCCGCCCCGCAGCGAGGGCGTCGTCCCCCTGGGGGGAAGGCGCGCAGCGCCTCAGGGGGGAACCTCACTTCAACCGCACCAGCGCCGCGCTGGCCAGCTCCGCAATGCGCGAGAGGAATTCCGTGCCCATCGTGGCATCAAAGCGCTGCGGGTCTTGCGAGCCCAGCACCAGCAGGCCAAACGCGGGCGTGGCGCTGTCGATGGCGCCTTCGCGCAGTGGCAGCAGGGCCAGCGACTGGGCGGGCTCGCCGCCGGCATCCTGCGCCAGCCAGCCCGCAGGCTCAAAGCCCAGGTTGGGGCCGCAAAACGGCATGGTCAGCGACGAGGCAAACGCCCGCGCGTCTTCGCTGGCGCCCTGGGTGAAGTCGGCGTCGATGTAGGGCCCCGCCACCGTCCAGACGCGCACCGTGGCCTGGGGCACATCAAACAGGGTACGGATGCCGCTGACCACCGCCTCGGGCAAATCGAACGGGTCTTTCACGCGCAGCAGGGCGCTGGTCCACTGGTGCACCTTGGTGGCAATGGCGGTGTTGTCGTTGCTGTTGCGCACCATGTCCATGATGCGGTGCTCCAGCCCCTTGATCTTCTCGCGCAGCATCTCGGCCTGGCGCTCTTGCAGGCTCACGGCGCGCTGGCCATGGGGGCTGGTGATCTGCACACTGGCCAACACTTCGGCATGGCGCTCAAAGAAGCCCGGGGTGTTGGTCAGAAAATTGGCAATGTCTTCTTCAAGAATCGGAGGAATGTGGGTGCTGCTCATAGGGTGTCCGGAATGTCGATCTGGCCTTCGAACACCGTGGTGGCCGGGCCCGTCATGTAAAGGGTGTCTGTCTCCTGGCCGCTCCAGGCGATGGTGAGGCGCCCGCCGCGCATGTCCACCTGTACTTCGTTGTCGAGCAGCCCCAGGCGAATGCCCGCCGCCACAGCGGCACAGGCGCCGGTGCCGCAGGCCAGGGTTTCACCCGTGCCGCGCTCAAACACGCGCAGGCGCACATGGCTGCGGCTGACCACCTGCATGAAGCCTGCGTTCACACGCTGCGGAAAGCGCGCATGCCGCTCGACCAGAGGACCCCAGATGGCCACTGGGGCAGTATCCACATCGTCAACCAACTGCACGGCGTGCGGGTTGCCCATGGACACCACCGCTACAAAAACAGTAGCTGGCTGCGCTGGTATATCAAGCGCTAGCGGCCATTTTTGCCCCAAACCTTGCGCCACAGGCTGCAGGCCGGTGGTGTCAAACGGCACACGGGCGGGTTCGAGCACCGGGCGGCCCATGTCCACGGTGACGCGGCCATCGGGCGTGAGGCGGGGGGCGATGACGCCGCTGAGCGTTTGCACGCGGATGGTGTCCTTGTCCGTCAGGCCTTTGTCGCGCACATAGCGGGCAAAGCAGCGCGAGCCGTTGCCGCACTGCTCCACCTCGCCGCCGTCGGCGTTGTGGATCACGTATTCGAAGTCGATGCCCTGCGCGGCGGCCTCGGAGGTGGGGCGGCGCACCGTGAGGATCTGGTCCGCGCCCACGCCAAAGTGGCGGTCGGCCAGGTAGCGGTATTGCGTGGCCGTGAGCCCCAGGCGGCCCTGGGTTTCGTCCAGCACGACAAAGTCGTTGCCAGCACCCTGCATTTTGGTAAAGCGAATCTGCATGGGCGGATTATCGTCGCTGCCCGCCTGCGCCGTAGTCTGGTTCGGCGGCCGCCCAAGGGCCGCAGTTTCTGGCGCGCATTTGATCTCGATCATGCCCACGCCGTGACCAGCATCAATACCAGCGCCTACCATCAAACCCACATAACAAAGGGAGTGCCCCATGGGTTTAACGGTCGAAGTTTTGAATGATCTGGAGGCACGCAACCTCCAGGCCGCAGCCCAGGCGGCCTTGGCGGAAAACAACGCCATTGCGTTGATTGAGCTGCTGGAAATGCTGTGGAGCTGCGACCTGGAAGGCGCCAACACGGTGATCGACGCCGTGCTGCAGCGCCTGCAACAATTGCGCGCGCTGCGCTGAAGCTCTCATCCAGGCCGCGCCCAAGGCGGCGCAAGCCAACACGAGAAGCCGCGGTGTGCTGAGGTGCCGATAATGGCCCCATGCCCCGCACCAGCCAATACCTGCATCCCCACCGCGAGCCCGTGCCCCCCCTGCATGCCGCCACCGTGCTGCTGCTGCGCGACGCCTCACCCGGCGGCGACCTGGAAGTCCTGATGACCCGCCGCTCAGGCAAAGCCAGCTTTGCGCCTGGGGCCTACGTGTTTCCGGGTGGCGGCATCGACCCGCTGGATGCGCAATCGCACACCGCCGCCGACCGCCGCCCCACCCAAAACGACGAGAACCTGACCCAGGCCATCGCCGCCATCCGCGAGAGCTTTGAAGAGCTGGGCGTGCTGCTGGCCCGCCATGCCGACGGCCCCCGCAAAGGCCAGATGGCCGATGCACAAGACATTGCTGCGCTGGACCGCCACGCACCGTTTGCCGCGCAGTGCAAAGCGCGCGGCCTGCGGCTGGCGGCCGACAGCGTTTTCCAGCTGGCCCACTGGACGGGTGACCGCGACCTGCCACGGCGCTTTGCCGTGCCCTTCCTGGTGGCCCGCATGCCCGAAGGGCAAGAGCCCGTGGCCGACGAGGCCGAGCAGTTCGAGCCCGTGTGGGTGCGCCCGGCCGATGCGCTGGCGCGGCACGAGGCGGGGCAGTTCTTCATGATCTTCCCCACCATCCGCACGCTGCAGCGGCTGGCGCGCTTTGCCAACACCCACGCCGTGCTGGCCGCGCTGGCGCACGAGCAACCGCTGTGGACCAGCTGCCCCCGCGCGGGCCTGCTGGGCGGCAAAGAGGCGCGCTACATGGAGGGAGATGCCCCCTTTGGCGAGCTGGCCTTGGTCTGCCCCGACGGCCAGGTGGTGCACCCGCTGGACTGGCAAACCGAGCGCCCAGTGCCGCTGCTCAACAACGTGCAGCGCCTCACCGCCCCCAACTCGGGCGTGATGACGGGGCCCGGCACCAACAGCTATCTGGTGGGCGAGCCCGGCACCGGCTTCATCGCCATCGACCCCGGCCCGGCCGACCCGGAGCACCTGGAAAAACTCTGGCGCGCAGCCAGTGGCGACATCCGCATGATCGTGTGCACCCATTCGCACCCCGACCACTCGCCCGGCGCGGCCCCGCTGCAGGCCCTGTGCGAACGCGCAGGCCGCAGCAAGCCACCCATCCTGGGCCTGCCATCGGCCCCCACCGCACGGGTGGCCAGCCAGTTCACTCCCGACAGGGCGCTACAAAATAATGAGCTGCTCACGCTGACTGGACAAGCGCTAGAAGGCGAAATAACCCATACCCTGCAAGTGGTGCACACCCCCGGCCATGCCGCCAACCATGTGTGCCTGCTGCTGGTGGAAGACGGCCTGCTGTTCAGTGGCGACCACATCCTCAACGGCAGCACCACGGTGATTGACCCGCCTGACGGGAACATGGCCGACTACCTCGACTCGTTGGACCGGCTCGATGCCTTGTGCGCAGAGCACAGCGTTGAATTCATCCTGCCCGCCCACGGCTATGTGCTGGACAATGCGCGGGGTGCCATCGCCCACCTGCGCGCCCACCGCCTGGCCCGAGAAGCCAAGGTGCTGGCTGCCATGCAGGCACTGCCGGATGGCACGCCCGAAGATTGGGTGCGCCATGCCTACAGCGATGTGCCCCCGCGCATGTGGCCCGTGGCCCAGCGCTCGCTGCTCGCCCATGTCGAACGCATCCGCACCCTGCCGCCGGGCAACCACTGACCGACTTTTGCCCCTTCACAAGAACAACGAGCCTTGCTTTCATGACCGCACACAACCCTGATCCCACCCACATCCGCCTGGCCAAACGCGTGGCCGAGCAAATCAATTGCTCGCGCAGCACGGCAGAACAGTTCATCGAAGGCGGCTTTGTGAGTGTGGACGGCCAACTGGAAGAAGCCCCTGGCGCCCGCGTGCGCCCCGACCAGACCGTGGTGGTGGCCCAAGACGCCAGCCTGCTGGAGTTGACCCCGGTGACGCTGCTGCTGCACAAGCCTGCGGGCTTTGAAGCGGGCCTGGGCCAGGCTGCGCAAAGCGGGCCCGTACCAGGCGCGCCCGCGCGCAGCAGCACCGGCAGCCGCAGCCAGGGCGCCACGCCCGCCACCACGCTGCTCGGCCCCGCGTCGCACCTGAGCGAGGACGCCAGCGGCATCCGCGTGCTGCAGCGCCACTTCAAGCAACTGGAGTGCTTTACCCCCCTGCCCACCGAAGCCAGCGGGCTGGTGGTGTACACGCAAGACAAGCGCATTGCGCGCAAGCTGGCCGAGGACATCGAATCGCTGGAGCAGGAATGCATCGTCGAAGTGGCGGGCGAAATCGCCGCCAACGGCTTGCAGCGCCTGAGCCATGGCCTGTCGTTCAACGGCCGCCCGCTGCCGCCCATCAAGGTGAGCTGGCAAAACGAGACCAAGCTGCGCTTTGCGTTGAAAGGCATCCGCCCCGGGCAAATTCCAGCCATGTGCGAAGCCGTGGGCCTGCGCGTGGTGTCCCTCAAGCGCATCCGTATCGGCCGCGTGCCACTGGCCAAGGTGCCCGAGGGGCAATGGCGCTACCTGCAGCCTTGGGAGAAGTTCTGAGCGCACACCCAGGCAGCCGAACTGGGGCGGCCCAGAGCCCGTGAAACCCATGCATGCGGCCATTGCTCAGGCCCATTGCTATCAAATACATAGCTATCAGCGCTTATTAAATGGGCGCTAGAGACCTTTTTTCCTGAATATTCGCCCTCCCCTGGTCGCTGCTAAACTGCGCCGATCATAGGAGGGAGCGAATGAACCAGAACCCCAAAGACGCTGCGCAAGAGCAGCCGTCTGTCTTTATGTCTCAGAACATTGAGGCCTACCCGATGGAGTTCACGGGCAGCGGCGGTGAGTACTTCCGCGTCTGGATCGTGAACGTGCTGCTGGGCATCGTCACGCTGGGCTTTTACACACCGTGGGCGCGCCGGCGCACCGCCATGTATTTCTATGGCCACAGCATGGTGGCCAACAGCCCGCTCGAATTCACTGCGCAGCAGCGCAAGATGGTGGTGGGTTTCGTGCTGCTGGTGCTGCTCTCCATCGCCTACAAGCTGGCAGCCAACACGGGACAGGACCTGGCGGTGGCCCTCATGCTGCTGGGCGGCGCAGCACTGTCGCCCTACATCTGGGCCAGCGCCATGCGCTTTCGCCTGGGCGCCACGCGCTGGCGTGGCCTGCGGCTGCAGTTTGCTGCCAGCTGGAAAGAGGTGTACCTGGCCAGTTGGCCCGTGTTTGCCCTGGCACTGGTGTGGTTTGGCGTGTTCTTTGGCATGCAGATGCTGTCGCCCGAGCTGGCCCAGATGCTGGACGAGCCAGCCATCAAAGGTGGTCCGAAGATTCGCCCGGAATTCACCCCCGCCATGGGCGGCCTGCTGGTGCTGGGCCTGATCTTGTCCGTGCTGTGTTTCATCCGGCTCGAATACAACTACAAAAGCCTGCTGGTGCTGCGCGCCCGCCTGGGCGCCGAGCATGGCCGCTGGAAGCCGGTGTACATGGACTTTGTGAAGGTGTGGCTGGCCACGGTGGCGGTGTTCATCCTCTGTGCGCTGGCCGTGTGGCTGATCGTCACAGCCCTGCTCAGCGGCTCCATCGCCATGCTGGTCATGAACAAAGGCAGCGGCGGCTTTATGTGGATCATCGTCATGGTGATCGTTGGCATTGTGGGGTTCTTCTTCCTGCTGCTGCTCGCATCGGCCCCCGCCCGCGCCTACCGCGAGGCCCGCATGTTCCAGCTGCTGTGGAACAACATCGGCGTGAGCCAGATTGCCCGCTTCAAGTGCAACCTGCGCGCGGGCGGCTTTGTGCGCCTGCGCCTCAAAAATATGGTGCTGACCTTGCTGACGCTGGGCTTTTACCGCCCCTTTGCGCGGGTGAGCGAGTACCGCATGAAGCTGGAATCCGTCACCCTGCACATCAAGGGCGGTGTGGACCAGGTGGCGGGCGCGCTCACACGCCAGCAAGAAGGCGGGCTGGGCGATGCCCTGGCAGATGCCGCTGGCCTGGACCTGATCGGCTGACATGAGCGAGCCCCAGCACGCGCCCTCCCAGCAGCCACCCACCTTGCTGGCGGGGCGCTGGTTTGACGGCCTGAGCAGCAAGCCCCGCCCCGTGACGGTGGCCGTGCAACCGGGCTCCAAGGGCCCCACGCTAGCGCTGCATTTGCTGGCTGAGCCGGGGACGCCCGCCACCATGTTCACCCACGACCAGGTCGACTGGCCCGAAGCCTGGAGCGAACGCCGCCCCCAACCCCGCGTGGTGGTAGACCTGCGCGAGCGCGGCAGCCTGGAGGTGGACGCCGTCGCCCAGTGGCACGCCGCCCTGGCGGCCGCAGGCAAGCGGCCCGGCGTGGCCCAGCGCATGCAAACGCGCTGGCCGCTGCTGCTGGGTGCCATGGCCCTGTCGGTCGTGGGCCTGGGGCTGTTTTATCGCTATGGAACCCCGTGGGCTGCGGCACAGCTGACCCGTTTTGTGCCGCTGAGCTGGGAAACGCGCCTGTCTGACAACGTGCTGCAGCGCATGGACGACGGCTTTCTCAAACCCAGCAAGCTGCCCGCCGAGCGGCAAGCCCAGCTGAAAGCACGCTTTGATGCCCTGGTGCAAAAGCCACCGCCTGGGCTGCAGCGCTACCCAGGCTACCAGCCTGCGCTGACGCTGGAGTTCCGCTCTGGCATGGGCGCCAACGCCTTTGCCCTGCCAGGCGGCAAGGTGGTGATGACCGACGCCATCGTCAAAGCCGCTGCCGACAAAGGCATCAGCGACGACGCCCTGGTGGGCGTGTTAGCGCACGAAATCGGCCATGTGGTCTATCGCCACTCGATGCGCATGGTGGTGGAGCAAGGCGTGCTGAACATGGGCCTGGGGCTGGCGTTGGGCGACGTATCGGGGGTGGTGTCCACGGGCGCCACGGTGCTGACGGGCCGCGCCTACAGCCGCAACCACGAGCGCGAGGCCGACTGCTACGCCATCGCCCTGATGGGGCACGCGTCCTTGCCCACCGCGCCCATGGGCAAGCTGCTGCTGGCAATTGCGCACGACGACGAAGCCGAAGGCAAACAGCGAAAGCGCGATGAGCCCACGGCATCGGCCAACCAGAGCGCGCACCCCGCACCCCCACCCGCCGAAGCGGGCAGCGCGCCCGCCAGTGCACCGCAGCCTGCACCCAAGGCCCCCACAAAAGCCAAGGCCGAGGCCCACCCCGTGTGGTCTTTGCTCAGCAGCCACCCCGATACCGTGCAACGCGCCACCGAGCTGGAGCAAGGGCACGCGCCGCATTGCCCGCGGTAGCGCGGAGGGGCCTGGCCGCTGACATGCACGCTGGCTGGGCGACAACCCAGAGACGCCGCAAAACAAAAGGGCTGGTGCACCTGTATGCACCAGCCCTTTTCAATAAAGTGTGAAGCGCGCCGATAAGCCGGATTCTGTGCACCACGGTTGCCCGCAGTGTGACCGCCATTAATCTGGGCCGGGTGTCGCCACCACGGCTCGGTGCTACCTACCCGCCAACTCTGCGGAACCACATCAACGTTGGCCTACTTGGTATTGCTGCGCGTAGAGATTGCCCGTTTCACCCCCAGTGGTCTACCTTGCGGCACTCCCCTGGGACTCGTCTCTGTTGCTCTGATCCTCACCTCACGGTGGGCAGCCGTTAGCTGCTACGCTGTCCTGTGCAGTCCGGACGTTCCTCCAGTGCCTGGTTTCCCAGATTGCACCAGCGGCGGTCTGGCGCGCTTCACGCTGCGGATTATCGCCCATCAGGGCGCCACAAACCGCACACTGCCAAACCCCAGTCGCTGCAGACTGGACGACCCCACCGCCACGGCGGCCACATACTCACGCCCTGATGCCAGCGGCACGGCCTGCGGCAAGGCGGCGTCCACCACGCTGTCCACCAACCCTTGCCACAGCACCGGGTTAGCGCCTGCAGCGGTGATGGAGGGGTCCAACACGTACACCAACGTCTGGCGTGCACCGCTCAGGCTGCCCCACTGGATGTTGCGGCCATTGACCGTGATCTTGAAGCTGCTGGGCTGCGAGACGCCCACGGGGTACATCTCAAACGTGCCGTTGGGGGCGATGTAGTACTCGATGCAAGGGCGCAGGTCGCGGTACTGCTTGCCACCGGCCAACACATAGGTGCCGGTGTAGCGCTGCGCCATCGCATCGTAGGCGCCGCTGTAGCTGCCCGTTTGGGCCAGGCCATCCACCGTGCCCGCGATGCTTCCGCGAATGTCCGCCCCGGCCTTGCTGCCGGTGATAGAGCCCACGTTGCTGCTCTGGCAGCCCACGTAGGTAAAGAACATGCTGCCCTCGAAGTTGGCATTGCCTTCAGGCAAACGCATCTGGAAAGCGCCCAGCGTGGGGTCTTCAGGGTTGGCCGTGGCATCCTCCGCGTAGAAGCCCACGTACAAGCCACCGGGCGGTGTGTCAGGCTGCGGTGCGGGTGCGGGTGCGGGTGCGGGTGCGGGTGCGGGTGCGGGTGCGGGTGCGGGGCTAGGAGCAGGACTTGGCGAGGGAGAAGGCGCAGGGCTTGGCGCAGGCGCCGGAGCAGGGGCTGGGGTCGTGGGATCGGCATCGGCGCCAGAGCTGCCCCCGCCGCAAGCGGTCAGCCAGGCCAGAGAAGCCAGGACACAGGCGCGCGCCCATGGATTGGAATGGTTCATCGTAGTAACTCCCTTGAAACGGCGATCTGCGCCGCATGTGAAAAATGCCCGGGCCGCGCTGCCCGCGAGCAGCGAGCAACCTAGGTCACCCATGCCCGCGACGCTGCCACCCAGCCCCGTTCAAGGGATCGGATTATGGGAAGGGGCACCCCTTCTGGCTGCGACATATTTCACGTTTTTCCCGGCCTCGCCCAAAGCGTTGCACAGGCATCACACGCCACTGTGTGCAGAACAACTGGAAACACCCGACCAGCCAAAGCTGTGGCTTGTCGAACCTGCTCACAGACCAAGGACGCAACCACCCCGCTCAATGCCCAACAAGCTACTGCACACGCTCCCAATCCAGCCCAAACCGCGCCAGGTACTTGCGCAAACGGTCTGCATCATTGACCACCGTGCGCTGTGTGCGCGAGGCCTGGAACAGCTGGCGCCCGGCATCCGACAAGGTGCGCGCCTGGCGGCACACCTGCAGCACGGCGGCCAGTTGAAGTTGGTCAAACAGGTCCATCGACTCCACGGCACTTTCACCCAGCAGGCCCGCAAGATCGTCGCGACCCACCGCCCCTGCGGCAGACACCAACCCGCTGCGCGCATCGCTGACAGGCTGCCACAGCCAGCGCAGACGGGCGATCTCGGCCTCCACCAGCGGCAGGCCAATGCGGCCGCTGTCGGCCAGGGTGGCCAGGCGCGTCACGCTGGCCGACAGATCACGGAAGTTGCCGGTCCACAGCGCCTCGGGCGACTGGGCGTAGCGCAGGTAGGCGGCGCGGGCCTCGTTCGACAAGCGCACGCTGCAGCCCAGCTCCGCACCCGCGCGGGTCAGCAGGTGCTCCACATTGGGCTCAATGTCCTCGGGCCGCTGGGCCAGGCCCGGCAGCACGTAGCTCCACAGGTTGATGCGGGCGAACAGGTCTTCGCGAAAGCGCCCCGCAGCCACCTCGGTGCGCAGGTCGCGGTTGGTTCCGGCCACCAG
The DNA here is from genome assembly GCF_003663825.1 of Acidovorax sp. 106. Classification (NCBI taxonomy): domain Bacteria; kingdom Pseudomonadati; phylum Pseudomonadota; class Betaproteobacteria; order Burkholderiales; family Comamonadaceae; genus Acidovorax; species Acidovorax sp. 106. Next base: position 2,537,523 of record NZ_RCCC01000001.1, on the reverse strand, counting down.
TTGAAAGTCGCTCTCCACCTCGCGGTCGCTGCCCATCGGGTAAAAGCGCTTTTCCTCCACCGCCTTGAGCAGCATGGCCTGCTCATCCAGGCCCAGCTCACCGATTTCGTCGAGAAACAAGACCCCCTTGTGCGCCGCGCGCAGCAGGCCGGGCCGGTCGGCAGCGGCACCAGTGAAAGCGCCCTTTTTGTGCCCGAACAGCGTTGACGCAGCGCCATCGCCTCGCAACGTGGCGCAGTTCACCTCTACAAACTCGCCCTCTACCTGGTGGCGCGATTTTTTGAGCTCAAACATGCGCCGCGCCAAATGCGACTTGCCCGCACCCGTGGGCCCGGTGAACAGGATGGGCGCGCGCGAGCGCACCGCCACGCGCTCCACCTCGTCGATCAGTGCGTTAAAGCGCGCATTGCGCGTGGCAATGCCGCTTTTGAGGAACTGCACCGCGTCCTGCTGCTCGGCACCAAAGCGCTGCGCAATCACGTCATAGCGCGACAAGTCCAGGTCAATCAGCGTGTAGCTGCCCGGGTCACCGACGCGCTGGCGCTTTGGGGGCGAGGTCTGCACCAGCACGCCCGGAATGCGGCGCGACTCCACCAGCAAGAACAGGCAAATCTGCGCTACATGGGTGCCCGTGGTGATGTGCGTCCAGTACTCCTCGCGCTCGGTGTCAAAGCGGTAGGTCTGCACCCAGTCAAACAGCTGCGCATACACCTCGCCAAAGTCCCACGGGTCGGCCATGGGCAGGGGCACCAGATTCACCGTGGTCTCGGGCGAGGCCTGCGCCATGTCGGCCTTAACCCACTGCGCCAGGTCTTTGTGCGCGGGGGTGTAGAGCAGCTCCAGCCGCCCGATCACCACGTCTTCGTGCTGCACCAGCGACACAGAAGGGCGCCACTTCTCCCACCGCCCCGCGCCCCGGCCGGAGTCGAGTTGCGTGCCCAAGAAGCCAATCACCACCTTGTTTTTTCGCATGGCTATTTATCTAATTAACTAGCTTTCATTCTAGTAATTATTCATAAGATATTTGGGCAGCCCCAACAGAGAAAAAACTTTATTCAATCAAATCAATAGGTTAAAAGGTTTTTACACCTACACCAGCGACCTGGCATGCATCTGGCAATAGATAGAGCATCCAGCGCAAACGGTGACCGCTCACAGGCCGGGGTTAGGACTAACGTTCACCCCGCCGGTGCCGGGAATCCGGAGTCTCAGGACTCTGTCGATCCCCTGCATGCCGCACACCGCAAGCGCTGGATGACGGCACGGTTGTGGAAACCACTGCGCAAGCGGTGTCTGGTTCGACTCCAGGCGTGCCACCACTGGTAGCTCATTGGTAGAGCAACCTCGCAAGAGCTCTGTAGCAGGTTCGATTCCTGCCCATGGTCGCAAGACCATTACTGGAAGTACCGGTCGAAAGACCACCCGCCGAACGCGGGGAGAAGCCCCCAGGTTGCGCCGCAACCGCAAGGCCCCGCCCCGTCAGCCGGTGGCGGTTTGTGCCAGCACCCGGCACAGCCCGCGCCCGCAGCCAGCCGCGCTGCAGCCCTACCCACCTGGGACCGGGGCAGCAACCACGGCGCACTGCATGGCCCGTGGCTGCGCCCCCTGGGGCCCCGCTGCTGCTGTAACGGCAACCCGATATGTGACAAGTGACGACAACGAAGAACGATAGAGAGGAAATAAAAATGCTGAAGATCCAACGCGCCACAGTGAAGAAAAACGAACGCGCCCTGCTGCTGCGCAACGGCAGCTTTGACCGTGTGCTGCGCAGCGGCACCCACTGGCTGTTTGCGGGCATGGACCAGATGCGCGTGGAGACCTTCGCCCTCGAACAACCCGCCTTCACCCACGGCCTGGCCGACTACCTGATGGCGCAGGAGCCCGCCGTGGTGGCGGCCGAGTTTGTGCAGGTGAACCTGTCGGAAACCGAAGTGGGCCTGCGCAGCGAAAACGGCGTGCTGGTCGAGATCTTGCCGCCTGGCACCCGTCGCCTTTATTGGAAAGGCTTGGTGGATGTGAGCGTGCAAGTGGTGGACCTGCAAGCGGGCGCAGAGCTGCCCGCCGCACTGGTAGCGCGATTGACGCAAACCCAGCTGCGCCAGCGCAGTGTGACCGGATTGGCCGGTGTGCTGCAAGTGCAGGTGCCCGAGGGCCAGTGCGGCCTGCTGACGGTGGACGGCAAGGTCGAGCGCCTGCTGGCCGCAGGCACCTACGCGTTCTGGAAGTACGGCCGCACCGTGGCGGTGGAGCTGGTGGATTTGCGCCTGCAAGCCGTAGAGGTATCGGGCCAGGACATCATGACCCGCGACAAGGTGAGCCTGCGACTGAACTTGTGCGCCACCTACCGCTTTGTGCATGTGCTGCAGGCCTATGGCCAGTTGCAAAAGCCTGCCGACTACCTGTACCGCGAGCTGCAGTTTGCGCTGCGCGCCGCCGTGGGCACCCGCACGCTCGATGAGCTGCTGGAAAACAAGACGGTGATCGACGAAGTGGTGACCGCACACATGGCCGCCAAGCTGCAGCCCTATGGCATGCAGCTGGAGAGCGTGGGCGTGAAAGACATCGTGCTGCCCGGCGAGATGAAAACCATCCTGACCCAGGTGGTGCAGGCGCAGAAGCAGGCCGAGGCCAACGTGATCCGCCGCCGCGAGGAAACTGCAGCGACGCGATCCCTGCTCAACACCGCCAAGGTGATGGAGGACAACCCCGTCGCACTGCGCATGAAGGAGCTGGAGACGCTGGAGCGTGTGGCCGAGCGGATCGACAAGATCTCGGTGTTTGGCGGCCTGGACCAGGTGCTGAATGGCTTGGTGAAAATGAGATGAAAGAGAACCATGAAGAAGCAACCGACACCTGCCGCAACCCCGCTGGAAGCCGCCACACAGGCGGTTTACCAGGCCTTTGCCAAATACAGTGCACCAGCGGTTGGCACCTTGGATGTCTGCACTGCCTGCTGCATGGACGCTGACCTGGCCCTGCAAATGAGCCACCTGCCGCTGCGCCAGCTGACCCAGAGGCACTTCTACGAATACAACGACTCTGCCAAGAGCCAGGTGCAGCCTGCGGATGAAATCAAATACCTGGCCCCACGGCTGCTGGAACTGCTGGCCGAAGGCGCCCGGCTGCACCACTCCACCGAGCTGTATCTGGACCGGTTGGGCCGCTGCGAGCCCGGCTCGTTTTCAGCGACAGAACAGTCTGCGCTGCAGGGCTTTGCGCTGGCGTACTTTGCACAAGGCTTGGAGCAATGGCCCGCAGCCAGCGATTCCCTGTTCCAGGGGGATAACGCCTTCACCATCTTGCTGATGTGGGCCCGTGCCCGCGTGCCGCTGGAGCCCTTGCTACAGCACTGGCTGGACTGTGAAAGCGACGCATCGACCCTGAACTTTGTAGACGCATGCTATTGGGACTATGTGTGGTACTCCAACCAGATGGGCAACGCGTTTGCCACGGATGAGGTCGAATACCAACGCACCATGGAGGAATGGCTGAGCAAGCCAGTCACCAGGGCGCGCTGGACGGAGAAGCTCATGCGACTGGTCGACACGGGCCCCACCAGCTCGTGGTTACCAGCGGGGGCTGTGGACCATCAGCGCTACCCGCTCCCAGAGCGGATCAGCGCAGTCTTTGACGCGATGGCGGCATGACTGCGACGCAAACCATGCAGAAGAACACAACAATAAATAGCGAGAAAAACATGACCCAGAATTACGAACAACTCGACATTCCGAACGGCGTGCCCGTGAAGATGTGGACCCAAGGCGTGCCCGTAGAAGAAGACGCCAAAAACCAGCTGCGCAACATTGCACGCCTGCCCATCGTGTTCAAGCACGTGGCGGTGATGCCCGACGTGCACCTGGGGATCGGCGCGACCATCGGCTCGGTGGTACCCACCCTCAAGGCCATCATCCCCGCTGCGGTGGGGGTGGACCTGGGGTGCGGAATGATGGCGTGCAAGACCACGCTCACGGCCAGCGATCTGCCGGACAACCTGTCTGGCGTGCGCACGGCCATTGAACGCGCCGTGCCGGTGGGGATGACGCCCAAGCGCTTTGGCCGCGACAAGGGAAGCTGGGATACGCCGCCCACTGAGACCGACCGCGCCTGGGCGGGGCTGGTGGATGAGTTCGACGAGATTTGCGAAGCGCACCCGCGCATCAAGAACACGAACAACTACAAGCACCTGGGAACGCTAGGAACGGGGAACCACTTCATCGAAATCTGCCTGGACGAACACCAGAGCGTGTGGGTGATGCTGCACTCCGGCTCGCGCGGAGTAGGGAACGCCATCGGCACCCATTTCATCGAGCTGGCCAAGAAGGACGCCGAGATGAACCAGCGCAACCTACCCGATAAAGACCTGGCGTACTTTGAAGAAGGCGCGCAGTACTTTGGCGACTATGTGAAGGCCGTGGGGTGGGCGCAAAAGTTTGCCGCAGCCAACCGCGAGGTGATGATGGGCCGCGTGATTGCCGCGCTGCGAAAAATCATCACCAAGCCGTTCGAGACGCACATTGAAGCGGTGAACTGCCACCACAACTACGTGCAGCGCGAGACGCACTTCGGGCAGGACGTGTTCGTGACCCGCAAGGGCGCGGTGAGTGCCGAGCAAGGCAAGCTGGGGATCATCCCGGGGAGCATGGGGGCCAAGAGCTTCATCGTGCGCGGAAAAGGCAACCCCGAGAGCTTCAACAGCTGCAGCCACGGCGCGGGCCGCACCATGAGCCGCACCAAGGCCAAGAAGCTGTTCACGGTCGAAGACCAGATCAAAGCCACCGAAGGCGTGGAATGCCGAAAGGATGCGGATGTGATCGACGAGATTCCGATGGCGTACAAAGACATCGACGCGGTGATGGCAGCGCAGCAAGACCTGGTGGAGGTGGTGTACACGCTCAAGCAGGTGGTGTGTGTGAAAGGGTAGCCCCCCTGAGCCGCTGCGCGGCTTCCCCCCAAGGGGGACGACGCCATCGCTGCGGGGCGGCGCGGCCAGCCTAGGCCCTTGCTTGGCGTCTCTCGCCTGGGCCGCGCCAGTTGCGAAGGACTGCGTAAATTACTACATTTTTGATAGCTTATCGCGCTTACCCATCAAGCGCTACAGCCCATTTTTATGCATACATCAGAAAAAAAAGAAATGCTGCACTCCGCCCACCCGGTGGAGCCCCACATGCGCACGCAGGTGCTGCAGGCCCTGCGCGACATCGAAGCCCGGCACGATGTGACGGTGCTCTTCGCCTGCGAATCCGGCAGCCGGGGCTGGGGCTTTGCCTCGCCTGACAGCGACTATGACGTGCGCTTCATCTACGTGAACCGCCTGCCCTGGTACCTGACCGTGGCACCGGGCCGCGACGTGATCGAACTGCCGATCAGCGGTGACTTGGACGTGAACGGCTGGGACCTGCGCAAAGCCCTGGGCCTGATGCGCGAGTCCAACCCCACGCTGCTCGAATGGCTGGGCTCGCCCATCGTCTACCGCGAAGAGGGTGACACCATGGCGCAGTTCCGCGCACTGGCGGCACAGGTGTTCTCCAACGCCAAGGGCTGGCACCACTACGCGTCGATGGCCAAGAAGAACTTTCGCGAGCATCTGCAGGCTGACGAGGTGCGCTACAAAAAGTACCTGTACGTGCTGCGCCCGCTGCTGGCCGCGCGCTGGATACGCACGCAGCCCGGCGTGCCGCCCATGCGCTTTGCCGAACTGGCCCAGCACACGCTGCACCCGGTGCACGATGCGGCGCTCGTCGACGAGATCAACGCCCTGCTGGAGGTGAAGATGCGCGCGGGCGAAGCTGCCACCAGCCCGCGCTGGCCGGGCATCCATGCCTTCATCGAGGCCGAGCTGGCACGCAATGCGGCAGAGCCAGTGCAGCCGCTGCCCGTGCCTGGCAATGCCGCGCTGGACACGCTGCTGCACGACACCGTGCTGCGCTATGACGGAGCAAAAGCGGCACGCGACTCCGCGTGAAGAGCAATGATCGATGCCCGCGTCATTCACGAAACCGAGGCGGAGATGAATCGCTTGCACGCGGCGTGCCGCGCTGCTGCTGCGCGCCAGCGTTCAAGCATGGTGTCACGTCAAGAACACCGGCGCGCTGCCGAGGAGTTCCGCAACTATCAGAGCCCGTTGTGGGGACTGTGGAGTGCGCAGGCTCAACGCGACATCGTGGACAGCAGCGGTCCATGGCGCAACGCGGCCATTCTGTACTTGCAGATCAGCCCTCGGTTCTTTCGCTCTGGCTACCTGCGCGACGTGGTCTGCACCAGGATCAAACAAGCAGAACTGCGACATCAGGAGCGCAAGGACATACAAGAAGCGCTGCTGCGATCCATCGTCCGCCGTCCTTCCACGGGCAGTTTCCGATACGACTGTCGCTTGGCCATCACGGTGGCAGACAGCGATTTTTTGCAAGAGCTGCGATCCCTATGCGGCAGCCGTAACCCATGGATCAGCGGACGCGCGTCGCATATGGAGCAAGCCATCCTGCGCCACGCCAAGCTGCCTTCCGAATCAGATATTTGAGGTCGTTTTGAGCGAGAACTACATTCATCAATCGTCGCACCCCGTGCAGGCACCCCTCACCCTCGACGGCTCCACCGGCGAAGGCGGCGGGCAAATCCTGCGCACGGGCTTGGGGCTGTCCATGGTCACGGGCCGCCCGCTACACATTACGCGCATCCGCGCCGGGCGGCCCAAGCCGGGGCTGATGCGCCAGCACCTGGCTTGCGTGCAAGCGGCGGTGGCCGTGTGCGGCGGGCAGGCCGAGGGGGCTGAGCTGAACTCGCAAACGCTGATGTTCACACCCGGTGCAGTGCGTGCGGGCGACTACCGCTTTCAGATTGCCACCGCAGGCAGTTGCCTGCTGGTGCTGCAGACGGTGCTGCCCGCGCTGATGCTGGCCGATGGCCCGAGCCGGGTGGAGCTGCTGGGCGGCACGCACAACCCGATGGCACCGCCGTTTGACTTTTTGGAGCGCGCCTTTGCGCCGCTGGTGCGGCGGCTGGGTGTGGGGCTGGAGCTGGAGCTCAAACGCCGCGGTTTCTTCCCGGCCGGTGGGGGTGAGCTGGTGGCGCACATCACCCCTGCCGCACAGCCGCTGGTGCCCGTGGATGTGATGGAGCGCGGCCCGCTGCAAAACGCCTGGGCCGATGCACTGGCCCCCGGCATCTCGCGCGGCGTGGCAGTGCGTGAGCTGCAGACCCTGGGCCAGCGCATGGGCTGGACGGAGGAGGCTGGCCAATTGCGCCACCCACCCACGCGCCAGAACGAGGGCCCGGGCAACGCGCTGATCGCCACGCTGGAGCATGCGCACATCACCGAGGTGTTCTGCCAGCTGGGCGAGCGCAGCCTGTCGGCCGAGCAAGTGGCCAAGCGGCTGGTGGACGAGGTGCGCGCCTACAAGCGCAGCGCGGGCGCTTTAGGCCCGCATCTGGCCGACCAGTGGATGCTGCCGCTGGCCCTGGCAGTGTGGCGCAGCGGCCAGGCGGCCCGCTACACCTGCACCGAAGTGACACCGCACACGGCGACCAACGCGCAGACGATTGCGCTGGGGTTGCCCGTGCGCGTGCAGATCACGCCGGTGGAGCGGGCCATGCACATCGAGATTGCGCCGGTGTAACTGAGTGCCGTGCCACGGTGCGGCACAGCGGCTTGGCATATCTATATCACCAGGGCTGCACAACAAGTGGTTCAGAATGCGCGGGTATCACCATGCCCGCCATAGCGCCCTGGCTTCGACAGGCTCAGCCCGAACGGATAGAGCCTGGGTAGCTGGGTGGCGGGCATGGCATCCATCCCCTCTTTGCACCTCACAGGAGACGCCATGAAAGTTGACAACATTCTGCAGACCATCGGCAACACGCCGCACGTGCGCATCAACCGCCTGTTTGGCCCGGGCGCCAACGTGTGGGTGAAGTCTGAGCGCAGCAACCCCGGTGGTTCCATCAAAGACCGCATTGCGCTGGCCATGGTGGAAGACGCTGAGAAGTCGGGCGCGCTGCAGCCCGGCGGCACCATCATCGAGCCCACCAGCGGCAACACCGGCATTGGCCTGGCGCTGGTGGCGGCCGTCAAGGGCTACCGCCTGATTTTGGTGATGCCCGACAGCATGAGCATTGAGCGCCGCCGCCTGATGCTGGCCTATGGCGCGCAGTTTGACCTGACCCCGCGCGAAAAAGGCATGAAGGGCGCGATTGCCCGTGCCCAGGAGCTGCTGGCGCAGACACCCGGCGCATGGGTGCCGCAGCAGTTCGAAAATCCCGCCAACATTGACATTCACGTGCGCACCACGGCGCAGGAAATCCTGGCGGACTTTCCCGAGGGGCTGGACGCCATCATCACCGGCGTGGGCACGGGCGGGCACCTCACGGGCACGGCCCGTGTGCTCAAAGCCAAGTTTCCGCAGCTCAAGGTGTTTGCGGTCGAGCCTTCGGCCTCGCCCGTCATCTCGGGCGGAGCGCCCTCGCCCCACCCCATCCAGGGCATCGGCGCGGGCTTCATCCCCAAGAACCTGGACACCAGCGTGCTCGACGGCGTGATCCAGGTCGATGCCGAGCCGGCCCGTGAATACGCCCGCCGCGCCGCACGCGAAGAGGGCCTGCTGGTGGGCATTTCGTCGGGTGCCACGCTGGCCGCCATTGCGCAAAAACTGCCCGATTTGCCCGCAGGCGCCAAGGTGCTGGGCTTCAACTACGACACGGGCGAGCGCTATCTGTCGGTGGAAGGCTTCTTGCCTGCCTGAGGCAAAGTACAAGCCTAAATGGCCTCTAGCGCTTAATCAACAAGCGCAAGAAGCTACAAAATAGATAGCAAAAACGGAAAATACCGTGCTGCCACCGGGCCCGCCACATGGCGGGCCTTTTTGCTGGGCAGGCCTTGCGTGGCGAGCGCCCGTAAAATCACGGCCCCACGACTTTGCAAGCCGCCCGATCGACACGGGCCCGCAAGACCATGATCAGAATCTCCGAAATCCGGCTGCCCTTCACCGTGGCCGAAGCCCCCGATGCGCCGCTGCGCGCCGCCGTCACCAAGCTCCTTGGCATCGCCGATGCCGACATCGCCCACCTGCACGTTTTCAAGCGCAGCTTTGACGCGCGCAAGGTCGATCTGCTGGCGGTCTACATCGTGGACGTGACGCTGGCCCAGCCCGAACGCGAGGCCGCGCTGCTGGCCCAGTTTGCCGCCAACCCGCACATCCAGCCCACGCCCGACATGGCCTGGCACCCCGTGGGCCAGGCGCCCGCCGATCTGCCGCTGCGCCCTGTGGTGGTGGGCTTTGGGCCCTGCGGCATTTTTGCAGCGCTGGTGTTGGCGCAGATGGGCTTCAAGCCCATCGTGCTGGAGCGCGGCAAGACCGTGCGTGAGCGCACCAAAGACACCTGGGGCCTGTGGCGCAAGCGCGAGCTGCATGCCGAGAGCAACGTGCAGTTTGGCGAGGGCGGCGCAGGCACCTTCAGCGACGGCAAGCTCTACAGCCAGATCAAAGACCCGCGCCACCTGGGCCGCAAGGTGATGAACGAGTTCGTCAAAGCCGGTGCGCCCGAAGAAATTTTGTATGTGGCCCACCCGCACATCGGCACCTTCAAGCTGGTGAAGGTGGTGGAGAACCTGCGCGAGCAAATCATTGCGCTGGGCGGCGAGATCCGCTTTGAGCAGCGCGTGACAGACGTGATCGTGGAAGGCACGGGTGACAGCCGCCACCTGCGCGGCCTCAAGGTGCTGAACCAGGCCACCGGCGAGACCACCGAGCTGCGCGCTGACCATGTGGTGATGGCGCTGGGCCACAGCTCGCGCGACACCTTCGCCATGCTGTACCAGCGCGGCGTGGCCATGGAGGCGAAGCCGTTTTCCATCGGCTTTCGCATCGAGCACCCGCAGGGCGTGATCGACCGCGCCCGCTGGGGCCGCCACGCGGGCCACCCGCTGCTGGGCGCGGCCGACTACAAGCTGGTGCACCACGCTGCTAACGGGCGCGCGGTGTACAGCTTTTGCATGTGCCCCGGCGGCACCGTGGTGGCCGCCACCAGCGAGCCGAACCGCGTGGTGACCAACGGCATGAGCCAGTACTCACGCAACGAGCGCAATGCCAACGCGGGCATGGTGGTGGGGATCGACCCGCGCGACTACCCCACCGACCCCGCCGCGTTTGAAGCCCACCTAGGACAGACCTATGGCGCAGAGAGCCTGCCCGCGGGGCAGTTCCACCCCCTGTCGGGCAGCGTGCTGCAGCGCCAGCTGGAATCGAACGCCTTTGTGCTGGGCGGCCGCGACTACAGCGCGCCAGGCCAGTTGGTGGGCGAGTTCATTGCGGGCAAACCCTCCACGCAGCTGGGCAGCGTGGATCCGTCATACAAGCCCGGTGTGGCCCTGGGCGACCTGCACGCCGCCCTGCCCGGCTACGCCATCGAGGCGCTGCGCGAGGCGCTGCCTGCGTTTGGTCGCAAGATCAAAGGCTTTGACATGCACGATGCGGTGCTGACGGGCGTGGAGACGCGCACCTCATCGCCCTTGAAGATCGGGCGCGGCGACAACCTGCAAAGCCTGAACACGCCCGGCCTGTACCCTGCGGGTGAAGGTGCCAGCTACGCGGGCGGCATTTTGTCGGCCGGGGTAGATGGCATCAAGGTGGGTGAGGCTGTGGCGCGCAGCCTGCTGGGCGTGCAGGGCTGAGCGCCCCCCCAGGCCCACATCCAAACGTCTCAGCGCAGCGCCTTGTATTGGCCTTGCGCCGCGGGCAGGCGGAAGGCCTCCACCAACTCGGCCAATTGCTGGGCCTGCACCCGCAGGCCGTGCGCGGCGGCGGAGGACTCTTCGACCAGCGCCGCGTTCTGCTGCGTCATCTGATCGAGCTGCGACACGGCCTCGCCCACCTGGCTCAGGCCCGTGGTCTGCTCGCGCGTAGCGGTGCTGATCTCGCCAATGATGGTGGCGACTTGCTGCACCGAGTTCACGATCTCGCCCATGGTGCCGCCTGCGGCATGCACCAGCTGCGTGCCCTCGTCCACCTGGCGCACGCTCTCGCTGATCAAGCCACCAATCTCCTTGGCCGCCGTGGCCGAGCGCTGGGCCAGACTGCGCACTTCACTGGCCACCACGGCAAAGCCCCGGCCCTGCTCGCCCGCACGGGCGGCTTCGACGGCGGCATTCAGCGCCAAGATGTTGGTCTGGAAGGCGATGCCATCGATCACGCTGGTGATGTCGGCAATGCGGCGCGAGGACTGCGAGATGCCGTCCATGGTGCCCACCACACGGTCCACCGCCTCGCGCCCACGGCGTGCTACGTCGCTGGCGCCGCCGGCCAATTGGCTGGCCTGCGCGGCTGCGTCGGCACTGTGGCGCACGGTGGCCAGCAGCTCTTCCATGCTGGCGGCAATTTCTTCAAGGTTCGACGCCGTCTGCTCGGTGCGGGCAGACAGGTCGCTGTTGCCCGCAGCAATTTCGCTGCTGGCCCCTGCCACCGAGGTGCTGGCCTGGCGCATCCCCACCACCAGCTCGCCCAGGCGCGATTGCATGCCTCCCAGGCGCAACAACAGGGCTTGCAGTTCATCACGGCTGCCAGCGGCTGACGCGGGTACGGCAGAAGTGAGGTCGCCTTCGGCAATGCGGTCTGTGACCTCGGCCGCATGGGCCAAGGGGCGCAGGATGGATCTCGACAGCAGCCAGGCACACAACAGGCTGAGCGCGAGCCCTACCGCCGAGCCAGCGGCCAACAAAAAGATACCCTGGCGGGCACTGCGGTCTGCGGCCTGCCGGTCGTCGGCCACCCGCTGTTGCTGCAGCCCCGCAAGCTTGTCCACCGCCGTGGCGTACGCCTCTGCAGCGGGGCGCAGCTGGCCTGCAATGGCATTCTCTGGCAAGGTCTCCCCAGCCTTGCGGCGTTTGACCAAGTCATCGCGCACCGTGCGAAAGCCGTTGCCCGCCTTGTCGATGGCATCAAACAGGGCCTGGGATGCGGGGTCGTCTGCCAACACATCCAGGCGCTTGCGCACTTCGGCCGAGCGGGCTGAAGTGGCTTTGCGGTCGGCATCAATGCGCGCAGCATAGGCGGGGTTGTCGATCTCCAGCAAGGTCTCGGCCCGGGCCGAGCTCAGTACCACGATCGAGTGCAACTCGCGGGCCAGCACGGCCCGCTCGGATGCCGGTCCGCCCAGCTCGTCTGCAATGTGCTGCAGCCCTGACAGCCGCCAGATACCCACCGCCGCAGACAGCGACATGACCAGACAAACCACACCAAAGGCCAAGGCCAGGCGGGCGGCGACGCGCAGATGGGAAATGGACATGGAAAGTCCCTCAATCGAAAGGTGTGGAAAACGCTCTGAAACGAACCTGGGTCAACCCAGCGCTGGGCTGGGCGGGGCTGGAATTCAAGCAGTGTATCGACACAGCTTGTCAATTTGTAAGAGGGATTTCACGCTGCACATGCCAGCGTAAGAATCTCACCACAGCCATCGGGCCGAGACACTGAGCCCGGTTCGATCTTTTCACCTTACCCGCACAGCACAACCCCCTGCGCTCAGTCGAGCTTGACCCCGGCCGCCTGAATCACGCGCGCCCATTTAGCGGTTTCAGCCTGTATGAATGCATCGCATTCTTGTGGGCTGGAACCCTCGGCAAAGGTGCCCATGTCGGACTCCATGCGCTGGGTAATGGCGGGGCTGCGAATGATGCGAGCCACTTCTTCAGACATGCGCTGAACAATCTCACGCGGAACCCCGGCAGGAGCGAGCATGGCGGCCCAGGTGCTGCCCACCAGATCGGGGTAGCCCTGCTCTGCAAAGGTGGGCACATCGGGCAAAGCAGGCAAGCGCTTGTCGCTGGCCACACCAATGCGTCGGATCTTGCCCGCTTTGGCCGGCTGGATCAGGTTGGGCGGAGGGTCCAGAAACAAGGGTATCTGCCCGCCGAGCAGATCGGTCAGCGCGGGTGCCGCGCCTTTGTATGGCACATGCACCATATCGGTCTTGGTGACCAGGCGCATCAGCTCGGACGTCAGGTGCGCGGCGGAGCCACTGCCCGAAGAGGCAAAGCTCAACTTGCCGGGGTTGGCACGGGCATAGGCCACGAGCTCGGCCGTGGTTTTGAAAGGTGCATTGGCGGCCACTGCGGCGACCAGGGGAGACACGCCCATGAGCGACACCCCCACCAAGTCTTTGCGGGGGTCGTAAGGCAACTTGGGGTACAGCGTGGTGTTGGCCGCGTAGGCGGCGATGACCACCGCAAAGGTATGGCCGTCCGGCGCTGACTTGGCCACGGCGTCCACCCCGATGATGCTATTGGCGCCGGGCTTGTTGTCCACCACCACGGGCTGCCCCAGGCGCTGCTGCAGACCCACTTGCAACAGGCGCGCCATCTGGTCGGTAAAGCCACCGGCCGTGTAGGGCACGACGATGCGAATGGGTCTGCTGGGCCAGGCGCCTTGCGCCCAAGACGGAGTGGACAGCACAGCGCCAGCGGCAAGGCCTGTGCCGCTGCGGATGAAAGCACGTCGGGTGGTCAATGGCATGAAAGTCTCCTGGGGTAGGTACGTGGAGGAACAGCCTTGCCGATGTCCGGCTACAGGCTGGTGCGATCCGATCTGCCAATACCCCGAGGCTGTCACACAACGTGCGACCGTCGGGGCATCAACCCTTTTACTGCGCCGCCAGTCCGAGGCGATCAATCAACACCTTGTCCTTGGCAAAGGTGTCTTTGGCCCACTGGGCGTAGTCCGCTCCCGATCGGTACCAAGACTCCTGATTGAGCTGCTTGAGCACCTCTGCATGGCGAGGGTCGTCCATGGCCTTCTTGAAGGCGTTGTGCAGCTTGGCCACGATGGCAGGGTCCATGCCCTTGGGGCCCACCAGGCCGTAAGGCGAGGTGGACACCACCCCGTAGCCCAGCTCCTTGGCCGTGGGCACATCAGGCCAGCGGGCCGAGCGCTTTTCGCCAAAGGTGAGCAGCAGCCGCATCTGGCCCGCCTCCACATAGGTGTCCCAGCCCGATGCATCGCTGGATGCCGTCACATGCCCGCCCAGCAGGGCCTGCTGCAAGTCGGCGTTGCCCTTGAACGGGACATGGTTGAGCGTCACCTTGGCGTTGGTGGCCAGCTCTTCCATCAACAAGTGGGGGGACGATCCGATGCCTGTCGAGCCGTACTCGACCTTGCCTGGAGTCTTGCGGGCCGCAGCGATGTACTCGTGGAACGTCTTGTGTGGCGAGTCCGAGCGCACCGTAAAGCCAAAGGTGTAGCCCGACAGACCGATGATGTAGCTGAAATCGGTGAGGGGGTTCCAGGCCGTCTTTTGCATGTGCGCCATGCGCAGCATGGACATGGGGAACTGCGTGATGGTGTAGCCGTCCGGCTTGGCCGTGCGGGCCATGACACCGGGGCCCAGGGTGCCGCCAGCGCCCGGCTTGTTCTCTACGATGATGGACTGCCCCAGCTGCTTGCCAGCGAGATCTGCCAGGGTACGCATGTGGCGGTCGGTGGGGCCACCGGCCGGGAAAGGCACGATCAAAGTGATCGGCTTGGTAGGAAAGTCCTGCGCCTGGGCTGGCCCCAGGCAAGCACCGGCCAACGCAGCAAGGCCGAGCGAGAGCAGGTTGCGGCGACGCGCGAAATGGAACATGTTGTCTCCTTTTTTTGTGAATAGGGGCAAGCGCATGCCCGGCGAACAGGCCCTGAAAACCATGCACAGGGCGTTGACACCCACCGGGCGGCTTGAAACAAAAAGGCGCGTTACAGCGCCTTGACCAATTCAGGCACTGCCGTGAACAGGTCCGCTTCCAGACCGTAGTCGGCCACGCTGAAGATCGGAGCTTCTGGGTCCTTGTTGATCGCCACGATCACCTTGGAGTCCTTCATGCCAGCCAAGTGCTGGATCGCGCCCGAGATGCCCGCTGCGATGTACAGCTGCGGCGCCACGATCTTGCCGGTCTGGCCCACTTGCAAATCGTTGGGGGCATAGCCCGCATCCACCGCTGCTCGGCTGGCACCAATGGCGGCGCCCAGCTTGTCGGCCAAGGGGGTGATGACTTCGTTGAACTTTTCTGCGCTGCCCAGCGCGCGGCCACCGGAGACGATGATCTTGGCGGCGGTGAGTTCAGGGCGGTCGTTCTTGGCGATTTCGCTGCCCACGTAGCTGCTCTTGCCGGCATCGGCGGCTGCAGCGGCGGTTTCAACGGCGGCGCTGCCACCCGTGGCGGCTGCGGCGTCAAAGCCGGTGGTACGCACAGTGATGACCTTCACGCTGTCGCTGCTTTGCACGGTGGCAATGGCGTTGCCAGCGTAGATGGGGCGCTCGAAGGTGTCTTGGCTCACCACCTTGGTGATGTCGCTGATCTGGGCGACGTCGAGCTTGGCGGCCACGCGGGGGGCCACGTTCTTGCCGCTGGCGGTGGCTGCAAAGAGGATGTGGCTGTAGTTGCCTGCAATGGCCAGCACCTGGGCTGCCACGTTTTCGGCCAAGCCGTGGGCCAGGCTGGCGGCATCGGCGTGGATGACTTTGGCGACGCCTGCGATCTGGGCGGCTGCTTGTGCAGCGGCGCCAGCGTTGTGGCCAGCCACCAGCACGTGCACATCGCCACCGCAGGCCACAGCGGCCGTGACGGTGTTCAGCGTGGCGCCCTTGATGGACGCGTTGTCGTGTTCAGCAATAACGAGTACCGACATTTAGATCACCTTCGCTTCGTTCTTGAGTTTCTCGACCAGGGCGGCGACGTCGGCCACTTTCACGCCAGCGCCGCGCTTGGCGGGTTCGGTCACCTTGAGGGTCTTCAGGCGCGGGGTCACGTCCACTCCGAGGTCTTCGGGCTTGACGGTGTCCAGCTGCTTTTTCTTGGCCTTCATGATGTTGGGCAAGGTGACGTAGCGAGGCTCGTTCAGGCGCAGGTCGGTGGTGATCACTGCGGGCAGGCTCAAGGCCAGGGTCTCGAGGCCGCCGTCGATTTCGCGGGTCACATGGACCTTGTCAGCGGCCAATTCGACCTTGCTGGCGTTGGTGGCCTGGGGCAGGTCGGCCAGGGCCGCCAGCATCTGGCCGGTCTGGTTGGCATCGTCGTCAATGGCTTGCTTGCCCAGGATGATGAGCGAGGGTTGTTCCTTGTCCACCAGGGCCTTGAGCAGTTTGGCCACGGCCAGGGGTTGCAGCTCCACGTCGGTCTCGACCAGGATGGCGCGGTCGGCACCAATGGCCATGGCCGTGCGCAGGGTTTCCTGGCATTGCGCTACGCCGCAGGAGACTGCGATGACTTCGGTCACCAGGCCTTTTTCTTTCAGGCGCACGGCCTCTTCAACGGCGATTTCGTCAAAGGGGTTCATGCTCATCTTCACGTTGGCGATGTCCACACCCGTGTTGTCCGATTTGACGCGGACCTTCACGTTGTAGTCCACCACGCGCTTGACAGGGACCAAGACTTTCATAACCACACACTTTCTTGAGAGAAAAACACAGGCGCATGACACGCCGAAAAATCAGTATCTGAGCGGGCTTGGCAACCACCCCACCCAACGACGGGGATCAGGCAGAAGGCAAGGTCAACACGCCCTGTTGCTGCAACTGCTGGAGCTGCTCATCGCTCAGGGACAACAGCCGCTGCAGCACTTCGCGCGTACCCTCCCCCAGCGTGGGCGGGGCATTGCGCAACGGCAGGCGCTGCCCATCCAGGCGATACGGCGGCGCAAACACTGCCGTGGTGCCTGCTACGGGGTGCGGCATGTCGCGCAACAGGCCGGAGCGCTGGGTGCGCTCGCTGGTCAGCGCCTCGTGCAGGCCTGCCACCCTGCCGCACGGAATGCCCACGGCCTGCATGCGCTCGATCAGCAGATCGCGGGGATGGGTGCGAATCAAATCCTTGAGCAGCGGAGCCAGCTCCAGGCGATGCTTGGTGCGGTTGACGTTGGTAGCAAAGCGCGGGTCTTCCACAATGTCGGGCCGCTGCAGCACCTGCCTACAGAACTTGTCGAACTGCGCGTTGTTGCCCACCGCGATGATGAGCGGGCCATCGGCTGCGTCGTACATGCCGTAGGGCACGATGGAGGGATGCGCATTGCCATAGCGCTCGGGGTCACGCCCCAGCAGCATGGCGTCCAGGCCGTAGTAGCCAGTGACCATGATGCCGCAGTCGTACAGCGCCATCTCGATGAGCCGCCCCTGGCCCGTGCGCTCGCGCCGGAACAGTGCCGCCAGCACCGCTTGCGCCGCGTACATGCCGGTCATCAGGTCCACCACCGCCACGCCAAACTTCAGCGGTGGCTGCGAGGCCTCGCCGTTCAGCGCCATCAAGCCCGCTTCGCCCTGGATGACCAGGTCATAGCCTGGGCGCTTGGCCTCGGGGCCGCTGCTGTCGTAGCCCGCCACGGCGCAGTAGATCAGGTCGGGCTTGATGGCCTTGAGCTGCGCGTAGCCCAGGCCCAGCTTCTCGGCGCCGCCGGTCTTGAAGTTGTGCACCACCACGTCAAACTGCGGCAGCAGGTCATGAACGATCTTCAGCCCTTCGGGGGTTTGCAGATCGATCGTGATAGACCGCTTGTTGCGGTTCATGCTGTTGTAGTAGGTGGTCTCTGTCTTGCCAATGCGCATGCCCCAATCGCGGGTGTCGTCGCCTCGGCCAGGGTGCTCGACCTTGATGACCTCGGCACCAAAGTCGGCCAGCACCTGGGCACACAGCGGCCCGGCAAACACGCGTGACAGGTCCAGAACGCGCACACCTTCCAGCGGAAGGTCCATGTCGCCAGATACTTGTTCTTCGTTCACAGTCTTTGTCTCCTTGGATGGATGCGCCCGCACCGGTGAATACGCGGTGCACGGGCGCATCGGGGCGCAGCGCTCAGGGCTTGCGGCCCAGGGCGATGTAGCGCGCTAGATGGTGGTCTTCGTCACCCCACTGATGGTCTACCAGAACCAGACGCTTGGCGTAGTGGGACAAGGGCAACTCCCATGTCATGCCAATCCCGCCATGCAGCTGGATGCTTTCCTCGGCCACCAGCACGCCAATGCGGCCCATCGTGACCTTGGCGGCGGACAGCGCCCGCTCGCGCTCCGTGCGGTCGGCGCTGTCCATCGCAGCGGCTGCGTTGATGACGGCAGAGCGCGCCTGCTCCACCTCCAGCAGCAGGTCGGCCATGCGGTGCTGCAGAGCCTGGAAGCTGCCAATGGGCACGCCAAACTGCTTGCGCGTTTGCAGGTATTCGAGTGTGTGCTTCTTGGCCACGTCCATCGCACCCAGCGCCTCGGCGCACACGGCCAGAATGCCCCAGCCCACGGCATGCTCCAGCGTGGCAAAGCCCTGCCCTTCGGTGCCCAGCAGCGCACCAGCGCCCACCTGCACGTTCTGCAGCGTGACTTCGGCCACACGCCCCCCGTCGATGCGGCCCATGCCACGGCGCTTCAGGCCTGCGGCATCGGCCGACACCAAAAACAGCGAGATGCCCTCTTCGTCATCTTCCGCGCTGGAGGTACGGGCGCTGACCAGCAGCAGCTGGGCTTGATCGCCATGCAGCACCACAGCCTTGTGGCCCGCCAGCAACCAGCCGTCGCCATCACGCACGGCGCGGGTGGTCACGCGGTTCAAGGCGTAGTGCGCGCCGGGCTCTTCATGCGCCAGCGTGGCCACCGTGCTGCCGTCGATGATGCTGGCGATGTGTTCCTTCTGCGCTGCGCTGCCGGCCAGGCCCAGGGCCCGGCCCACCACCAGCGCGCCTACAAACGGCTCCACCACCAGGCCTGCACCCAGGGCCTCAAACACCACGGCCACATCAAAGCCTGCGCCGCCAAAGCCGCCATCGGCCTCGGGGAACAGCGCGCCAATGGCGCCCAGCTCGGCAAAGCGGGCCCACAGCGCCGGGTCCATGCCGGTGTCGCCGTAGGCAATGTGGTTGCGTGTTTCGATGCCGTATTGCTCGGTCACGAAGCGGTTCAGGGTGTCCGCCAGCATGCGGCGGTCTTCGGTATGTTCAAAGTTCATTTCCACGTTCCTCTGGAATCAGTTGTTGGCAGGCTCGCCAAGTTGCCGGGCGGACGCGACTGGCACCACCCAGGCCAGCGGCCGCCGCGCAAGGGCCGCCCCGCCGCGCTGGCGGTGTCCCCCTTCCCGGCGAAGCCGAGAGAAGGGGGAAGACGCGCAGCGGCTCAGGGGGTTGCTCATTGCTACAGGCCGAGAATCATCTTGGAGATGATGTTCTTCTGGATTTCATTGGAGCCGCCAAAGATCGACAGCTTGCGGTAGTTGAAGTAGTTGGCCGCCGCTGTGGCGGCCTCCTTCGGCCCCACGGGTTCGTCGGCGTAGCCCTCGTACTGCGCTTCTTCGATGAAGGGCAGCGCGTACGGGCCCACGGCGCGGCGGATGAGCGACAGGATCTCCTGGCGGATCTCGGTGCCACGGATCTTGAGCATGGAGCTTTCGGCCCCGGGCACGCCGCCACCGGCCACGGCGGCAATGACGCGCAGGTTGGTGGTCTTCATGTTCTCCAGGTCGATCTCGACCTGGGCCATGCGGGCGGCAAACAGAGGGTCCTGGTCCAGCGGCTGGCCGTTCTTCATCACCTTGGCGGCCACCACCTTGAGCTTGGCCAGCGCGGCAATGCAAAAGCCCACACCTGCAATGCCGGTGCGCTCGTAGGTCAGCAGGTACTTGGCGTACGTCCAGCCCTTGTTTTCCTCGCCCACCAGGTTTTCCACGGGCACCTTCACGTCGGTGAAGAACACCTCGTTGACCTCCTTGTCGCCATCGAGCGTGCGGATGGGGCGCAGCTCCACGCCGGGCGAGTTCATGTCCACCAGCAAGAAGCTGATGCCCGACTGGGCCTTGGCCTCTCGGTCGGTGCGCACCAGGCAGAAGATCATGTTGGCGTGCTGTCCCTGGGTGGTCCAGGTCTTTTGGCCGTTGACGATGTAGTGGTCGCCTGTTTCGTCAGTGACTCGCACGGCCGTGGTCTTGACCGAGGCCAGGTCCGACCCCGCGCCGGGTTCGGAATAGCCCTGGCACCACCAGTCCTGCCCGCTCAGAATGCGCGGCAACCAGTATTGCTTCTGTGCCTCGTTGCCAAACTTGATGAGCACCGGGCCCAGCATATTCACGCCAAACGGCACGATGCGCGGGCCGCCGGCCAGAGCGCATTCGGTGTCGAAGATGAACTTCTCGACCGCCCCCCAACCCGGGCCGCCATAGGCCTCGGGCCAGTGGTTGGCCAGCCAGCCGCGCTCGTTGAGGATGGCGTGCCACTCGTCCTGGTCGGCCCTGGTCAGACGCTGACCGGCCTTGACCTTGGTGGCGATGCGCTCGGGCAGCTTGGCTTTCAAGAAAGCCTGCACCTCGGCACGGAAGGCTTCTTCTTGGGGGGTGAAATTCAGTTCCATATCGGGTCGCTTGCAGTTCAGAGTTCGCTGGTGTGTCGCGGGGTCAGAAGATTTCGAATAAACCTGCGGCGCCCATGCCACCGGCAATGCACATCGTCACCACGCCGTACTTGGCCTTGCGGCGGCGGCCCTCGAGCAGCAGGTGGCCCACCAGGCGGGCACCTGTCATGCCAAACGGGTGGCCGATGGCAATCGCCCCGCCGTTCACGTTCAGCCGCTCTGTCGGAATGCCCAGGCGGCGCTGGCAGTACAGGGCCTGCGAGGCAAAGGCCTCGTTCATCTCCCACAGGTCAATGTCCTGCACCGTGAGACCGTGGCGCGCCAGCAGCTTGGGCACGGCAAACACGGGGCCAATGCCCATTTCGTCGGGCTCGCAACCAGCCACCGCAAAGCCACGGAATGCGCCCAAGGGCTGCAGGCCACGGCGCTCGGCCTCCTTGGCTTCCATCAGCACGCAGGCGCTGGACCCGTCCGACAGCTGCGATGCATTGCCCGCCGTGATGAACTGGCCGGGGCCCTTCACCGGCTCCAGCTTGGCCAGGCCTTCCAGCGTGGTACTGGCGCGGTTGCAGTTGTCGTGCGTGGCCGTCACCTCTCGGTAGGTGACCTCGCCGGTCTCCTTGTTCTTTTCCATCATGCGCGTGGTGCAGGGCACGATTTCGTCGGCAAACACACCGCCCTGCTGTGCGGCGGCGGTGCGTTGCTGGCTTTGCAGCGAGAACGCGTCCTGGTCTTCACGGCTGATGCCGTAGCGGTGGGCCACGATGTCGGCCGTGTCGATCATGGCCATGAAGAGGTCGCTCTTGTGTTCTTGCAGCCAGGGGTCGATGTCTGCCGGGTTGCCTGCGCGGATGGCCGAGATGCTTTCCACCCCGCCCGCCACCATGGCGGGCACGCCCTCGGCCACGATGCGGCCCGCCGCAATCGCCACCGACTGCAGGCCCGACGCGCAAAAGCGGCTGGCCACCATGCCCGCGACCGACAGCGGCAGGCCCGCACGCAGGGCCGTCTGGCGGCCAATGTTCTTGCCTGTGATGCCTTCGGGGTAGCCGCAGCCCATCACCAGGTCTTCGATCAGCTCGGGCTCGATGCCCGAGCGCTCCACCGCCGCCTTGACGGAAAAGGCCGCGAGTTGCGGGCCAGGCGTGGCGTTGAACTCGCCCCGGTGCGACTTGGTCAGCGGGGTGCGGGCGGTGGAAACGATGACGGCTTCACGCATGATTTGCTCCTGATTTAATAGCTGCCAGCGCTTATATTTATTGCGCTAGCGGCCGAAATGACTCAAAAATTAGTGCTGAAACACAGCGCAACAGGGAGAAGGGACTTGGCGTTGGCCCACCGAGGCCACCACCCCACCAGCCGTTCGGGCTGAGCTTGTCGAAGCCTTGCGCCGCGCTTCGACAGGCTCAGCGTGAACGGGTGGTGGTTATCCACCCTTGTTCAGGCTGTCGAAATCACGCCCCTCAGCCACCAGCTTTTCCAGCAATGGCGAGGGCTTCCAGAACAGTGGGTCTTCCTTGGCAAAGGCCTCGATGTCGGCCAGCACCTTGGGGAGCCCCGTCATGTCGGCCCACTTCATGGGGCCGCCGCGGTGGCGCGGAAAGCCGTAGCCCGCCACAAAGGTCACATCCACATCCAGCGGGCGCAGGGCAATGCCCTCGTGCACCACGTTGGCCCCTTCGTTGACCATGGCGGCCATGTAACGGCGCATGATCTCGTCGGCAGTGAAGCTGCGGGGTGTGACGCCCTTCTTGGCACGCTCAGCATCCACAATGGCCAGTACTTCAGGGTCAGGCTGGCCTACACGGGCGCCGTCGGGGTACAGATAAAAGCCGCGCCCGGTCTTCTGGCCGAACCAGCCGCGCTCGCAGATGTGGTCGGCAATCTCTACGTAGCGGGCCTTGGGGTCGCGCGTGGCGGCGCGGCGCTTGCGCGTGGCCCAGCCAATGTCGCCACCGGCCAGGTCGGTCACCTGGAAGGGGCCCATGGCAAAGCCAAAGCCGCGCACCGCAGCGTCGATCTCGTAGGGGCTGGCGCCGTCTTCCAGCAGGTAGTCGGCCGCCTGCTTGTACACGGCCAGGATGCGGTTACCGATGAAGCCGTCGCACACACCGGCGCGCACGGGCACCTTTTTGAGCTTCTTGGCCAGCTCAAACGCCGTGGCCACCACATCGGGCGCCACTTTGGCGGGCACCACGATCTCCAGCAGCTTCATGATGTTGGCGGGGCTGAAGAAGTGCAGGCCGATCACGTCCTGCGGGCGGCCGGTGGCAGCGGCAATGGCGTCGATGTCGAGGTAGGAAGTGTTCGTAGCCAGCACGGCACCGGGCTTGCACACGCGGTCCAGCTCGCGGAACACGGTCTTCTTGACCTCGATGTCTTCAAACACGGCCTCGATTACCAGATCGACCTGGGCGATGTCGGCGTAGCTGGTGCTGCCGGTGTAGCGCGCCATCACGGCGGCCTTGGCGGCTTCAGTCATGCGGCCTTTGGAGACCAGGGCGTTGTAGACCTTTTCCACATTGGCGCGGCCGCGGGCGAGGGCCTGCGCATCGCGCTCGATCATGGTCACGGGCAGGCCCGCATCCAACGCCGCCACGGCAATGCCCGCGCCCATGGTGCCACCGCCGATGACGGCAATGCTGCCCACAGAGCGCGGCTGCGCGGCCTGGGCCTCGGGCACCTTGACCACTTCGCGCTCGGCAAAAAAGGCGTGGATGAGCCCGGCGCGTTGTGAGCTGTCCAGGCACTCCATGAACAGCGCACGCTCGCGGGCCATGCCTTCGTCAAACGGCAGTTGCAGCGCGGCCTGCACGCATTCGATGATCTTGAGGGGTGAGAACAGACCGCGCGATTTTTTGGCGGTCTCGGTCTTCTGCTCTTCCAGCCAGGTCAGTGCAGCCTTCGGCTCGGCGATGGCCATGTCGCGGGTGCGGCGCACGGGGGCACCAGACGCCAAAAGTTCTTGCACATAGGCCAGGCCTGCGGCCAGCGGGTCGGCACCGTCCACCAGCTTGTCGACCAGCCCGGCCTGCAGCGCGGCCTGCGCTTTGAGGGGTTGGCCGCTGAGCATCATGGCCGTGGCAGCCTGTACACCCATCAGGCGCGGCGCGCGCTGCGTGCCGCCCGAGCCCGGCAGCAGGCCCAAATTCACTTCGGGCAGGCCCAGTGTGGCCGCAGGCAGGGCCAGGCGGTAGTGGGCTGACAAGGCCACTTCCAGCCCACCGCCCAGCGCCGCGCCGTGCAGCACGGCCACCACGGGCTTGTCCAGGTTTTCGATGGCGCGGCAGACCTCGGGCAGGATGGGAGAGACGGGCGGCTTGCCAAATTCACGGATGTCAGCGCCCGCGATGAAGGCCTTGCCGGCGCCCACCAGCAGCACGGCCTTGACGCCGGGCTGCTGCGCGGCGTGGTCCATTGCCGCAACCAAGCCTTGCCGAACGGCTGCGCCCAGGGCGTTGACGGGGGGGTTGTCAATGGTGACGATCTGCACCTCGTCCTGCACCCGCCATTGAACGACGGACGCTGTGGCGTCATGGGCCATGCACTTGTCTCCTTGCCTGTTTTTTGTTGCAGAACAGCCGGGTTGGACGCGCCGCCGAACTGATCTTTGAAGCTGGAAACATTCTTATGGCGACAATGGCTTATGACAATCCCATCATTCATTGACATACTGTCAAATCAATTTATCCAATCAAACCCTTTTACCCTCAGCTGAAGCCCCCATGGACTCCCACGCCCTGAACCTGCTGGTCGAAATCATTGACAGCGGCAACCTGAGCCAGGCGGCCCGCAAGCTCAAGATGACGCGTGCCAATGTGAGCTACCACCTCACCAAGCTGGAAAAAGACGTGGGGGTGCAACTGGTGCAGCGCTCCACCCGGCGGGTGGAGCCCACCGAGATCGGCATGCGGCTGTACCAGCATGGCCGGGCCATCCACAACGAAATCCTGGCGGCGCGCGAAGCGGTGACCTCGCTGGGCCGGGGGCTGCAGGGCCGGGTGGGCATCAGCGTGCCCAGCGGCTACGGGCAGATCGTGATGAGCGACTGGCTGATCGAGTTCAAGCGCCTGTACCCGGGCATCGTGCTGGATGTGCTGTTTGAAAACCGCGCCGACATCCTGCGCGACGAGGTGGACATTGCCGTGCGCGTGGTGCCCGAACCCCCTTTGTCGATGGTGGCCCGCAGCCTGGGCGATGTGCGTTACCTGGCCTGCGCGTCGCGCGAATACGCCCAGCAGCATGGGCTGCCCCGCACGCTGCACGAGCTGCGCAACAGCCCGGTCATCACCGCAGGCGTGACGGGGCGGCACCTGCGCCTGGCCGCCTACCAGGGCACCGAGCGGCACGAGGTGCTGCTGGAGCCCACGATGATTTCAGAGCACTTTCCGTTCTTGCGCCAGGGCATCGTGGCGGGGCTGGGCGTGGGCCTGGTGCCCGACTATGTGGTGCAAGACAAGCTGGACAGCGGCGAGCTGCTCACCACGCTGGACGAGTACCGGCTGAGCATCTTTGGCACCCAGATGTACTTGCTGTACCTGCCCAACCGCCACCAGACGCGGGCCGTGCGCACCTGCATCGATTTCATCCTGGCCAAGACCCGGCCGCCCGAGGCTGGCGATGCACAAGCCAGCGGCATCGAGGTGCCCATGCAGGAAGACACCACTGAAAAACCGGCCCATAAAAAAAGCCCCTCCACCTGAAGCAGAGGGGCTTGACTGGCCCTGCAGCGGCTGCTGCAGCGTCAGAGGTGCCAGATCAAGAGTTCTGTGCAGCCGATGCGTTTTGCAGGGCGGCGATGCGCTCTTCGATCGTGGGTGGGTGCTGAACAGCTTGCCAATGCCACCGGCAAGGCCCATGGCAGCCACGCTCTTGGGCAGCTCGCCAGGGTGCATGCCACCCAGGCGGGCAGGGGCGTTGATCATGGGCTGGCTGCCGGCGCTATGGCGGCTGTTTGGGCGACCAAGCCCCGTGACCCGCCCCGCCCCAACGCACAGCGCGGTTGACAAGTTGCCAAGCCCTGCGCGGCTCCCCACTTCTAGAATCCTGGCACGACCTGCGCGTCTGCAGACGGAGCCCACCACCATGCCCCACTTGTTGTTGAACTGTGAGATCGCTGAACGCCAGAACCCCGGCCTGCACCAAGGCCAGGTGGCGTTTCAGATGGATAGCCCGTCGATCTCGACCCGTGAGCTGATTGCTATCAGCGTGCGGGCCCACCTGGCCTTGCAGCGCATTGCGCGCGCCAGTGCGGCTTCTGCGGCACGGGCAGCACACCCCACACCCACCCTGACACCGGCCTTGATTGATGAGGGCCTGGCGCAGGGGCGCGTGGCCTTGCCCCGGCCACCAGAGCCTGCCAGCGAACCTGAGCTGGCGGTGCACGAGCAGACCGAGATTCAACGGGCCCTTGCCGCGTTCGAGGCGGGTGAGTTCCAGATGGTGGTCGATGGCACGTTGTACCGGTCGCATGCGCAGTTGGATTTGACGGACAGCTCGCACGCCGTTTTTTTGAGATTGCGTCCGCTGGTTGGCGGATGAAAGGAACCCATGAGTGAGAGCAATCAATGGAAGGCGAGTGCCGCGCAGCACGCCAGAGTTCAACGTTTCGAGGCCTGGTTGCTGGGCTATGTGCAAGCGGCCAAGGACGCAGGCCGAAGCCTGGATGACGACGAGCGCGCCATTCGCAAAGGCGATGAGGATTCACCGTTTTGCACAGCACTGCACAAGGAGTTCGGCGACGAGGCCGAACAGCACCTGGCAGATTTCTTCATGTTCCCGGTGCTGCATGAAAGCATCCCCAACATGCGGGCGCGCGCAGACAGTGTGTGGGGCTTCGCGCGCGACATGAGCGATCTGCTGACCGCGGCCGTCAAGAAGTGGGGGCGCGACTACACCGGCCATCTCGCCTTGGAGCGCTTGCGCCATCAATTGAGCCATCCCGCCGACCCCACCGAATGCGCAGCACCGCGCTGGATGGACGCAGAGCGCGAGCGGATTCGCGCGCAGACTCAAGAGCCGTACAGGGACTACCGGCTTGCGGAACTGAAGAAAGCCTTGACCCGCAGCTTCCATCCTTTTCTGGAGCCCGCCCCCGACACGCTGGGCCGACTGCTGTGCGAAATGCAGTCCTCGCGCGCCCAGTTGGATGCCTTGCTGGATTTGATGGAGCGCTCGTGCGACACCTGGGTGGACAAGCAGTTCAAACCGCCACGGCAGGTGGAAGACGGCAAATGCGAGGGCCGTATGCGCACCTCCGAGTTTTTCGGGCTGACCGACTATTCGGAGGAGCTGGCGCAGGCCTACGCGCGCTTTGGCCCGCTGGACTCTGCATGGGTCCAGCGCCTGTTCAATGCGGAGTGGCCGCGCGGTGCACAGGTGATGGACGCTTGTGTGCGGCAGGAGGAAGAAATCTTGAAAGACTTCAAACCCGAGGCGCTGGACTGGGTGTACGCCCACTGCGCCAAACCACTGGCCGAAGCCATCAGCGCACTGGGCCGACTCGCAGACCATTGGGGCGTGGACTATGAGCGTGACGCCGAGCGCAGCCTGAGTGGTATCCGCTTCGTGGTGGCAGGCGCCCGCCTGTTGGCACAGATGCCGTCGCCGCCGCCCATCCTCGGTCTGGTCAAGACGGATTCCGAGCGCCCCGCTGCGATGGCCTTGAAACTGATCTGCAATGTGCGACCCCTGAATGCGGCGGAATCTGCGGACCTGGTGGCCGAGCTGCGCCAGTTCACCCCGGAGGTTCTGCTGCAGTTGCTGCGCCACTGCCGCGCCCAGGCCGACGAGGTGCTAGAAGCCCTGGGCTGGGGCAGCGCCGCGCCGCTGTACCGCTTTATGCGCGAGTGCGAGCGGGCCGATGCGAACGCGTATTTCGATGTGCCGTTGTTGAAGGATCATCTCCAGCGCGCGGGCAAGTCCGGTGAACTGCTTCTGGCATGGCACAAGAAGTACAAGCACTTGAAAGTTACCGTGTACCGCATCGACGCGGTCCAGGGCGTGGTAGACAAGAAGCTGGCGGGCATGCTGAGCAAGCTCTCTCAAGAGCACATTCGCGTCTGGGGCATGGCGCCGATTCGGGATGATGCAGACTTGCGCGAGCGGTTTCAATTTTTCAAAGGCGCGGGCAAGCAGGCATCGAAGATGTATGGCTCGGAGCGCACGGCCAATGTGCGCGATGCCGCCGCCGCAGGGCTGGTGCAGTTGGCGCACAACGCCGGTTTTGCAGACGTGACCGAAATGGAATGGTCACTCGACGCCAGCGCCTCCACCGCCCAGGACTGGACCTGGCAGCAAGATGAGTACGCCGTGGAACTGAGCCTGGTCCGGTTCCAGCCGCAACTGCAGGTTAGCAAGGCTGGCAAGGCCTTGAAGAGCCTGCCGCCTGCGCTGAAGAAAGACCCCGGACTGGCCCCGCTGCTGGCACAGCTCGCCCTGCTCAAGGACCAAGGCAAGCGCTACCGCACCGCCCTGGAAAACCTCATGGTCAGTGGCCGTGCGCTGGCACCGGAGCAACTGAAAGAACTCGCCAACCTGCCCATGGCCCGGCATCTGCTGACCGCGCTGTACCTGCAAACACCGGGCGGCGAACTGGGCCTGCTGGACGACAGCCTGACCCAACTGCGGCTGCTGGACGCGGAGGGCCGCTTGGCCGATGCACCCCTGCCGGTGGAGCAGCCCCTGACCATCGCCCACGTCCATTCGATGCTGGCGACGGGTCGCTTGATTGCTTGCCAGCGGCACGCAGTGCAGTCGTCGCTGGTGCAACCGTTCAAGCAGGCGTTTCGTGAATGCTATGTGCTCACACCCGCCGAGCGCGAGGCGCATGACCTCTCACGCCGCTTCGAGGGGCGCCGCGTCAAGACCTCGGTGCTGGGCGCGATCCTGTCGGCCCGGGGGTGGCGGGTCGATGGCAGCGAAGGCGATTGCACGGCCCGCAAGCGCCTGGCACCCGACCTGGCCGTGGAGCTGTCGCTGCCCGATGTCTACCACTTCCTGACCGAGGAAGAGGCCACGGTGCTGGGCGAGATTGCGTTCACCCGCCAGGGCAAACGCGTGGCCCTGGAAGGGGCTCCGGCCCTCGGTTTTTCTGAGGCCATGCGCGACCTGGATCTGGTGATCACCGCAGGCGCCGCCGACAGCGATGAACATTCTGCCGAGGTGCAGCAAGCCCGGGTGGCGCTGGTGAGCGCCCTGCTCCCGAGCCTGGGTTTGAAGAACGTGAGCATGGAGGGGCACCACGCCATCATCCAGGGCAAGCGCGCGAGTTACCGCTTGCACCTGGGCACGGCGGTGATTCACGTGATCCCGGCCGGATACCTGTGCATCGTGCCGGCGGGCAAGGCCTCGCAAAAATCCGTGGCTTTGCCTTTTGTGGATGACGACCAGCGCACCAGCGAGGTGTTGTCCAAGCTGCTGCTGCTCAGCGCCGACGACAAAATCAAAGACCCGAGCATCCTGGCGCAGATTGAGGGTCGGCAAGCCGAGGCACAGGCCTGAGCATCTGCACGGACCCCGCCCCCTGCCAAGACCGCTGCCGTACGCACAGCCAGGGGACGTTGTCGCCACCAAAGAAAACCGCCACAGGGCGCAAACCCTGTGGCGGTGTTGTGAGGAGAGAGGGCAGCACGCGGGGCGTGCCCCACCCCCTGCCCAGCCTTTGTTTGGCTCTTATTGCTGCTGCGCGTTCTGCAGAGCAGCAATGCGCTCTTCGATCGGTGGGTGGGTGCTGAACAGCTTGCCAATGCCACCGGCAATGCCCATGGCGGCCACGCTCTTGGGCAGCTCACCAGGGTGCATGCCGCCCAGGCGGGCCAGGGCATTGATCATGGGCTGGCGACGGCCCATGAGCTGGGCGGCACCTGCGTCGGCACGGAACTCGCGCTGGCGGCTGAACCAGGCCACGATCATGGCGGCCACAAAGCCCAGCAAGATGTCGAGCACGATGGTGGTGACGTAGTAGCCAATGCCGGGGCCCGAGCTTTCCTCGTCGTTCTTGCGCAGAAAGCTGTCGACCGCATAGCCGATGACACGCGACAAGAACACCACAAACGTGTTCATCACACCCTGGATCAGCGTCATGGTGACCATGTCGCCGTTGGCGATGTGGGCCACCTCGTGGCCGATGACGGCCTCGACTTCCTCGCGCGTCATGCCCTGCAGCAAACCGGTGGACACCGCCACCAGCGCCGAGTTCTTGAAGGCACCCGTGGCAAACGCGTTGGGGTCGCCTTCAAAGATGCCGACTTCGGGCATGCCGATCTTGGCTTCGTCGGCAAACTTGCGCACGGTGTCGACGATCCAGCGCTCATCGGGCGAACCGGTGCCGTCGATCACGCGCACGCCTGAAGACCACTTGGCCACGGGCTTGCTGATCAGCAACGAAATGATGGCGCCACCAAAGCCCATGATGAGCGCAAAGCCCAGCAAGGCGCCCAGGTTCAGGCCATTGGAGGTGAGGTAGCGGTTCACGCCCAGCAGGCTGGCCACCACCCCCAGCACCAGCACAACGGCCAGGTTGGTCAATACAAATAAAAGGATCCGCTTCATGGTTTCTCCGTGGGTGAAACAAGGACACAGGGCATTTAAGTGGGGGATTGCCGCAGTGAATCAAGACCATCGCGCCTGAAACCTGCTGCACGCCCCGCAATGTGCCCCTTTGAATGGCCCGATGTTAGGGCGAAATACGCACGAGGGACGAACCCCCAGGCGGCAACGGGAATTAGGAAGATGCGCTGTCAGCACCCACAGCACCGCCTCGCATCGCCATGACGGAGCGTGCGGGCCGAAACACCTGGGCGTCGTCGTAAAACGATGCGCTCTGGTTGGCCGCCCACCAGCCGGGCACGCCCAACACCGGCAGCGGCGCAAAGGGCTTGGTCGCCCAGGCCTCCGGCTGCAGGGCCAGGGCCAGCCAGGCGTCCAGATTTGCTATGGTTTCAATAGCTGTCGGCGCTGGATAGACGTGCGCTACCATCGGTTTTCTGGGTTGACCCAGCTTCTCCATCAGTGCATGGCCGAACAGCACCATCCGGGCCTGCGCCCACAGCGGGCGCAGGTCGATGAACAGGCGCTGCCAGTCCCGCGCCCGCAGCGCGTCCCACAAGGGCTCAGGTGCCTGCAGCAGGGCGCCGTTTTCATCGAACACCGTGAGCGCATCGCGCAGGGGGCCGCGGACCGCCCCCACGCCCTGGGCGGCAATGGCCTGGGCCTGCAGCTGGTTCATGCGGCGCTTGGCCTGCGGCCAGTGCAGCCACACCAGGCCGTTAAAGAAGTCGTGCAGGTTGTCGCGCGTGGGCACGCACCGGGTGTCCCAGATGTACTGCTCGTAGGCGGTGCCTTCGGGCAGATCCGACTGGGGCACAAAGCGCAAGGGCGACCCAGGGGCGGCAGACAGGGCCTGGTGCACCGGCGCCCCCTGCACCACCTGTGCGGCCAGCGGCTGGCCCACCGCACGCAGGGGTTGCAGCCAGGGGGCGGCCCAGTCAATACGGTCTACACTAGGCGCCACGGCAACGCCTCACCGGCGCGCAAAGGCTTGAGGTTGGCTTCGCCAAACGCAAAGCTGTCGGGCGGCGTCCACGATTCGCGGCGCAGGGTGATGGTGCCGGTATTGCGCGGCAGGTTGTAGAAGTCGGGGCCGTGGAAGCTGGCAAAGCCTTCGAGTTGGCCGAGCGCACCGGCGTTGTCGAACGCCTCGGCATACATCTCCATGGCCGCATGGGCGGTGTAGCAGCCTGCGCAGCCGCTGGCGTGCTCTTTGAGGTGCGCGGGGTGCGGTGCGCTGTCGGTGCCCAAGAAGAACTTGCTGCTGCCGCTGGTGGCGGCATGCACCAGGGCCACGCGGTGCGTTTCGCGCTTGAGCACAGGCAGGCAGTAGTAGTGCGGGCGCACGCCGCCCACAAAGATGGCGTTGCGGTTGTACAGCAAGTGGTGCGCGGTGATGGTGGCGGCGGTGAAGCGATCGGCCTGCATCACGTAGTCGGCCGCGTCTTTGGTGGTGATGTGCTCGAAGACGATTTTCAGCTCGGGGAAGTCGCGGCGCAGCGGGATGAGTTGCTGCTCGATGAACACGGCCTCGCGGTCGAACAGGTCGATGTCGCTGCTGGTCACCTCGCCATGCACCAAGAGCAGCATGCCTGCCTTTTGCATGGCTTCCAGGGTCTTGTAGGTCTTGCGCAGGTCGGTCACGCCCGCGTCGCTGTTGGTGGTGGCACCGGCGGGGTAGAGCTTGCAGGCGACCACGCCAGCGGCCTTGGCCCGGGCGATTTCTTCGGGCGGCAGGTTGTCGGTGAGGTACAGCGTCATCAGCGGCTCGAACTGCACACCGGCGGGCACGGCGGCCAGGATGCGCTGTTTGTAGGCCAGGGCCTGCTCCGCCGTGGTCACGGGCGGGCGCAGGTTGGGCATGATGATGGCGCGGCCGAACTGGGCGGCGGTGTGGGGCACGACGGTGTGCAGGGGTTCGCCGTCGCGCACGTGCAGGTGCCAGTCGTCGGGGCGGGTGATGGTGAGGGTGTCGATGGGGGTGGTGGGTGCTGCAGTCATGGGGTGATATTGTCCCACCAACCCTCACTGCCGCAGGTGCCAGGCACCCCCGCCACCGGGGTGCAGCACCTGGCCACAGCCTGCAATACGCTACAAAATCAATAGCTACCAGCGCTTATTCATCAAGCGCTAGGCAGCCAAACGACTTCAAACCCCGATCACTCGGCCGTGATGCCTGCGCGCTTGACCACGGTGCCAAACTTCACCAGGCGCTCGGCCATCATCTTTTCAAAAGCGGCAGGGGCCATTTCTTCGGGCGGGATGACGCCGCGGTCCTTGAGGTTGGCGATCATGGCGGGCGATGTGGCCACCTGGCGCACGGCCTTGTACAGGGTCTGCACCACGGCCTCGGGCGTGCCCGCAGGGGCGGCCAGGCCGGTCCAGGAGGTGAGGTTCAATTCGGGGTAGCCCACTTCGGCCAAGGTGGGCACATCGGGCAGCTGGGGCAGGCGCTGGTCGGCGGCCACGGCCAGGGCCCGCACTTTGCCGGCCTGGATGTGGGGCAGCATGATGACCAGGTTGTCGAGGATGAACTGCACCTCGTTGGCCAGCACGCCGGTGATGAGCGGTGTGCCGCCCCGGTACGGGATGTGCGTAGTGAACACGCCCGTGGAGACCTTGAGCATTTCCACATTGAGCTGGCCCATGCTGCCCACGCCGCCGCTGCCGTAGTTGAGCTTGCCGGGGTTCTTCTTGGCGTAGTCGATGAACTCCTTGAAGGTCTTGAACGGCAAGCTGCTGTGCACCACCAGGGCGTTGGGCTGACGGCCCAAGATGGCGATGTTTTCAAAGTCCTTGACAGCGTCGTAGCCCACCTTGGGCTGTGTGAGCGGGTTGGCCAAG
The DNA here is from genome assembly GCF_003663825.1 of Acidovorax sp. 106. NCBI lineage: Bacteria > Pseudomonadati > Pseudomonadota > Betaproteobacteria > Burkholderiales > Comamonadaceae > Acidovorax > Acidovorax sp. 106. Next base: position 2,504,802 of record NZ_RCCC01000001.1, on the reverse strand, counting down.
TGGCTGCTTTGGGACGAGACCACCAGCGTGTAGCCATCGGGCTTGGCCCGCGCCACATACAGCGCACCGACCGAGCCGCCCGCGCCAGCGCGGTTTTCGACAATGACGGGCACGCCCAAAGCGCGCGACAGTGGCTCGGAATACTGGCGCGCCATGATGTCTACCGACCCGCCTGGCGGGAACGGCACCACCAGCGTGATGGGGCGCGAGGGGAATTTGTCTTGTGCCAGGGCAGGCAGCGCGGCAAGGCCTGCAAGGCCCAGCCCGGTGGAGAGAAGACTGCGGCGGGAAGGTGTGTTCATGGCCATCGGTAAGCTCAAAAATCAGGAGAAAGTTTCAACAAGGCAAGGCAGATCAAGGATGGTCCAGCACGGCCAGCGCCACGGCCTGCGCACGCGGCACAAAGGTGTTCAGCTCGCAATATTCGCGCTCGGTGTGCGCGTGGCCGCCCACGGGGCCCGTGGCGCACAGTGTGGGCACGCCCACCGAGGCGGTGAGGCCGCTGTCGGCCGCGCCGCCCGTGAATTCGCCCTGCACGTCAAAGCCCACAGCGCGGGCGCCTTGTTGGTACAGCGCCAGCAGGTCGTCGGGCGTGGGCTTCATGGGCATGGTGCGGCGGGACAGGGTGATGCGGCCCTGCGTGCGGGGCACAGATTCTTCTTCGACGATGGCGCGCACGCGCTCCAGCAAGGCATCGGGGTCGGTGTCGGAGGTGAAGCGCAGGTCCACCTCGGCCTTGGCGTGGGGCGCCACCATGTTGGGCACGATGCCGCCGTGCACCACGCCAACGTTGCACGTGACGCCAGTGGCAGGGTCGGTCAGCGCATGCAAAGCCAGCGTCTTGCGGGCCAGCGCGTCGATGGCGCTGGCACCTGCGGCATGGTTGATGCCCGCATGCGCGGCCACGCCCTGCACCTCAAACTCCACCACCATCGAGCCTTTGCGGCTGGACACCACATTGCCGCTGACGCGGCCGGGCTCGGCATTGAACACCGCACGGGCACCGCGCGCGCGGGCAGTGATGAGGTCGCGCGTGGCCGGCGAGCCAATCTCTTCATCGCACGAGAAGAACAGGTGCAGCGGTGCCTGCAGGCCGCCGCAGCGCGCAAACGCCTCGGCCACAAACACGTTGAGCACCAAGCCCGACTTCATATCGGCCACGCCAGGGCCGTAGGCCCGGCCCGCTTCTTCGCGGTAGGGGCGCTTGGCCACGGTGCCTGCGGGGTACACCGTGTCCATGTGCCCCATGAGGATGATGGGCGCGCCCTGCCCGGCTGCATTCACCTGCGCATGCAGCAGCACGCCGTAGCCAGGCACGGGCTCGAACTGCACCGGCACGCCCGCAGCCTGCAAGCGCTCGGCCAGGGCATGGGCCACGGCGGTCACGCCCGCCTCGTCGCGGCTGCCGCTGTCGATGTTGACCACCTTGTGCAACAAGTCTTGCATCGCCTGCTGCTGGCTGGCCAGCCAGTCCAGCACCTGGGTGCGCACGGTGGGGTTCATGGTCGTAGCGGTGTCTTGCATGGTTTCCTTGCGTCGATGGGAGGGCGCCCCGCCAGCGGGGTCAAAATCTGCGGATAAGTGTTGCACGCGCCGCCTCGGTTTGCAATACTTTTTTCATTAACACAACCCAATGAAATTTACATTGCAACCCTCCACCGCTTTGCTGACCGAACGCCTTGCGCGCCAAAGCGCCACACTCACCAGCAGCGAACGCGCCCTGGCCGAGGGGCTGGAGCGTGACTACCCGCATGCGTTGCTGGAATCGGCCACGGCCTTGGCCGCGCGGCACGGCACCAGTGCATCCACCGTGGTGCGGCTCTTTGCCAAACTGGGCTACGCCAGCTATGCCGAGGCACAGCGCGAGGCGCGTGGCGAAGTCACCGCCCTGCTGCAAACGGCTGGGCAGCGCGCACCCGTCACCATCGGCACCGAGCGCAGCCTGCAGCAGTGCGTGGACGACGCCTTGCTGCACGACCAGCACAACCTGAACGCGACACGCGACGGGCTGGACATGGCGGCCTTTGAGGCCATCACCACCCGCCTGGCCGAGGGCACTGGCCGGGTGTACGTGCTGGCGCAGATCAACAGCGCACCCGTGGCCGCCTGGCTGGCCCTGCACCTGAACATGTGCCGCCCCGGCGTGCAGGAGCTGGGCGCCGGGGCCATCGACACCACCGACCAGTTGCTGTGGGTGCAGCCCGAGGATGTGCTGCTGGCCTTCAGCATCCGCCGCTACGCCAGTGGCCCAGTGAAGGTGGCGCAGCGGTTTCTGGATGCCGGCGCGCAGGTGTTCAGCATCACCGACAGCAGTGCCGCGCCCTTGGCCGCCCTGGCCCACCAGCGCGTGCTGGTGCGCACATCCAACGCGTCGCCGTTTGACTCCTACACCGCCGCTTTCTTTCTGTGCAACGCGCTGGTGTCGGCCGTGGCCCAGTTGCGGCATGCAGCGGTGCCCGAAACCCTGAAGCGCCGCGATGACCTTTGGAAAGATATGGAGTCGCAGCTCATCGTGGACAGCAACACCCCTGCGGGACGGCGGGGCAAACGCTAGCCGGTCGAGCGGGTGCCGAGGAAGCGCCGTGCAACCCACACGCCCCAAAGCGTTTTTGTCTTCTGGAGAACGGCTGCGCAGTCACTGCGTTGCATGCACTGCCCCCTTTCTGGACGCCCGCTGCGTCTGCAGCACTTTGCGTCAGGGCTCTTCACTGGGCCGGCCCGCTGCACGCAAGCTACGGCAAAAAGTGTGGCACCCACCCACCCCCTCGCTCTTGTGGGCGGCGGAGTCCAAGGGGGGGGATACCAGCACCACCGCCAGTTGGGGCGTGAGCTGCAACAGATAGGCATCCGCACTGCTGGTGCCGGCCTGCATGCCCACAGCAGGCTGGGCCTTGGTGCGGTGCCACGCAGCGCGCATGAGCACTTCGCCATGCCGGGCCTGCCGACCGAAGAAAGGCACTTTCGAGGAGGGCGCCGCCTGAGCATGTGCATTGGGCAGGCGCCAGGCGCCTCGCTCAAAGTTGAAGGGGTCCAGAGGCAAGCGGTCTGCATCCACCCGCGTGCGGGCCACCTGCACGGTGGGCCAATCGTGCCCGGCACTGATGTCCCAGTCACACAATGGGTAGGGAGGACTTCCTCCTTCTGCCTCATCCTTGCACTCCAGCGACTTCGGCGCAGCCTGTGCAGGCACTATGTCAAACGCACACACGCGCACCCCTTGCCGCGAAACTGACCGGACAGGTCGGGTGATGCGGTACTGAGAGGGCAGATCAAAAGCCACGCCGCACGCCCGCACAGAAACGGACCCCTCCGCAACACCACCGAGGCGCCCCTCTGTATCTGACGGGGCACGCGGCGAAGGCGACCAGGGGGTGACGGTTTCGGCGTCCAAATCCACCAAGTAGTGCCCCAACCGCCGAGCCTCTCCCACGGACTTTGCAGGCTCCAGGTACTGCAGCGCAAACACCCAGCCATCAGCCGTTTCATGCGGCGACTGGCAGCCATAGCGCCCCGTGGTGAGCCCCTCGCCCGCCAGTTGCGCGGCCTGGGCCACGGTTTGCAGCAACGCGCAAGCTTGACGCTGAGAAGACTGTGGAGTGGCCGATGCCAGCAAGGGCTGGTACCACAGCACGGCGACACCAAGGAGCCCTGCCGCTTGCACCAGGCGGACGTTACGGAGCAAGCACTTCGCTCGCCGCAGAAATCGGAAGATGGCAGTCATGGACGGTTTGCTTGCAAAGGACGGTGACCGATTAAAGGGCACAAAGCCCACCGCCACGGCGCATTCGTCAGCACGTTGACCAACAAAAAGGCACCCGAAGGTGCCTTTTTTCGCAAACCGTGAGAACAGTTCAGTGCTGCAGGATCTTGTTGAGAAAATCCTTGGTGCGCGGCTGGCGCGCATCGGGGTTGTTGAAGAACTCTTCTTTCGAGCAGTCTTCCAAAATCTTCCCGCCCACGTCCATAAAGATCACGCGGTTGCTCACCTTGCGGGCAAAGCCCATTTCGTGGGTCACGCACATCATGGTCATGCCTTCGTTGGCCAGGCCCACCATCACGTCCAGCACTTCGCCCACCATTTCAGGGTCGAGCGCCGAAGTGGGCTCGTCGAACAGCATCACGATGGGGTCCATGCTCAGCGCACGGGCAATGGCCACGCGCTGCTGCTGGCCACCCGAGAGCTGGCCGGGGAACTTGTCCTTGTGGGCGATCAGGCCCACGCGCTCCAGCATCTTCAGGCCGCGCTTCTTGGCATCGTCCGCGCTGCGGCCGAGCACCTTGATCTGCGCAATGGTCAGGTTGTCCGTCACCGACAGGTGAGGGAACAGCTCGAAGTGCTGGAACACCATGCCCACGCGGCTGCGCAGCTTGGGCAAGTTGGTGCTGGGGTCGTGCAGCTTCACACCATCCACCGAAATTTCGCCCTTTTGAAAGGGCTCCAGCGCGTTGATGGTCTTGATCAGCGTGGACTTGCCGGAGCCTGAAGGGCCGCACACCACCACCACTTCGCCTTTTTGGATGGTGGCCGAGCACTCGTTGAGCACCTGCACCGAGCCATACCACTTGGATACGTTCTTGAGTTCGATCATTGTTTATTCCTCAATCTCTCGGATCACCGGATGATGGCGATCTTCTGGTGCAAGCGCTTGACCATCCAGGACAAGGCGTAGCACATCACAAAATACAGCGCCGCTGCGGCCAGGTAGGCCTCAATCGGGCGGCCAAAGTTCTTGCCAGCGACTTCAAAGCCCTTGAGCATGTCATACGCACCGATGGCATACACCAGCGACGTATCCTGGAACAAGATGATGGTCTGCGTGAGCAGCACCGGCAGCATGTTGCGAAACGCCTGGGGCAGCACCACAAGCTTCATGTTCTGGCCATAGGTCATGCCCAGGGCCTGGCCTGCATACACCTGGCCACGGGGAATGGACTGGATGCCCGCGCGCATGATCTCACTGAAGTACGCCGCCTCGAAAGCGATGAACGTCACCACCGCCGACACTTCCGCCCCGATGGGGCGGCCAATGATGGCGGGCATGAGCAAGAAGAACCACAGAATCACCATCACCAGCGGAATGGAGCGCATGCCGTTGACATAGATGGTGGCAGGCACATCCAGCCACTTGCGGCCCGACAGGCGCATGAGCGCCAGCAGAGTGCCAAACACCACACCGCCAATCGTGGCCACCACCGTGAGCATCAGGCTGAAGTACAGCCCCTTGAGCACGAAGTTGGAGATCAGGTCCCAGTTGTAAAACGAAAAGTCGAGATTCATATCAATGGCCTCCGCCCGAGGCACCGGCAATCACCACGCCAGGAATCCGCACACGCTTTTCGATGAACGCCATGATGCGATTGATGGCAAAGGCCGAGATGATGTACAGCCCCGTCACTCCAAGGTACACCTCAATGCCGCGCGAGGTCTCTTCCTGCGCCTGCATGGCGAACATCGTGAGTTCGGCCACCGACACGGCAAACGCCACCGACGAGTTCTTGAAGATGTTCATCGTCTCGCTGGTCAGCGGCGGGATGATGATGCGAAACGCCATGGGCAGCAGCACATAGCGGTAGGTCTGGAACGTGGTGAAACCCACAGCCAAACCAGCGTACCGCTGGCCGCGCGGCAAGGTCTGAATCCCTGAGCGCACCTGCTCGGCAATCCGCGCCGATGTGAAAAAGCCCAGCGCAAACACCACCAGCACAAAGCCCGGCACACTCTTCATGGCCGGAATCAGGGTGGGCAGCACGTGGTACCACAAGAAAATCTGCACCAGCAAAGGTATGTTGCGAAACAGCTCCACCCACGCATTGCCCAGGCGCACCACCATCGGACTGTTGGGCAACGTGCGCAAGGTGCCAATCACCGCGCCAATCACCAACGCCAGCAACAACGCGAGCAGCGAAACAGACACCGTCCAGCCCCAGGCTGACAGCATCCAGTCCAGGTACGTGATGTCGCCGCCCTTGCCAAAGCAGCCCTGCACCACCTCCCGCTCCATGGTGTCCTGGCAGAACACCTGCCAATCCCAACTCATAGGATCACCCCTTTAATGTCTTGATATTGCATTGGGCACAACCTTGTGCCGGCCCAACAAAAAAGCCCCTTCAAACCCGCTGTTCGAAGGGGCGGCAGTCGTTCAAGAATTACTTCTTGGCGTAGTCTTCTGCAGGCTTGTCGTTAGGGTTGGCCCAAGCAGCCTTGGTGGCTTCGGACATGGGCAGGCCAATCTTGGTGTTGGTCGGTGGCACGGGTTGCATAAACCACTTGTCGTACAGCTTGGCCAGCGAGCCGTCCTTGATCTGGCGCTTGATGGAGTCGTCCACGGCCTTCTTGAAGCCAGCGTCGTCCTTGGGCAGCATGCAGGCGATGGGTTCCACGCTCAGCACTTCGCCCACGATCTTGTAGTCGGCAGGGTTCTTGGACTTGGAGACGTTGGCAGCCAGGATGGAGCCGTCCATCACAAAGGCGTCGGCACGGCCGGTTTCCAGCATCAGGAAGCTGTCAGCGTGATCCTTGCCGAACACTTCCTTGAAGTCGATACCGCCAGCGCGCTCATGCTTGCGCAGAGTTTGCACCGAAGTGGTGCCTGTGGTGGTCGCCACGCTCTTGCCGTTCAGGTCCTTGATGGAGGTGATGCCGGAGTTGGCCTTCACCACCATGCGCACTTCTTCCACGTAGGTGGTCACAGCAAAAGCCACATCCTTTTGGCGCGTAGCGTTGTTGGTGGTGGAGCCGCACTCCAGGTCCACCGTACCGTTGGTGACCAAAGGCACGCGGTTTTGCGATGTCACGGGCTGGTATTTGATGTCCAGCTTGGCCAAGCCCAGTTGCTTCTGGATATCGTGCAGAACGATTTCACCCATTTCGGTGTGGAAGCCCACGTACTTGCCATTGCCCAATGTGTAGGACAGGCCAGAGGACTCACGCACCCCCAGAGTCACGCTGCCGGAGGCCTTGATCTTGGCCAGGGTGTCGTTGGCTTGGGCAAACGCACTGCCTGCGGCCAGAGCGGTCACGGCAATTGCCAGCAAATGTTTTTTCATGAGTATCTCCTTAGGGGGTTATCGAAAAGGGAGGGGTTGAGCGCGCTGTCCGGCCTGTCTTGCAAGCCAAGCAAATGCTTCCAGATGAAACTACGCGACCAGCGATCTTATTCAGAACGGAACCTGGTCGGTAGGGTACTTCCAAAAGTCCCTCAACAGGTAGCTAACGGGGATGTTCAGCGGCTTGTTGTGGGGCGGAATGGGTTGGGCAAACCACTTGTCGTAGACGGGATAGATCTCGCGGCTGGTGACCAGGCGGCGCATTTCATCGTCCACCAATTTTTTGAAATCCGGGTCGTTCTTGGGCAGCATGATGGCCAGCGGCTCGGTGGTCACAAACCGCCCAACCACCTTGAGGGCCTTAGGATCGGGCCGCGAGGCCGCCAGACCGTACAGCAGCACATCGTCCATCAAGAAGGCCTCGGCCTCGCCCTTCTCCACCATCTCCACGCCCCGGGCGTGGTCAGGCACTTCCACAATCTGGATGCCCATCAGCCGTTCACGGTTGGCCTGCACCGCAGCCTTGAGCGGCGTAGTGCCCTTGGTGGATGCCAGGGTTTTGCCCTGCAAGTCTTCCAGTCGGTCGATGGGGCTGGCGGCCTTGACCAGCAAGCGCGCACCGGTGATGAAATGTGGCACGGTGAACGCGACCTTCTGGCGCCGCTCGGCATTGTTGGTGGTTGAGCCGCATTCGAGGTCGGCCTTGCCCTGCTCGATCATGTCGATGCGATTGGACGGCGAGACCATCACGAACTCCACGTCCATGTTCTTGGCACCCGCCTTCTTGCGCACCACTTCGGCCAGACGCAGGCACAAATCCACCGCATAGCCCACGGGCTTGCCCGAAGCGGCATCGACATACGAGAACGGCACGGCCGACTCGCGGTGGGCAATGACCAGCTTACCGCCGGCGCTGATGCGTTCCAGCACGGTGGCGGCCGAGGCGGCAGATGCGCAGCACAGGGCCGCAAGGCACAACGCCAATCCCCAATGCTGATGTTTCATGCGGCCTCTCGGTGAATAAACTGAAACAGATGGATGCAATCTTCGTGCCATCACGCAGCCACTGCGGCGTATGGTGGAGCCCCGAAGCGCACGGCGCGAACTTTACGTGTCGCCCCTGTGAAACTCCAATGCCGTTTGCGCGCCCAACTATGCAAAATATTTATGTCGGTATTTACCCTTAGCATGGGTTGGCTTGCGTTTGCAGGTAGGCCCACAGGGCCTGGGCAGTGCCCTTGGGGGCCTCTTTGCCCGCAGGCTTCTCGCGATAAGCGCGCACATCCATGAGCATTTGCAACCCGTCCGTGTCGGATGGGGCGGCGCTGACCAGCCGCTTGGCACGCAGTTCTTTCTTGACCGCGCTGTGCGGAAGAAAGGCCACGCCATGCCCCTCCAGCGCCATGGCCTTCAGGCCCTCGGCCATGTCGGTCTCGTACACCCGCTCCAGGTGGATGGGCGTAGCGGACTCTTTGAGGATCAGCTCCGTCACCCGCCCCAGGTAAGCCCCTGGCGCATAGCCCAGGTAAGGCAGCGGCTGCCCCGCGCGGCCTGGTAGCCGGAACAGCGGCTCGCCATCCGCATCGGGCTTGCTGTAGGGCGAAAGCACCTCCTGGCCCAGGCTCACCATCTCGTAGCGGTCTGCGTCGAGCTGAAAGGGTTGCGAGGAGTGGTGGTAGGCAATGAGCAAGTCACAACCCCCTTCCACCAGCCGCATCACGGCGTCGTGCACATTCAGCGCAATCAGGCGGCTTTTGAAGGGGCCGAACTTGTCGTGCAGGCTCGACACCCAGGCCGGAAAGAACGTGAACGCCAGCGTGTGCGGCACGGCGAACTCGATCATGTCTTTGCCCGCACTGGTGTGCGCGCGCAGCATGGCACGGGTGTTCTGCAGGGCCTGCAGCATTTCCAGGGCTTGGTCGTACAGCGTCTTGCCCGCAGGCGTGAGGCGCGTGGGGTACGAGCTGCGGTCCACCAGATCAGTGCCCGCCCAAGCCTCCAGGGCCTGGATGCGCCGCGAGAACGCGGGCTGGGTCACATGCCGCAACTGGGCCGATCGGCTGAAGCTGCGCGTTTCCGCGAGGCTGACGAAATCTTCTAACCACTTGGTTTCCATCGGCCGCATTATCCGCTGGGGCCCTAGAGCGTGTTATGAACTTTGCTGCGTGAGCACGGAGCCAAGGGTAGAGTTTGCAGATGCCCCGCAAGCCTTACCCGACAGACGTCAGCGATGAAGAATGGAGCTTCGCTGCGCCCTACCTGACCTTGATGAATCAGCACGCGCCCCAGCGCGAGCATGATCTGCGCGAAGTCTTCAACGCGCTGCGCTGGCTGGTGAGCGCAGGAGCGCCCTGGCGGATGCTGCCCAACGATCTGCCGCCGTGGGAGGCGGTCTACCAGCAAAGCAGGCGTTGGCTTGACGCGGGCTGCTTCGAGGCGATAGTGTCGGATCTGCGCTCCATCATTCGCGTAGCACAGGGGCGCCAGGGCCAGCCCAGCGCAGTAGTGATGGATGGGCGCACGCTGCAATCGAGTTGCGAGAGCGGTCCACGTGCAGGCTACGACGGCTACAAACGCAAGCGCGGCAGCAAGGTGCACATGGCCGTGGACACGCTGGGCCACTTGCTGGCAGTGCATGTCACGCCTGCAGACGAACAGGAACGTGCGCAGGTGCAGCGCCTGTGCGAAGACGTACAGCAGGCCACGGGCCACACGGTACAACTGGCCTGGGCAGACCAAGGCTACACGGGTGAAGCGGCATCCAAAGCGGCGCAGGACAACGGCATCGACCTGCACATCGTGAAGCTGCCCGAGGCAAAGAAAGGCTTTGTACTGCTGCCGCGCCGCTGGGTGGTGGAGAGAAGCTTCGGCTGGCTGGCGAGGTTTCGCAGGCTATCGCGGGACTACGAGCGACTACCCGAAGTGCTCGGCGGGCTGCATTTCCTGGTGTTTGCGGTGCTCATGTTGCCCGCTGCCGCACGGGTGCTGGCTGCAGCGGGAAGTTCATAACACGCTCTAGGCCACACGGGGTCAGCGGAATGCGCGAGCAGTGCGGGTTTTCCAGGGGGTCAGCGCTCTCAATTCCCCTAGGCCCCACCAGATAATCAAGTGCTGGCGGCACGCACCCTGTGTCCTGTTCGTTACTGCCGTTGCACCCCACCGGCCAGCCGCACGCCCAGCCCCCCCCGCCTCGCTGATCCACCTCTATCGCGAGAACGCTTTCGCTCCCTTGCACTTGCCCATCTGCTCCATGTCCCCCAACCCCACCCCCCGCCCGTCTGAGCCAGAGGCGGAGCCCCGCTCTTTGCGCCTTGAAGACTGGCTCACCGTCATCGTCATGGCGGCCCTCGCACTCATCACCTTTGCCAACGTGCTGGTGCGCTACTTCACCAACTCCTCGTTCGCCTGGACCGAAGAAATCTCCGTGTTCCTGATGATCGCGCTGGCACTCATCGCAGGCTCCGCCGCCGTGGCACGCGACCAGCACATCCGCATCGAATACTTTGCCGAAGGCGGCTCCGCCCTGCGCAGCAAGCGCCTGTCGATGCTGGGCGCGGCCAGCGTGGCCCTGCTGTTTGGCGTGATTGCGGTGCTGAGCGTGCGCGTGGTGTGGGACGACTACCGCTTTGGCGAGACCTCACCCGGCATCGGCGTGCCGCAGTGGTGGTATTCGATCTGGCTGCCGGTGTTCTCCGCACTCATCACGGCGCGCGCCGTGGGCCTGTTCATCCGCCGCAGCCGCAGCACGGCCAACCCAGCCGATGACACGACCAAGGGCACACAAGCATGATCGCCACCCTGCTGTTTGTGGCCTTCCTGGGCCTGATGTTTGTGGGCGTGCCGATTGGCGCCGCGCTGGGGCTGGCAGGCGCCGCTGCCATCGCGCTGGCCAATGCCGACAGCCAGTGGTTCGGCCTGCTGGCCGTGCCGCAGAACTTCTACGCAGGGCTGGGCAAGTACCCGCTGCTGGCCATACCGATGTTCGTGCTGGTCGGCTCGATTTTTGACCGCTCGGGCGTAGCACTGCGCCTCGTCAACTTTGCCGTGGCCATCGTGGGCCGTGGCCCCGGCATGCTGCCGCTGGTGGCGATTGCCGTGGCCATGTTCCTGGGCGGTATTTCCGGCTCAGGCCCGGCCAATGCTGCGGCCGTGGGCGGCGTGATGATTGCGGCCATGTCGCGCGCGGGCTACCCGCCTTCGTTCTCGGCCAGCGTGGTGGGGGCAGCGGCCGCCACCGACATCCTGATCCCGCCGTCCGTCGCCTTCATCATTTACTCGGTGCTGGTGCCAGGCGCCTCGGTGCCTGCGCTGTTTGCGGCCGGCATGATCCCGGGCATCCTGGCCGGTGTGGCGCTCATCGTGCCCGCCGTGTGGATGGCGCGCAAACACAAGATGGGCGCACTCGAAGCCACCATGCCCCGCCCCCCGTTCTGGAAGAGCCTTCGCGAGGCCACCTGGGGCCTGGCCGCACCTGTGCTGATCCTGGGCGGCATGCGCGCAGGCTGGTTCACGCCGACGGAAGCCGCTGTGGTCGCGGTGTTCTACGGCCTCTTCGTGGGCATGGTGATCCACCGCACGATCAAGGTGCGCGACCTGTTTCCCATCCTTCGCGAATCGGGCGAGCTGTCGGCAGTGATCCTGATCGTGGTATCGCTCGCGGGCATCTTTGCGTATTCGCTGTCCACGCTGGGCGTGATCGACCCGGTGGCCAACGCCATCGTGAACTCGGGCCTGGGCGAATACGGCGTGCTGGCACTGCTCATCGTGCTGCTGATCACCGTGGGCATGTTCCTCGACGGCATCTCGATCTTCCTGATCTTCGTGCCGCTGCTCTTGCCCATCATGCAGTTCTACCAGTGGGATCCAGTCTGGTTCGGCGTCATCCTCACGCTCAAGGTCGCGCTGGGCCAGTTCACGCCGCCGCTGGCCGTGAACCTGATGGTGTCTTGCCGCATCGCCGGGGTGCGCATGGAGTCCACCGTGCGCTGGGTGGGCTGGATGCTGTTTGCCATGTTCCTGGTGATGGTGCTGGTGATTGCCTTCCCGCAACTGGCGCTGTGGCTGCCCGCCAAGCTGGGTTATTAATATGACAAAAATGCTTGCAGCGCTTATAAAACAAGCGCCGCAAGCTACTATTTTTATAGCAAGGAGACTTTATGAAACTGCGCACCTTCCTCACCTCCGCCGTGGCCGCTGCGGCCGCCCTGGCCTTCACCGCCCCTGCCGCCATTGCCCAGACCGCTTACAAGAGCGAGTACCGCATGTCGCTCGTGCTGGGCACCGCCTTCCCCTGGGGCAAGGGCGGCGAGCTGTGGGCCAACAAAGTGCGCGAGCGCACCCAGGGCCGCATCAACATCAAGCTGTACCCCGGTGTGTCGCTGATCCAGGGCGACCAGACGCGCGAGTTCAGCGCGCTGCGCCAGGGCGTGATCGACATGGCCGTGGGCTCCACCATCAACTGGTCGCCGCAGGTCAAGGCGCTGAACCTGTTCTCGCTGCCCTTCCTGTTCCCCGACTACAAGGCCGTTGATGCCGTCACGCAAGGCGACGTGGGCAAGCAGATCTTCGCCACGCTGGACAAGGCCGGCGTGATGCCCCTGGCCTGGGGCGAGAACGGCTACCGCGAAATCTCCAACTCCAAGCTGGCCATCAAGAGCCCTGCCGACCTCAAGGGCCTGAAGATCCGCGTCGTGGGCTCGCCCCTGTTCCTCGACACCTTCACCGCCCTGGGCGCCAACCCCACGCAAATGAGCTGGGCCGATGCGCAGCCCGCGTTTGCCAGCGGCGCCGTGGACGGGCAAGAGAACCCCATTGCGGTCTACCAGGCCGCCAAGCTGCACACCGTGGCCCAAAAGCACATCACCATGTGGGGCTATGTGAACGACCCGCTGGTGTTTGTGGTGAACAAGGACATCTGGAACAGCTGGACACCCGCCGACCGCGAGATCGTCAAGCAAGCGGCCATCGACGCGGGCAAGGAAGAAATCGCCATCGCCCGCAAAGGCATGGTCGAAGCCGACAAGCCCCTGCTCAAGGACATCGCTGCCAATGGCGTGACCGTGACGCAGCTCTCGGCTGCCGAACGCGACGCCTTTGTGAAGGCCACACGCCCTGTGTACGAAAAGTGGAAGGGCCAAATTGGCACTGAGTTGGTGACTGCGGCGGAAAAGGCCATTGCGGCACGCAAGTAAGCGCTCCCCCAAACACTCCTAAAACCATAGCTTCTAGCGCTTGTATATCAAGCGCTAGAAGCTTTTTTTATGCCCCAATCCCAACGACAGCGATCACAGGCCGCCAACCTCCGCGCCCGCACACCCGCCCCTCGAAACCGCTTCCCAGCACCGCTGAGAAAACGGCGGCGCACACGGCAGCCTCGCACCACGCAGCCCCGCTTCCCTAAACCAACCATATTGGTAATACCAATAATTCAAAAAATTCCTCAAGCACCCAAAATCAGTATTTACCCTATCAACCCAGCAAGCCTACAGAGCACAAAATGCAACCAATTCGCATGGATGGTCTATTTTGGTCATACCAATTTAACTAAGCGCCTCCACTTGAAGGCAAAGCGCAAAGCCTGCTTTCATGCCAGCCCACCCCTAGGCACCTGACCTGAGGGGACAGCGGCCGGAGACAACGCCGCCCAAAACGGCGCATCCACTGCGGTGAAGAAAGCCATGGGCCTTTGGCCCTTGTCTGCCTCTCAATGTCTCACTGACCGTTATGCAAACCCTCTGGCAACAAAACTATGACCCGGCCGGGAACATCTGGCTCTCCGCGCTCATCGCCCTCATCCCCATCGTCTTTTTCTTTCTGGCCCTGACCAAGCTGCGGCTCAAGGGCTACCAGGCGGGCACCGTGACGGTGCTGCTGGCCCTGGGTGTAGCGCTGCTGTTCTACAAGATGCCCGTCAGCGCCGCATTGGCCTCGGCCGTGTATGGCTTCTTCTACGGCCTGTGGCCCATCGCCTGGATCATTGTGGCCGCCGTGTTTCTGTACAAGCTGTCGGTCAAGACCGGGCAGTTTGATGTGATCCGCAGCTCCATCCTGTCCGTCACGCACGACCAGCGCCTGCAGCTCATCCTGGTGGGCTTTTGCTTCGGCGCGTTTCTGGAAGGCGCGGCCGGGTTTGGTGCCCCCGTGGCCATCACCGCTGCGCTGCTGGTGGGCCTGGGTTTCAAGCCGCTGCACGCCGCCGGCCTGTGCCTGATCGCCAACACCGCCCCCGTGGCCTTTGGCGCCATGGGCATTCCGGTCATCGTGGCGGGTCAGGTATCGGGCATCGACCCCTTCCTCATCGGCCAGATGGCCGGGCGCCAGCTGCCCTTCATGACCATCCTGGTGCTGTTCTGGATCATGGCGATCATGGACGGCTGGCGCGGCGTGAAGGAGACCTGGCCTGCCGTGCTGGTGGGTGGCGGCTCGTTCGCCGTGGTGCAGTTCCTCACCGCCAACTACATTGGCCCTGAACTGCCCGACATCACCTCGGCCATCGTCTCGCTGATTGCCCTGACGGCCTTCCTCAAGGTGTGGCAGCCCAAGCGCATCTTCCGCTTTGACACCAGCGACAGCACGGCAACGTCCGCTGCCAAGCCAGTGGCCACCAGCACTGCGCCCCTCACCGCAGGCGCCATCATCAAGGCCTGGTCGCCCTTCATCATCCTGACCGGCATGGTCACGATCTGGAGCATCAAGCCCTTCAAGGCGCTGTTCGCCGCAGGCGGCCCCCTGGCCTCCACCATCATCAACATCCCCGTTCCCATGCTGGACAAGCTGGTCGCCAAGATGCCGCCCGTGGTCGCACAGGCCACGCCGTATGGCGCGGTGTACACCTTCAACTGGCTGGCCGCCACCGGCACCGCCATCCTGATTGCGGCCATCCTGACCATCGCCTTCGCCCGTTTCTCCCCCGCCAAGGCCGTGGCCACGCTGGGCGAGACGGTGCGCGAGCTGGTCATCCCGATCTACTCCATCGGCATGGTGCTGGCCTTTGCCTTCGTGGCCAACTACTCCGGCCTGTCCGCCACGCTGGCCCTGGCGCTGGCCCACACGGGCAAGGCGTTCACATTCTTCTCGCCCTTCCTGGGCTGGATTGGCGTGTTCCTCACAGGCTCGGACACCTCGGCCAACGCCTTGTTTGGTGCGCTGCAAGCCACCACGGCCAACCAGCTGGGCCTGTCACCCGTGCTCACCGTGGCGGCCAACACCACCGGCGGCGTCACCGGCAAGATGATTTCGCCCCAGTCCATTGCCATTGCCTGCGCGGCCGTGGGCCTGGCGGGCAAGGAATCGGACCTGTTCCGCTTCACCGTCAAGCACAGCCTGGTGTTCGCCGCCATCATCGGCATCATCTGCACGCTGCAGGCCTATGTGTTTACGTGGATGATTCCGGGTCATTGAAACCCTGAATCTGAGAGCCCCCATGCGCCTAGCCGATCACGTTGTCGAAAAACTGCTTGCCCTGGTGCAAGAACGCGGACTGCAGCCCGGACAAAAGCTGCCCGCAGAACGGCAACTGGCCGAGGTGCTGGGGGTGTCGCGCACCTCGGTGCGCGAAGCCATCCAGAAGCTCACCAGCCAGGGCGTGCTCTCGGCCCGGCGTGGCGACGGCACCTACGTGCAGCAGACCAACAAACCTGCCGAATGGCTGCAAGAAGCCATGGTGCCGCTGGCGGGCCTGATCGAATCCGACCCGCACTATCGCTACGACGTGCTGGAGACGCGCCACGCGCTGGAAACCAGCACCGCCTGGCTGGCCGCGCAGCGCGCCACCGCGCAGGACAAGGCGCACATCCAGCGCTGCTTTGAAGTGATGCTGCAGCACCAGCAAAGCGGCCACGCCGAGCTGGCAGCACGCGCCGACGCGCAGTTCCACCTGGCCATTGCCGAAGCCTCGCACAACCTGGTGCTGGTGCAGGTGATGCACAGCCTGTTCACCGTGGTGCTCTCCACCGTGGAGCGCAACCGCCACGACATGTTCCGCCTGAGCGCCCCTGTCACGCTGCAGGCGCTGACGGCGCAGCACCAGGCGCTGATGCAGGCCATTCTGGACGGCGACCCGCAGCGCGCGCGCGCATGCATCGGCGAGCACCTGGAGCATGTGCGCACCACCATCCAGCGCATGGACGAAGACCGCGCACGGCGCGAACGTTCCATGCGCCTGCCCCTGGATCTAGCCCCCCAAGACCTGAGACAGCCACCACCATGATCATCTCCTCCAGCGCCGACTACCGCACGGTGGCGCAAAAGTTTCTCCCGCCCTTCCTGTTCCACTACATCGACGGTGGCTCGTATGCCGAGCAGACACTGCGCCGCAATGTGGACGACTTTGCCGCCGTGGCATTGCGCCAGCGCGTACTCAAGGACATGAGCCAGCTGGACACCAGCATCGAGCTGTTTGGCGAAAAGCTCAGCATCCCTGTCGCCCTCTCGCCCGTGGGCCTGACGGGCATGTACCGCCGCCGCGGCGAGGTGCAGGCCGCCCGCGCGGCCAGCAGGCACGGCATTCCGTTCACCATGTCCAGCGTATCGGTCTGCCCCATCGAAGAGGTGGCGCCCATGATCAAACGCCCCATGTGGTTCCAGCTCTACGTACTCAAAGACCGTGGCTTCATGCAAAACGCGCTGGAGCGTGCGCAGGCCGCAGGCTGCACCACCCTGGTGTTTACGGTAGACATGCCCGTGCCGGGCGCACGCTATCGCGACGCGCATTCGGGCATGAGCGGCCCCAACGCAGCGCTGCGCCGCTACTGGCAGGCCATCACACACCCGTTCTGGGCCTTCGACGTGGGCCTGCTGGGCCGCCCGCATGACCTGGGCAACATCTCCGCCTACCGCGGCAGCCCCACGGGCCTGCAGGACTACATGGGCTACCTGGGCGCCAACTTTGATCCGTCCATCTCGTGGAAAGACCTGGAGTGGATTCGCGCCTTCTGGAAGGGCCCGATGGTCATCAAGGGCATCCTGGACCCTGAGGACGCCAAGGACGCCGTGCGCTTTGGCGCGGACGGCATCATCGTCTCCAACCACGGTGGTCGCCAGCTCGACGGCGTGCTGTCGTCGGCCCGCGCGCTGCCCGCCATTGCCGATGCGGTGAAGGGCCAGATCAAGATCCTGGCCGACTCGGGCATCCGCAACGGGCTGGACGTGGTGCGCGCCCTGGCCTTGGGCGCCGACTGCGCCATGATTGGCCGCGCCTACATATACGCGCTGGCCGCAGGCGGCGAGGCCGGTGTGAAGCACCTGCTGGAGCTGCTGGAGAAAGAAATGCGCGTGGCCATGACCCTGACCAGCGTGGCCAAGGTGGCCGACATCTCTGCTGACTTGCTGGTGCGCGAAGCATGAACGCCGCCGCCCCCATCTCCCCTGTCTCCCATATCTCCCCCGTTTCCCGTGATGCCCTGCTCGCACAACTGCGTGACGCCGTGGGCGCCGCCCACGTCCTGACCGACGACCAGGCGACCCGCCGCTTTCGCAAAGGCCACCGCACCGGCGAAGGCCCGGTGCTGGCCGTGGTGCGGCCCGCCACCTTGCTGGAGCAATGGAAGGTGCTGCAGGCCGCCGTGGCGGCCGATCGCATCGTCATCATGCAGGCGGCTAACACCGGGCTGACTGGCGGCTCCACCCCCGACGGCAACCAGTACGACCGCGAGATCATCCTCATGAACACGCTGCGCATCACCGGTGTGCAGGTGGTGCGCGGTGGTGAACAGGTGGTGTGCCTGCCCGGCGCCACGCTCGACCGGCTGGAGCAGACGCTGATCCCCTTCAACCGCGAGCCGCACTCGGTCATCGGCTCGTCGTGCATCGGCGCCTCGGTGCTGGGCGGCATCTGCAACAACTCGGGCGGTGCGCTGGTGCGCCGGGGCCCCGCCTACACCGAGCTGGCGCTGTACGCCCGTGTGCAGGGTGACGGCACGCTGGAGCTGGTGAACCACCTGGGCATCGAGCTGGGCCAAACGCCCGAAGACATCCTGACCCGCCTGCAAAACGGCAGCTACACCGAAGCCGATGTGCGCCACGAGCCCGAGCGCGCCGCATCCGACGCCCGCTACGCCCAGGACGTGCGCGCCGTGGACGCCGACAGCCCCGCCCGCTTCAATGCCGACCCGTCGCGCCTGTTCGAGGCCTCGGGCTCCGCAGGCAAGGTGTGCCTGTTTGCCGTGCGGCTCGACACCTTCCCCAAAGAACCCAGCACGGTGTTCTACATCGGCAGCAACGCGCCCGAAGACCTCACCGCCGTGCGCCGCCACCTGCTCACGGCCCTGCCGCGCCCACCCATTGCCGGTGAATACATCCACCGCACGGCGTTTGACATTGGCGAGAAGTACGGCAAGGACACCTTCCTGCTCATCGACCGCTTTGGCACGGCCCGCGTGCCTGCGGCCTTTGCACTCAAGAGCAAATGGGACGGCTTCTTTGAACGCCTCGGGATGCGCGGCTTTGTGGACCACGCCATCCAGGCCGCCACGCGCCTGCTGCCCAGCCACCTGCCCCGGCGCGTGCGCCAATGGCGCGACCTGTACGAGCACCACCTGCTGGTGCGCGTATCGAACGACCAGGTGGAGGCCACGCGCACCTTCCTGGCCGAGCACTTTGCGCCCGCGCACACCGCAGGCGGCTGGTTTGAATGCGATGCCGACGAAGGGCGCAAAGCCTTCTTGCACCGCTTTGCGATTGCGGGCGCCGCCATCCGCTACCGCGAGGTGCACCGCAGCGAGGTCGAAGACATCGTGGCCCTGGACATTGCCCTGCGCCGCAACGACCGCGAATGGGTGGAGCAACTGCCGCAGGACGTGGAGCGCGATGTGGTGCACAAGCTGTACTACGGCCACTTCTTCTGCCACGTGTTCCACCAGGACTACATCGTGAAAAAGGGCGTGGACCCGCTGGCCATGGAGCACCGCATGTGGGAGCTGCTGGACGAGCGCCGCGCCGAATACCCCGCCGAGCACAACGTGGGCCACCTCTACGTGGCCAAGCCCGCGCTGGCGGGCTTCTATCAGTCGCTAGACCCGACCAACACCTTCAACCCCGGCATCGGCCACACCCCGCGCGGGCGCAACTGGCAGGAGTGCAACCATGCCAGCGGCGGCTGGCCTAAGGGGTATTCAGAGAGCGCGTGACGCGGGTCGGCATCGCCTTGCGCCGCGTTGCCCCGCCTTACCCCGTCTCGCCCCACCCCCAACCGTTCGGGCTGAGCCTGTCGAAGCCGGGGCAACACCCCAACCGTTCGAGCTGAGCTTGTCGAAGCCTTGCGCGGCGCTTCGACAAGCTCAGCGTGAACGGATGGGGAGAGTAGCCTTCCGGGTCAATCGACCGAAGCCGGGCAAGCAGGCGGCACCGGGTGCTTGATGGCGTTCTTCACCAGCTTACGCTCCACCGCGTCGCGCAGGTCCACGCCAGTGTGGTCGGCCAGTTGCAGCAGGTAGAGCAGCACATCGGCCATCTCCTCGCCCACGCGCTCTTTGCACGCCGGGTCGGCGGTGAGTTCCTGCGATTCCTCGGGCGTGAGCCACTGGAAAAGCTCCTGCAGCTCGGCCGCCTCCACCATCAGCGCCATGGCCAGGTTCTTGGGCGTGTGGTACGGCTGCCATTGGCGGGCAGCGGCAAAGGCGCGCAGGCGTTGCTGCAGGTCGGCCAGATCCAGCATCATGCGCCGCTCCTGGGTTGCCCCACACGCCACCCTACGCAAACGCTATTGATTTCATAGCTGCTTGCGCTTATGAATAAAGCGCCAGAGGCCATTTTGATGCTCATAGTGGCGTCACAGGCGCCTCGCCTGCCAAGTGGCGGCGGGCGTTTTCCATGAAGCGGTCCACCGAGTTCTGCACCGCTTCGGGCGACCAGCCCGCCACATGGGGCGTGAGCACCACATTGTCCAGGTCCAGCAGCTCGGCCGGGGGCGCGGGCTCGCTCTCGTACACGTCCAGGCCTGCAGCGGCAATGCGGCCCTCGCGCAGCGCGGCGGCCAGGGCAGCGGTGTCGATCACGCTGCCACGGGCGATGTTGACCACCACACCGCGCGGGCCCAGTGCGTTCAGCACCCCAGCGTTGACCAGGTGCTTGGTGCCCGCACCGCCGGGCGTGGCGATGACGAGGAAGTCCGCCCACTCGGCCAGCGCCGCCACATCGGCAAAGTAGCGGTAAGGCACATCGGTGCGCGCGCTGCGGTTGTGGTAACCCACCTCGATCTCGAAGCCCAGCGCGCGCTGCGCAATCTTCTTGCCGATGGTGCCCAGGCCGATGATGCCCAGCCGCTTGTGCGACACGTTGGGTGGCAGCGGCAAGGCCGTGCGCCAGATGCCTGCGCGCGTGGCCTTGTCCAGCGGCAGGATGCGGCGCTGCGCCGCAATCAGCAGGCCCCAGGTGTGGTCGGCCACGCAGTCGTCGTTGGTGCCCGCACCCGTGGCCACCACAATGCCACGCGCCTTGGCATGGTCTATGGCCACGTTCTCGTAGCCCGCGCCCAGCACGCAAATCAGCGTGAGGGCGGGCAGCGCATCGATCTGCGCGGGCGACAAGCCGATGGCGCCGATGGTGAGCGCCACCCGCACGCGGGGGCCATGCTCGGCAATGGCCGCCGCAGCCGATGCGGCATCGGCTGCGTAGAGGACTTCAAACACCTCGGCCATCTGGGCGCGGTGTTCTTCAGACAGGAAAGTAAGGGCAAGCAGGACAGGCTTCATGGGTTCAAGGTTCTACAAAAATGGAATCAGGCGATCAGGCCGCGCCATCGCTTTGTTGCAATGCCCACATGCTGGCGTAGCGGCCATTGAGGGCGAGCAGTTGCGCATGCGTGCCGCGCTCGATGATGCGGCCCGCATCCATGACCAAAATCTCGTGCGCGTCCACCACGGTGGAGAGGCGGTGCGCAATGAGCAGCGTGGTCTTGTTCTGCGCGGCGCTTTGCAGCTCGGCCTGGATGGCGCGCTCGTTGGCCGAGTCCAGCGCGCTGGTGGCTTCGTCAAAGATGAGGATAGGCGGGTTCTTGAGCAGCGTGCGGGCAATGGCCACACGCTGCTTTTCGCCGCCCGAGAGCTTGAGCCCCCGCTCGCCCACCATGGTGGCGTAGCCCTTGGGTGTGCTGGCGATGAAGTCGTGGATGCGTGCGGCGCGGGCGGCGGCCTCTACCTCTGGCTGCGTGGCGCCCGCGCGGCCGTAGGCAATGTTGTAGGCCACGGTGTCGTTGAAGAGCACCGTATCCTGCGGCACGATGCCAATCGCTTGTCGCACGCTGGACTGCGTCACGCTGCGAATCTCTTGCCCGGCGATGGTGATGCGGCCTTGCTGGATGTCGTAGAAGCGAAACAGCAGCCGCGCCAGCGTGGACTTGCCCGAGCCCGAGGGCCCCACCACCGCCACCGTCTTGCCCGCCGGAATCTCAAAGCTCACGCCCTGCAAGATGGGGCGCCCACCTGCCTGGGCAGCGCCGGGTTCGTAGGCAAAGTGCACATCCTCAAACCGCACCGTGGGCTGTGCCAGCCCTTGCAGCGGCTGCGCGCCGGGGGCATCGGCCACCTCGCGCTCCTTGTCCATCAGCACGAACATCTTGTCCAGATCGGTCAGGCTCTGCTTGATCTCGCGATAAATCACGCCCAGGAAGTTGAGCGGGATGTAGAGCTGGATCATGAACGCATTGACCATGACCAAGTCACCCAGCGTCATGCGCCCATCGACCACGCCCTGGGTAGCGCGCCACAGCATGGCCACCAGCCCAATGGCAATGATGAACTGCTGGCCTGCGTTGAGCATGGACAGCGTGGTCTGGCTCTTGAGGCGCGCCAGCCGCAGGCGCTCCAGGCTCTCGTCGTAGCGGCGGGCCTCAAAGGCCTCGTTGTTGAAGTACTTGACGGTTTCGTAGTTCAGCAGCGAATCCACCGCCTTGGTGTGCGCGGCCGAATCGAACTCATTGGCCTCGCGGCGAAAGCGCGTGCGCCACTCCGTCACCCACACCGTGAAGGCGATGTAGACCACCAGCGCGGTGAGGGTGATCCAGGCAAACCACACATCGAACTTGAGCGCCAGCACCGTGAGCACCAGCGCCACTTCGATCAGCGTGGCGACCACGTTGAACAGGGTGTAGGAGATGAGCGACTCAATGCCGCGCACGCCACGCTCGATGTCGCGCGTCATGCCGCCCGTCTGCCGCTCCAGGTGAAAGCGCAAGCTCAGCCGGTGCAGGTGCTCAAAGGTCTGCAGAGCAATGGCCCGCGCTGCGCCCTGCGTGGCCTTGGCAAACACCAGTTCGCGCAGCTCTGAGAACAGCGAGGTGGACAGCCGCAGCGCCCCATAGGCCAGCAGCAGCCCCACCGGCACCACCAGCAGCGCGGTGGGGCTGCTGGCGGAGATGTCCATGGCGTCCACCAGCGTCTTGAGCAGCACGGGCACGCCGACGTTGGCCAGCTTGGCCCCCACCATGAACGCAATGGCGGCCACCACGCGCCACTTGTACTGCCACAGGTAGGGCAGCAGGCGCTGGATGGTGCCCCAGTCCGTGGGCTGGTGCGGTGCGGCGGCCGGGGCAGCCGCTGCAGCCTCAGAGGGGCTTGGAGGGGAATGTGGGGGGGCAGAGTCGCCGCGTTGGCGCATGGGGGACAATCCTGATTGTTGTTATCTAGTGATTGTGCCTATGTCTGCTTCCTTCAACCCACCACCCGCCGCATTGCCCTGCGACCACGAACTGGTGCTCAAAGTCATCCCCATGCCGGGAGACTGCAATGCCAATGGCGATATTTTTGGGGGCTGGGTGATGGCGCAGGTGGACCTGGCCGGATCGGTGCTGCCCGCGCGCTACGTGCAGGGCCGCATGGCCACCGTGGCTGTCAATGAATTCATCTTCAAGCAGCCCGTGCGCGTGGGCGACATCCTGTCGTTCTTCTCGCACATCACGCGGGTGGGCAACACCTCGGTGACCGTGCAGGTCGAGGTGTATGCCGAACGCTTTTCAGACCAGGGCCGCTACGTGAAGGTGACCGAGGCCACACTGACCTATGTGGCGATCGACGCCAACGGCCGCCCACGGCCACTTCCCAAGCCGCAGGCGCCTGCCCAGGGTTCCTGATCCGGCATGAACCCCTACTTGAACCGTTCACGCTGAGCTTGTCGAAGCGCCGCGCAGGGCTTCGACAAGCTCAGCCCGAACGGATTTTCAAGTTCAAAGCTGCCGACTCCATACGAATCGGTGGGCGATCTCATAAGGGAGATCGCCCACAGGCTGTCAGAACAAGCGATTCCCTCAGGCCACCAGAATGGCGGGCTCTGCGCGCACCACCGCAGGCGCCGCAATGGCGGGGCGCGTGGCCGCGCTGGCGCTGTTGAACCCGGCCTCGATTTCACCGGCCAGTTGCCCGCCCTCTTCCACCACCAGCTTGCCGTAGCGGATCTTGCCGTTCACCTTGCCCGTGCTGTAGATGACAAGCTTCTGGCGCACCGTGAGTGTGCCGTTGAACTCGCCATGGATCTCGGCAATGTCAATTTCTGCCGAGCCCTTGAAGGCCCCGTTCTCGGAGATCTGGATCACGCGCGAGTCCATCGTGGCTTCCACCGTGCCTTCGACCACGAGCGTGTCGCAATCGGTGATCTCCACGCCCTTGAGCTTGATGTTGGGGCCCACGGTGAGCTTGCTGCCCGAGCTGTCGCTGCCCGAGGCCGCCACGGGCTTGTTGCCCGTGAGGCCACCACCCGCATTGCCCACCGATGACGCAGCACCTGCGTTCAGGCTGTTCAAGCCATTGACGGAGGGGTTGGTGGCGGCATTGCGCTGGAACGAATCGGGTTCACGCTTGCCAAAGAAGGGGTTTTGCACGGCCATCGGATCTCCTTGAAAAGGATGCATCCTAGGTTTTCATGCTGTCAAAAGATGCCATCGTTACGCAAGAACGGTAACCAAACGGTTCGACCGTAGCATGCACTTGCAAGGCTTGCAGCAGTACACGCCCTGCGCGACGGCCGCAGCACAACTTACGAAACGATGTAAGCGGCCGCCCCGGCCGACATGAGTTGGCCATCGGGGCCAAAAAACTCCATGCGCGTAGTGGCCACACGCGAGCCAAGGCGCAGCACCTCGGCACGCAACTCAAAGTGGCTGCCAATGCCAGGGCGCAGGTAGTCGATGCGCAGGTCGATGGTGCCCAGCTTGGCAAAGCGGTGCAGGCGCTGCTCGGGCGGCTCATCCATGTGCTTGGCACCGATGGCTGCCATCACCGCCAGACCGCCCATCGCGTCCAGCCCCGCGCTGATCACGCCGCCGTGGATGCGGTTGTAAGCATAGTGGCCCACCAGATCGGGCCGCATGTCGATGCGCGCTACCACCTGCTCAGGAGCGATGCGGACCACCTTGAGCCCCAGCAGCTGGTTAAAGACAATCTTCTCTTCAAAGATGGCAGTGAGCCCCGCGAGGAACTCGGGCTCGAACACGATGGCGGCGGAAGGGGCAGACGGAGCGGACATGAACATCCTTGGAGCTGCGGCGGGCCATCCGCCAGGAATACTATTATTTTGATAGCTGCCAGCGCTTATCAATCAAGCGCTAGCGGCCAATTTCACCTAATTAGCTACTTGCCTCAGATACCACTCCATCCGTTCGGGCTGAGCCCGTCGAAGCCAGGGCTTGCCGCGTGCGTGCAAGGCTTCGACAGGCTCAGCCCGAACGGGTGGGGACGAGAAGGCGTCTGAGGCAGGTCGCCAATCAGGCAATTTCATCAAAATCACCCGTAGCGTCTTTGACGTTACGGGGAACGTATCTTTGAACTTCACACATCCGTTCGGGCTGAGCTTGTCGAAGCCTTGCGCGGCGCTTCGACAGGCTCAGCGTGAACGGTTCGAGTGACTCACGCCAAATTCATAGACTTCAGACCTTGCTGAAGTCTGGGTGTCTTTTCTAGCGAAAGATTCACCGCCCTGCTACGCAGTGCGCGCTGGCTGCGCCAGCTCCAGACTTCAGACCTTGCTGAAGTCTGGGTGTCTCTTTTCCATAAACGCGCCAAACGCTTCGCGGGCTGCAGGCTCGCGCAGCATGCGGCCAAAGCTGGCGCCTTCTTCGGCCATCACGGCGGCGATCTGGGGCAGTTGGTGCTTTTTCATCAAGCGCTTGGTTTCGATCAGCGAGGACAAGGGCTTGGCTGCCAACTTTTTGGCCTGGGCTTGCGCCACGCCATTGCATTCGGTGGGCGGCACCACGCGGTTGACCAGGCCCACTTCCAGCGCCGCTTCGGCCAGGAAGGGCTCGCCCAGCAGCAGGGCTTCGGCCGCGCGGTGGTAGCCCAGCATTTGCGGCACCAGCAGGCTCGAAGCAGCCTCGGGGCACAGGCCCAGGTTGACGAAGGGCATGGAGAACGCCGCGTTATCGCCCGCATAGACCAGATCGCAATGGAACAGCATGGTGGTGCCAATGCCCACAGCCGGGCCGCACACCGAGGCGATCACGGGCTTGGGGAATGCCGCCAGGCGGTGCAGGAAGCGGAACACGGGCGAGTCCTGCGTGGCGGGCGGCTGCTGCAAAAAGTCGCCAATGTCGTTGCCCGCGCTGAAGATGGCCACATCGCCCTGGAACACCACCACGCGCACGGCAGCGTCCTGCTCGGCGGCGGCCAGCGCGTCGGCCATGGCCGCGTACATGGTGGTGGTGATGGAGTTCTTCTTGTCCACCCGGTTGAAGGTGATGCTGGTCACACCCGCTTCGGTGTGCACGAGGATGTCTTTGGTGGTGTCGGTCATGGTGGTAAGGGGGTATGAAGAGGTGAAGTGATGGCGCGTACTGGGCCGCGTTGGCACTGGGTAGCGTCGGGTGGCGCGCCTACTCTTTGTAATAAACGATCTGGTGGCTCGTGGCCAGCATGGTGCCTGCTTCGTTCCACAGCTGCACGGTCTGGTCAAAAAACCCGTGGCGAAACTCTTGCCCACGGGCCTGGCCCAGCAGGTAGCCCGTGCCGGTCTGCGCCAGTTGCTCGCTGCTGGCATGGAAGTACACCGTGATCGACACCGTGCCTGCTGGCACCAGGTGCGCCCGGCGCAGCCACACGCGGGGGAAGAACAAATCGGCCAGCGCTGCCAGCGCACAAAAGTCCAGCGGCCGAGCAGGCGCATCGCGCATCCACAGCTGGGACTGGCTGTGGTCGCCCAACTGGCCGTTCCACTGCGCAGGCAGCGCACCAGAGATGGGGCGCATCTCGTAGCGGTGCAGCCACGCCATCGCCCCAGGGTCTAGAGGCCTGATGGCGCAGTCTGCCGGGGCAGGCACCGTGGGCATCGGCACATCGCCCGCGCTCCAGGTGTCGCGGCGCACGGCAGTGACGGCGGTGGCGGTCGTGGTCACCACCGGGGCACCGTCGGCATCGGCCTGCAAAATGGACAGCGTCCAGTGCTGGGTGGATCGGTTGGTGCGCACCGGCGTGGCCTGCACCGTGAACGGTCCCGCCGTCAAAGCCCCCGCGTAGTTGACGGTGAGCGACAGCGGATCGCCCAGCCGGTCTGGGTGCTGCATCACGGCCTGCAGCAGCACGGCCGCCGTCACGCCACCAAACGGGCCCACCATGTTCCAGTAACCGGGATGGGTCTGGCCGGTGTACTCACCGGGCGAAGAAGAAGTCAGCGCAAGCGCCTCGTCCAAAGGATGGATGGATGAAGTCATGCTGCAAGTGTGCCGTGGAATGCAACGCCAGGGCGTCGTGCCGGAGACTGCGGCGCGTGTTGCAGAGCCGCGTCGTACAACCATCTACGGGACTGATTCATGTCGGCCTCCTTGCACCTTGACCGGCACGCACCGGCTTGAAAAAACCCGTTGGGACAATGCGCCCCGGCTTCGACAGGCTCAGCCCGAACGGATGGGGAAAAGCGAGAAATGCGTAACCCGACGTCTCAAGGCCCCTCTGCCATCACACCCCGCCCTAAAGGGCGTAGCGAGCGGTCTTCAGGCTAGGCGGACGGAGCACAGCAACCGGAACGTACTTCCTGTACGTGAGGATTGCGAGCACCGCCCAACGACGCATGAAGGCCGCGCAGTAGCCTCACACCGCTTCAAAGATGCCGGCGGCGCCTTGTCCCATGCCTACACACATCGTGACCATGCCGTACTTGAGCTTGTTGCGCCGCAATGCATGCACCACCGTGGCCGAGCGAATCGCCCCCGTAGCACCCAGCGGGTGGCCCAATGCAATCGCACCGCCCATGGGGTTGACCTTGCTCGGGTCCAGGCCCAGCGTGTTCATCACCGCCAGCGACTGCGCCGCAAACGCTTCGTTCAG
The DNA here is from genome assembly GCF_003663825.1 of Acidovorax sp. 106. Classification (NCBI taxonomy): domain Bacteria; kingdom Pseudomonadati; phylum Pseudomonadota; class Betaproteobacteria; order Burkholderiales; family Comamonadaceae; genus Acidovorax; species Acidovorax sp. 106. The sequence goes on along the minus strand of NZ_RCCC01000001.1, from coordinate 2,477,512 downwards.
CTCAAACCAGTCGATGTCTTGCTGGTTCACGCCTGCGTAGCGCAGTGCCGCAGGAATGGCTTCGATAGGCCCGATGCCCATGATGTGCGGTGGCACGCCCTTGGCGGCGTAGCTCACAAAACGCGCCAGAGGCGTGAGGCCAAAGCGCTTCACCGCCGACTCGCTGGCCAGGATCAGCGCGCCTGCGCCGTCGCTGGTCTGCGAGCTGTTGCCCGCCGTCACGCTGCCGCGCGCCGCGAACACCGTCTTGAGCTTGGCCAGACCTTCCAGGCTGGTGTCGGGGCGTGCGCCTTCGTCCATGCTCACGGTGCGGGTCTTGGCCATCGTTTCGCCCGTTTCCAGGTTGGCCGTGCGGTCGGTCACTTCGATGGGGGTGATCTCGTCAGCAAAGTAGCCTGCTTGCTGCGCGGCCAGGGCCTTTTGGTGCGATGCCAGCGCAAACGCGTCTTGCGCGTCGCGGCCCACCTTCCATTGCTGGGCGACCTTTTCAGCCGTCAAACCCATGCCGTAGGCAATGCCCACGTCCCCATCGCGCTCGAAGATGCTGGGCGACAGGCTGGGGCTGTTGCCCATCATGGGCACCATGCTCATGCTCTCGACACCTGCGGCGATCATGACTTCGGCCTCGCCCACGCGGATGCGGTCGGCGGCCATCTGCACAGCCGACAGGCCCGAGGCGCAAAAGCGGTTGACGGTGATGCCGCCCACGCTGGTGGGCAGGCCCGCCAGCACGGCGCCAATGCGCGCCACGTTCAGGCCCTGCTGCGCCTCAGGGATCGCGCAGCCGCAGATGATGTCTTCGATGGCGGCGGGGTCGAGCCCGGGCGCTGCGGCCAAGGCGGCCTTCAGCGTGGTCGCCAGCAGGTCGTCAGGGCGCATGTTGCGAAAGAAACCGCGGTGCGAGCGCCCGATGGGCGTGCGCGTGGCGGCAACGATGTAGGCTTCCTGGACTTGTTTGGCCATGGGATAACTCCTTCAATTCTTGGCGGGGCGGCTGGCTGGAACCCAGGCCCACGTAAATACACATTCGACCGGCTCGATGCCGGCTTCGTCGGTCACGGTGACGGCGACCTGAACCTCGCCCTTGTCGCTGGCCTGCATGGCCGCGCACTGCTCTGGCGTGAGCGTGGCCACGGCCTTGAGGCCGCCCGTGGCGCGCTTCTTGAACGCCATGCTCAGCGCTTTGGCCAGTGGGGTGCAGTCGTCGCGCACATTCATGCCCACCACCATGCCGGTGGCCGTTTCGGCCAGCAGGTTCATGGCCGAGGCATGCACGCCGCCAATGTGGTTCTGCACGCGGTGCTCGTTGGCCAGGTGCACTTCGACCCGCTCGGGCGTCAGCGACACAAACCGAACCCCGGCCGTGCCGGTGAAAGGCACCGCACGGCGCAGGATGATGTTCTGCACAAAGCCCCGCATGAAGGCGGGGGCTTCGTCCAGGCGCATCAGCGAGCGCTGCAGTTTGTTGGGGAGCTGTGCGTTGCTCATGTCTGTTGCTCGCTGTGCTGCGCACCGCCAGCATCGTAAGTAACTGGCACGGCCCACACCAGGGCACCCGTGGAACTGGCTTTGCCAGGCCACTGGGTGCGTCCCCCTCCCGCAGGAGAGGGGGAAGGCGCGAAGCGACTCAGGGGGTGCTTCATCAGTTCCTCACGGGCTTGCCGGTCGACAGCATGCCCAGGATGCGCTCCTGCGTCTTGGGGTGCTCGATGAGCGCACAGAACGCCTTGCGCTCCAGCGTCATCAGGTACTCCTCGCTCACCAGCGTGCCAGCGTCCACGTCGCCACCGCACACCACTTCGGCAATCAGGCTGGCGATGTGGAAGTCGTGCTGGCTGATGAAGCCGCCGTCTTTCATGTTGACCAGAGAGCCCTTGATGGTGGCAATGCCACTGCGGCCGGCCACCGGGAACAGGCGCTTGTGCGGGGCACGCCAGCCACCGTTGGCCATGGCCTTGGCTTCGTTGAGGGCCACGTACAGGAGCTCGTCCTTGTGGGGCACGATGACGTCGGACTCCAGCAGGTAGCCCAGCTTGCGCGATTCGAGCGCGCTGGTGCCCACCTTGGCCATGGCGGCGGCAGTGAAGCCTTCGGTCAGGAAGGGCAGGATGTCCTTGCCTGTGGAGGTGGCGGCGTTCTCGGCCGCACGGCGGGCGATGTAGGTCAGGCCACCGGCACCGGGCACCAGGCCCACGCCCACTTCGACAAGGCCGATGTAGCTTTCCATGTGCACCACGCGGCGGGCCGAGTGCACGGCCAGCTCACAGCCACCGCCCAGCGCCAACCCGCGGATGGCGGACACCACGGGCACGTTGGCGTAGCGGATGCGCAGCATGGTGTTTTGCAGCTCTTGCTCGGCCCCTTCGATGGCGCTCACACCGGCCACCATGAAGGCGGGCAGCATGGCCTGCAGGTCGGCACCAGCGCTGAAGGGCTCGTCGCCCGACCAGATCACGACACCGGCGTAGTCCTTTTCAGCAATGTCCACCGCCATGGCGAGGCCTTCGGCCACATCGGGGCTGATGGCGTGCATCTTGGTCTTGATGCTGGCAATCACGATCCCGCTACCGGAGGGGCGATCTTCGGCCTCATCGAGCGTCCACAGGCGAATGCCATCGTCCTCGTGCAGCGTCTTGCCAGCGGTCTTGAAGTCGGGCAGCGATTCGCCCAGCAGCTTTTCAGGGAAATGCTGTTTTGCGTAGACGGGCAAAGCGCGACGCGCTACAAATTTCTGAGCAGATGCGCTCCACGAACCTTGCGCGGTGTGCACGCCACCGGCTTCGGCCACCGGGCCCTTGAACACCCACTCGGGCAGCGGCGCTTTGCACAGGGCCTTGCCTGCGTCGATGTCCTCCTGGATCATCTTCGCCACTTCGAGCCAGCCCGCTTCCTGCCACAGCTCGAAGGGGCCTTGCTTCATGCCAAAGCCCCAGCGCATGGCCTGGTCCACATCGCGTGCGTTGTCGGCTATGGTTGAAAGGTGCACCGCAGCGTAGTGGAAGCTGTTGCGCAAAATGGCCCACAGGAACTGGCCCTGCGCACCTTCGGCGTTGCGCAGCAGCTGCAGGCGCTGTGCGGCAGGCTTCTTGAGCATGCGGCCATAGACCTCGTCGGCCTTTTGACCGCCGGGCACGTACTCTTCGGCCTGGAGGTCAAAGCGCAGCACATCGCGGCCGACCTTCTTGTAAAAACCGGCCTTGGCCTTCTGGCCCAGGTGGCCCAGCTCCAGGAGCTTTTTGAGCACGGCAGGCGTTTCAAAGCTGCCGTAGAACGGGTCGCTCTTTTCATCGAGGTTGTCCTGCAGCGTCTTGATGACGTGGGCCATGGTGTCCAGGCCCACCACGTCGGCGGTGCGGAAGGTGCCGCTGGATGCACGGCCGAGCTTCTTGCCCGTGAGGTCGTCCACCACATCAAAAGTCAGGCCAAAGTTCTCGACCTCCTTCATCGTGGACAGCATGCCTGCGATGCCCACGCGGTTGGCGACGAAGTTGGGCGTGTCGTGCGCGCGCACCACGCCCTTGCCCAGGCCGCTGGTGACAAAGGCTTCGAGCTGGTCGAGCACCTCGGGGGCGGTGGTGGGGGTGTTGATCAGCTCCACCAACGTCATGTAGCGCGGGGGGTTGAAGAAGTGGATGCCGCAAAAGCGCGGCTTGATGCTCTCGGGCAGCGCCTCGCTGAGCTTGGTGATCGACAGGCCCGAGGTGTTGGACGCCACGATGGCGTGCTTGGCCACGTAGGGGGCGATCTTCGTGTACAGGTCCAGCTTCCAGTCCATGCGCTCGGCAATGGCCTCGATGACGAGGTCGCACTCCTTGAGCAGGTGCATGTGCTCTTCGTAGTTGGCTTGCTCGATCAGCGCTGCATCATCGGCCACGCCCAGCGGAGCGGGCTTGAGCTTTTTCAGGCCTTCGATGGCCTTGGTGACGATGCCGTTCTTCGGGCCTTCCTTCGCAGGCAGGTCAAACAGCACCACCGGCACTTTCACATTGACGAGGTGGGCGGCGATCTGCGCGCCCATCACGCCTGCGCCGAGCACGGCGACTTTTTTCACTTGGAATCGAGACATGGGTTCTTCCTCCGGGAAGAAGGTCTGCCCGGGGGCAGACCTGTTGAATGGCAGGCGCAACCGGGGTGGGTTGCGCGGCGGTGAGGGGTGCGCTGCCGCAGTGGCCGGGCGCCGTGGACGTGCGGGGCTTACTGCAGGCGAATCCACGTTTGCGTGCGGCCAAAGGGACCGATGGAGCCACGCACTTCCAGCTTCTTGCCGCTGTCGACAGGGGTGAGACGCAGGGTGTAGTTGCGGCCATTCTCGGGGTCGAGAATCTTGCCGCCCTCCCACACGTCTTTGTCCTCGGCCTTCTTGGCGCCACGGATGATTTCCATCCCCAGCACGGGCTTGTCCTTGCGGTCGTCGGAGCATTCCTTGCACAGATCGTCCGGCTTGGCGTCCTTGGACAGGCGCTTTTCCAGCACCCCCAGCAGCCCGGCCGCGCCCGTGTCACGGATGCGGATCTCGGCCTTGGCTTCGCCGGTCTTGTCGTCCACGCTGCGCCACAGGCCCTCGGGGGTCATCTGCGCCCAGGCCGGGGCACCAATTGCTACCAAAACAATAGCTGCTACCGCTTTAAACATAAGCGCTCCAGGGCAAAAAAGCTTGAAATGCACCGTGCATGGCGAGTTGCGGATCAGGCCAGGGCCAGGTCCGTGTCCATCAGCACCTTGCTGCCAGCACGGGCCGTGCGCATCAGCGTCGCGGTCTCAGGGAACAGCTTGGCGAAGTAGAAACGTGCCGTCTGCAGCTTGGCGCCATAGAACGGGTCGGTGTTGCCTGCAGCGATTTCGCGCAGGGCCACCTGGGCCATGCGGGCAAACAGGTAGCCAAACACCAGGTGGCCTGCCACGCGCAGGTAGTCCACCGCAGCGGCGCCCACTTCGTCAGGGTTTTGCAGGCCCTTGAAGCCGATCTCGGTGGTGAACTTGGTCATCTGGTCGCCCAAGTAGGCGATGGGGTTGATGAACTCGGCCATCTTCTCGTTGACGCCTTCTTCTTCCACCAGCTTGCCAATCAGCTTGCCCAGCTTCTTGAGCGTGGCGCCGTTGTTGCCCAGGATCTTGCGGCCCAGCAGATCCAGCGACTGCACGGTGTTCGTGCCTTCGTAGATCATGTTGATGCGGTTGTCGCGCACATACTGCTCCATGCCCCATTCCTTGATGAAGCCATGGCCGCCGAAGACCTGCATGCAGGCGTTGGTGGCGGTGTGCCCGTTGTCGGTGATGAAGGCCTTGACGATGGGCGTGAGCAGGGCCACGAGTTCTTCAGACTCGGCGCGCACCTTCTCGTCGGGGTGGCTGTGCACCTTGTCCAGCAGCAGCGTGCAGTAAATCTGCAGGGCGCGGGCGCCTTCGGCGTAGGCCTTGGCGGTGAGCAGCATCTTGCGCACATCGGGGTGCACGATGATGGGATCAGCGTCCTTGTCCTTGGCCTTGGTGCCGCTCAATGAGCGCATCTGGATGCGGTCCTTGGCGTAGGCCAGCGCGTTTTGGTAAGCCACTTCGGTCAGGCCCAGCGACTGGTTGCCCACGCCCAGGCGGGCTGCGTTCATCATCACAAACATGGCGGCCAGGCCCTTGTGCGGCTGGCCCACCAGGGTGCCGACCGCGCCGTCAATGGCGATTTGCGCCGTGGCGTTGCCGTGGATGCCCATCTTGTGCTCTAGGCCCGTGCAGTAGATGGGGTTGCGCTCACCCAGGCTGCCGTCGGCCTTGACGTTGAACTTGGGCACGACGAACAGGCTGATGCCTTTGCTGCCCTTGGGCGCATCGGGCAAGCGGGCCAGCACCAGGTGCACGATGTTGGCGGCCATGCCGTGCTCGCCAGCGCTGATGAAAATCTTGTTGCCGGTGATCTTGTAGGTGCCGTCGCCCTGGGGTTCGGCCTTGGTGCGCAGCAGGCCCAGGTCGGTACCGCAATGGGGTTCGGTCAGGCACATGGTGCCGGTCCACTCGCCACTGGTCAGCTTGGGCAGGTACAGGGCTTTTTGCTCGTCGGTGCCATGTGCGTGCAGGGCTTCATACGCGCCATGGCTCAGGCCGGGGTACATGGTCCAGGCCTGGTTGGCCGAGTTCATCATCTCGTACAGGCACTGGTTCAACACGAAGGGCAGGCCCTGGCCACTGTAGGCGGGGTCGCAGCTCAGCGCCGCCCAGCCACCTTCCACGTATGTGTCGTAGGCCTCTTTGAAGCCAGTGGGGGTCTTGACCTCGTGCGTGGCCTTGTCGAGCACGCAGCCTTCGGTGTCGCCGCTGATGTTCAGCGGGAAGATCACTTCCGATGCGAACTTGCCCGCCTCTTCGATGACGGCGTTGATCGTGTCCACATCCACCTCGGCATGCTGGGGCATGGCCTTGAACTCGTCGGTGACCTTGAAGACTTCGTGCATGACAAATTGCATGTCGCGCAGGGGCGGCGTGTAGGTAGGCATCGGTTTACTCCTTGGAGGTGGTGGTGGTCGTTGAAACGGAAACTTTGCGCCGCGCGGCAGCGGGGCGGTGGGCTGCGGGGGCGGCTTTGGCAGGCGCTGCCGCCATGGCGGTGGCACCCGCAGCGCTGTAGCGCGCGAGGATGTTCTGAAAACCCATCACGGCCCGCTCGATAGAGCCCAGGTTCTGCAGGAAACGGGCTTCGTAATGCAGCGCCAAGATGAGGCCATGGATCTCGAACAGCATCTGCTCCTCGTTGGTGTCCGCGCGCAGCTCGCCGCAGTCCTTGCACTGCTCGATGGCGCGGCGCATGGCGGCGTGCCACGTCATGACCGAGCTGGCCAGCGCGTCTCGCACGGGGCCGGTGCGGTCATCAAACTCCACCGCACCGCTGATGTAGATGCAGCCCGAGTCGATTTCGATGGAGGTGCGCTTCATCCAGTTGTCGAACATGGCGCGCAGGCGCGCAATACCCCGGGGGGACGACATGGCGGGGTAGAAAACTTCTTGCTCAAACCGCGCGTGGTACTCGCGGATGACGGAGATCTGCAGTTCTTCGCGTGAGCCAAAGTGGGCGAACACGCCCGACTTGCTCATGCCGGTGATGTCGGCCAGGGCGCCAATCGACAGCCCCTCCAGCCCGATATGGGTGGCCAGGCCCAGGGCGGCCTCGACAATGGCTGCCTTGGTCTGCTGGCCTTTTTGCATAGCCCGGCCGGAGGTGGCACGGGTTCTGGGGGCGCGCGGTGTGGAGGACTCGGAAGTGGCAGGCATGCTTGCAAATAAAAACGAACGTTCGTTCTATTTTGCAACATTTTTGATCTGCGGCGAAAGCCCCCGCAAAAAAAAGAGATAACACCCAAAAGCTGTTGCAGCGCTGCCACCTGCGGGACAGTGCCTGCCAGGGGGCGCCAAGCCTGGGGCGCCAGCCTGTAAAAACAGTGTACCGAGGCACACCCCAGCGTGCAGCAGGGTAAACGCGGCCCAAAGCAAAAGGCCCCGTACCCAATACGGGTGCGGGGCCTTTTGCGGCCGGTCAGCGGCGGGGGATCAGTGCAGCATCAACGCCAGGCTGGCGTCCAGATGCTCTGTGGGGTTGCGGCGAAAACCCGAGCGGGCAAACCGCTGCAGGCGCCCCAGCGCAAACGACGTCAGCACGCTGGCTTGCACCTGCGCGTGCACGGTGGGGGTGTCCGAGCCACTGGCGCCGGTGCGCAGGCACTGGCGCAGGGTGGACTCGATGCGGTCAAAAAACTGGTTCATGCGCTGCTGCAGGCGCTCATGCTCAAACACCAGCGCATCGCCCACCATCACCCGCACCATGCCGGGGTTGCGCTCGCCAAACTGCAGCAGCAGCGCAATGATGCGACCTGCCTGGCGCAGGCCCACTTCGGCGACCTGGTCGGGCGGGGGCACATCGCGCCCGGTGATTTGCGTCACCAGCGTGAAGATGGACTGCTCAATGAAGTCGATGAGCCCTTCAAACATTTGCGCCTTGCTGGCGAAGTGGCGGTACAGCGCCGCCTCGCTCACCGACAGGCGCGCGGCCAGTGCTGCGGTGGTGATGCGCTCGGCCCCAGGCTGCTCCAGCATGGCGGCCAGCGCTTGCAGGATCTGCACGCGCCGCTCGCCCGGCTTGGGCCGCTTGCGGGCCACCGGAGCATCTTCGGCGTCAACGGTATCGGCAGATTCAATCAGGGACGAGGTATCAGACATGCGCAAACCAAGCAAAGAAAAACCAACAAGGGGATTGGTGCACAAGCACCCTGTGGAGGGCCCCTACGGCCCTGCGCCCATGGGGCCGAGAGACGGTTGACAGAGGGCCGCAGCGGGGGGCGTGCGGCAGGAGGTAAATCCTGTATGCAAATGATTCTCGCACACCCGTCCACGGGCAGTTTGCAAACGGTTTGCAAAACCTACCGAGCCACTGTGTCCATCCTGGTGTGCAAGCCAACATGGTACCCGGGGCACGCCCCCTCGCGCCCAGGTGGCTGACAGCACTACAGAGGCATGTGCACTCCCAAACAAGGGCCAGGGCATCAACACCTCCGACACTTTAAAAAAGGCCGCAAACAAAGAGCGCGCACTCACACACCACATTTAATGAGGAAAAACCACGGCAACCCGTAGCCCACGGCCCTGGGCGCCAGTGTCCAGCGTGAGCGAGGCGCGGTGCACGCGGCTGATTTCATCGGCAATGGCCAGCCCCAGGCCGGTGCCCTCCCCCGCCGAGCCCGGCACACGGTAAAAGCGCTGCATGACGCGGCCGCGCTCGCCCTCGGGCACACCGGGACCGTCGTCTTCCACCTCCAGGTACACCCGGGGCGGGCCCAAAGGGCCTTGGCGCATGCCGCAGCGCATGGTCACCACGCCGCCTGCGGGCGTGTATTTGATGGCGTTGTCCACCAGGTTGGACATCAGCTCGCGCAGCAGCCAGCCGTGGCCGGTGACATGCACGGGCTGCACTTCCAGCCCCAGGTCCAGCCCTTTGGCGGTGGCGGCATCCAGAAAGCTCTCCAGCAGTGCCTCGCACAGGTCCTTCAAATCCACCCGCTGGGGGGGCTGCGCGTCCAGGCTGCGGGCATCGGCCCGCGAGAGGGCCAGCAACTGGTGCGCCAGCTGCGAGGTGCGGCGCGTGGCGTTGCGCAGCTTCTCGATCTGATCCACTCCTAAAACAATAGCGCCTTGCGCTTTTCCGTTGTGCCCTAGAGGCCTATTTTTATGTAAATCGTTCCCATCCGACTGGGATGAACGCAGGTCTGCGCTCGCGGCCTTGGCCATCAGCGCCCAGGCCTCTACCTGCGCTTGCAGGCCCGCCAGCGGCGTGCGCAGCTGGTGGGCCGCGTCGGCCACAAAGCGGCGCTGCCCCTCGGCCTGCGCATTCACCAGGGCAAACAGGTGGTTCAAGGAATGCACGAGCGGGCGCACCTCGCTGGGCGAAGCGGCTTCGTCAATGGGGCTCAGATCGCGCGGAGAGCGGTATTCCACCGCCTCGGCCAAATCCACCAGAGGCTTGAAGGCCCGGCCCACAGCCCAGTGGATGGCCAGGGCCGCCGCCGCCACCAACACCAGGTTGGGCAGCAGCACGCGCAGCAGCAGTTGCTGGGCCCACTGCTGGCGGGGGTCTGATCCATCGGCAATGGACACCACCAACTCGCCAGCACCGGTGCGCCCCCGCAGCACGGCCACGCGGTAGGTCACGCCGCCGTATTCGAGGCTGTGGAACTCCGGCTGGGCCGTGGCGGGCACCGCGCCATCCACCCAGGCATCGCCCAGCAGCAACTGGCCCTCGATGTCGCGCACGCTGTAGCCCGAAAAACCGGCGTTCTGGCGCAAAAAGTCTTCGACAGGGGGAGCCAGCAAGAGCAGCGGTGGCTGGTGGTCGTGGATGGAGGGGGCCACCACCGAGTCGGCCAGTGCGGGCAGCAGGCGCAGCAGGCGCTGGTCGTGGCGGCTGGCGGCGTCGTCGGCAGATCGGTAGTCCATCCACACGCCCACCACGGCCAACAGGCACAGCGGCAGCACCAGCAACAGCAACAGCCGGTTGCGCAGATCAGAGGTCATGCCGCGCAGCCCAGGGCGCTGGGCAGTGTGTGCAGAGGCGGGTGGGCTCATGCTGCCCGCATCCATGGAGCAGGCCCATGCCAACGCATCTCAGCCCAGCGCCAGTTCCAGCCGGTAGCCAAAGCCCCGGATGGATCGCAGGGCCACGCCGTGGGGCTCCAGCTTGCCCCGCAGGCGCGAGACGTATACCTCAACGGCATTGGGGGTGATTTCCTTGTCCCACCCGGTGAGCGCTTGCAACAGCTTGTCTTTGCTGGCGGGCTTGGGGGCGTGGATGAGCAGGTATTCCAGCACCGTCCACTCGCGCGGCCCCAGCTCGATGGGGTGCTCTACATCACCCACCCGTGCACAGGCACGGCGCCCGGCGGTGTCCAGCTCCAGCGGGCCAAAGCTCAGCACGGCCGTGCTGGCGGCTTGCGAGCGGCGCAGCAGCGCACGCAGACGCGCCAGCAGCTCGGGCAATTCGTAGGGCTTGACCATGTAGTCGTCCGCCCCCAGGTCCAGCCCCTGCACCCGGTCATGCAGCGCATCGCGCGCCGTCAGAATCAACACGGGCATGCCCCGGCTGGGCATTTCAGGGCGGCGCAGGCGCCGGGTCAGCTCCAGCCCGTCCATGCCGGGCAGGCCAATGTCGATGATGGCCGCATCAAACGACTCGGTGCGCAGCACATCCTCCGCCCTCTCGCCACTGCCCACCCAGTCCACCGCATAGCCCGCATCGGCCAGCCCCAGCTTGACGCCGCTGGCCACCATCACATCGTCTTCGACCAAGAGCAGGCGCATGTCACTCGCCCTCTGCGCCGCATACTGCCCACAGCCGATGCAACTGGCGCGGCGAAGGCCAGGGCCACCGTGGAACTGGCTTTGCCAGGCCACCGGTGGAGTCCCCCTCCCGCGCAGCGAGAGAGGGGGAAGACGCGAAGCGGCTCAGGGGGTGCATCTCAATGGCTACGGATCATCGTGCCGTAAGCCTGATCGGTCAGGATTTCCAGCAGCATGGCGTGCGGCACGCGCCCGTCGATGATGTGCACAGCGTTGACACCGGCCTTGGCCGCATCCAACGCGCCTGCAATCTTGGGCAGCATGCCGCCCGAGATGGTGCCATCGGCAAACAGCTCGTCAATGCGGCGGGCTGTCAGGTCGGTCAGCAGGTTGCCCGCCTTGTCCAGCACGCCGGGGGTGTTGGTCAGCAGCATGAGCTTTTCGGCTTTGAGCACTTCGGCCAGCTTGCTGGCCACCACGTCGGCGTTGATGTTGTAGCTCTCGTTGTTCTCGCCAAAGCCAATGGGGCTGATGACGGGGATGAAGGCATCGTCCTGCAGCGCCTTGACCACGCTGGGGTCGATGGAAACGATATCGCCCACCTGGCCCACGTCGTGCTCCACGCTGGGGTCCTTGCTGTCCACCATCTTGAGCTTGCGTGCGCGGATCATGCCGCCGTCGCGCCCGGTCAGGCCCACAGCCTTGCCGCCGGCCTGGTTGATGAGGCCCACGATGTCTTGCTGCACTTCACCGGCCAGCACCCATTCCACCACTTCCATGGTTTCGGCATCGGTCACGCGCATGCCCTGGATGAACTGGCCCTTCTTGCCGAGGCGATTCAGGGCGGTCTCAATCTGCGGGCCGCCGCCGTGCACCACCACAGGGTTCATGCCCACCAGCTTGAGCAGCACCACGTCTTCGGCAAAGTCGGCCTGCAAGGCGGGGTCGGTCATGGCGTTGCCGCCGTACTTGATGACCATGGTCTTGCCATGGAACTTGCGGATGTAAGGCAGCGCCTGGGCCAGAATTTCTGCCTTGTCGCGGGGTGCAATCGAAAGAAGGTCGGTCATGGAGGCGTGCCATCCGGTGAAAACAATGAGGCGCAAATTGTGCCGCATTCGCGCCACCGTCCGGCCAAGCCGCGGTTCACGTTCTTTTCACAGTTTCACCCTGGGGCCGTGCGCCCTCGCTCATATCACCCACCCAACCGACCTCCCACCGCATAGGCCACGGCAATCAAGGCCAGCACCAAGCCTAGCCAGCCCAGCAGCAGCCAGCGCCACAACAGGGGCGCATTGCGCATCTCCAGAAACACCTGGGTCACCACCACGCCCTTGATCGATGTCAGCGCCCACAGGCCCGCCAATGCCCAGCCGCCGCCCGCAGCCACCAGACCCATCTCACCCAGCACATAGGTAACCGCTGTGGCACCCAACAGCAACCACCAGGCGGCATTCAGCACCCGTGTTTCTTTCATGAAAGCTCCTTGCGCCCTCAGCGCAATACGTAGACCAGCGGAAACAGCACGATCCACAGCAGATCGACCATGTGCCAAAACGCGGCGCCCGTCTCCATCGCGTGAAAATCCTGGCGGCCATAAGCCCCACCACGCAAGCGCACCGCTAGGTAGCCCAGGGCCAGCATGGCCACCACCACGTGCAGGAAGTGGAATGCCGTCAGCATGAGGTACAGCGTGTAGAAGGTGTTGGAGGTGAGGTCAATCCCCTCGCGCAGCTTGGCTGCATATTCGGCCAGCTTGACGCCCACAAACCCTGCGCCGCACAACATGGCCGCCAACAGCCAGCGCAAACCAGGCTGCCGCGCGTCGCTGCGCACCGCCTGCACGGCGCGGGCCACACACCAGCTGCCGGTGATCAGCAACACCGTATTGAGCGCACCCGAGTGCAAGTCCAGCGTGGCCTGCGCGGCGTTGAAAGCCGCCACATCCCGCGCACGGGCAAAGGCATACAACACGAACAGGATGCCAAAGGTCAGTAGCTCCGCCAGGATGATCAACCACACCCCCAGGTCGCCCCGCAAGCGCAGCGCCGGTAGCGGCAAGCCAGATGCTGATGTTGACGACACAGTGAGAGCTCCAAAAAAACAGACGAAATCCGGCACACGCGGGCGCAACCCGGGCGCACTGAGGCCACAGCGGAAAACGCCCAAGCCCCAGAAGCGCAAGCCAAAAGCCGCTTTACCGATGCGCCTGATGGCTGGATTGCCGTGGCAAGCGTGGCTATGATAATCAAAGATTCAAACAATATGAATCTTATTGAGAGAGATCAACGACCCACCGGCGGGGGATCGGTACCGTACCCCTCATCCCACTACAGAGAGGTATCCCACCATGAGCCAAGGCTTTACCAGCCAGATGGCGCGCAACATCTTCTACGGAGGCACCACGTTCTTCGTCTTGCTGTTTGCAGCGCTGATCTTTCACACTGAAACCAAGATTCCCGAGCGGTCCAAATCCGCAGAGCTGACCCCCGCCGTAGTGCGCGGCAAGCACCTTTGGGAAACGCGCAATTGCATCGGCTGCCACACGCTGCTGGGTGAAGGCGCCTACTTTGCCCCCGAGCTGGGCAATGTGTACGAGCGCCGTGGCCCCGATTTCATCAAGGGGTGGATCAAGGCGATGCCCACCAATACACCGGGCCGCCGCCAGATGCCTCAGTTCAACTTCACTGACGATCAGCTCAACGATCTGGTGGAGTTCCTGCGCTGGTCAAACGGCATCAACACCGAGAAGTGGCCACCCAACATCGAAGGTTGAGCACCCGCGCTCCCCGTGATGTCCTATCCATCCCTTCAGGACCCTCATATGCAACCCGCAACCCTTAAATACCAGTCGCAGGCGGTAGCCAAGCTCTACTTCATTGCGGCACTGGGCCTGTTCACCGGACAGATCGTCTTCGGCCTTTCGCTGGGCCTGCAGTACGTCATCGGTGACTTGTTCTTTCCGGCGATCCCGTTCAACATCGCCCGCATGGTCCACACCAATCTACTGATTGTGTGGCTGCTCTTCGGCTTCATGGGCGCCGCCTACTACATGGTGCCCGAAGAGGCCGAGACCGAGCTGTACAGCCCCTTGTTCGCCAAGGTCCTGTTCTGGATCTTCCTGGCAGCAGGTGCGGCCACCATCCTCGGCTATTTGCTGGTGCCCTATGCCAAGCTGGCAGAGATGACTGGCAATGACTTCCTGGCCACGATGGGGCGGGAGTTCCTGGAGCAACCCCTGCCCACCAAGGTCGGCATCGTGATCGTGGCCCTGGGCTTTCTCTTCAACATCAGCATGACCGTGCTCAAAGGCCGCAAGACTGCCATCTCGATGGTGCTACTGATGGGCCTGTGGGGCTTGGCGCTGATGTTCCTGTTCAGCTTTGTGAACCCCAGCAACCTGGTGCGCGACAAGATGTACTGGTGGTTTGTGGTGCACCTGTGGGTGGAGGGCACATGGGAGCTGATCATGGCGTCGCTGCTGGCGTTCGTGCTGGTCAAGACCACCGGCGTGGACCGCGAAGTGATCGACAAGTGGATGTACATGATCGTGGCCTTCGCATTGATCACCGGCATTCTGGGCACAGGTCACCACTTCTACTTCATCGGCCTGCCAGGCTACTGGCACTGGGTGGGTAGCGTGTTCTCTGCCATGGAGCCCATCCCCTTCTTCATGATGACGCTGTTCGCCTTCAACATGGTGCAACGCCGCCGCCGCGAACACCCCAACCAAGCCGCTGTGTTGTGGGCTGTGGGCACCGCCGTGATCGGGTTCCTGGGCGCTGGCGTGTGGGGCTTCATCCACACCCTCAGCACCGTCAACTACTACACCCACGGCTCGCAAGTCACCGCTGCACACGGGCACTTGGCGTTCTATGGCGCCTATGTGCTGGTGGTGCTGGCCATCATCAGCTACGCCATGCCCATCCTGCGCGGGCGTGAGGCCAATCCTCTGCGGGCGCAGCGCGTCGAGATGTGGAGCTTCTGGATCATGAGCATCGGCATGGCCGTCATGGTGCTGGCCCTGAGCGGCGCTGGCATCCTGCAGGTGTGGCTGCAACGCATGCCCACCACGGGCGCCATGCCCTTCATGGCCACGCAAGACCAGCTGGTGTTCTTCTACTGGGTGCGTGTGGCTGGCGGAGTGATGTTCTTGCTGGGCCTGCTGACCTACCTGAGCAGCTTCTTTGTCGGCCCTGCGGCCGATGAAGAAGGCATGGCCGTAGGCATCGGCACCCGTCTGCAACGGGCCTGACCATGGCTGCCACCTACGCCCAAGAGCGACAGGTAGCTGCTGCCGGCACCGGCAGCAGCCCAGCCCAGCCCGGGCTGCCGTTCTACGCAGAACAAGGCGGCGAATGCGCCTTGTTTGCGCAGTGCCACGCGCAGCAACTGCCGCTGCTAATCAAGGGCCCCACAGGCTGCGGAAAGACCCGGTTTGTGGAGCACATGGCGGCCCGTCTGGGGCGGCCTTTGATCACCGTGTCCTGCCACGACGACCTGAGTGCCGCTGACCTGGTGGGGCGGCACCTGATCGGACAGGGCAGCACCGTGTGGGCAGACGGCCCACTCACCCGCGCAGTGCGCGAGGGCGCCATCGTCTACCTGGACGAGGTGGTGGAGGCACGCAAAGACACCACGGTGGTGCTGCACCCGCTGGCGGACGACCGGCGCATTCTGCCCATCGAACGCACAGGTGAGCAGCTCAAGGCACCGGCAGATTTCATGCTGGTGATTTCGTACAACCCCGGCTACCAGAACCTGCTCAAAGGGCTCAAGCCCAGCACACGCCAGCGCTTTACCGCACTGACGCTGGACTACCCGGCCCCTGCTGTAGAGCGTCGCATTCTGGAAACCGAGGGGCGCGCCTCGCCCGCCATCGCGGCCAGGCTGGTGCAATTGGCGCAGGCATTGCGCCGGCTCACGGACCATGACCTGGAAGAAACCGCCAGCACCCGCCTGCTGGTCATGGCAGCCCGCCTGGCTTCTGCAGGCATGGGCCTGCGGCAAGCCTGCCGTGCCGCTGTGGTCGACGCGCTGAGCGACGACCATGACACCGTCCTGGCGCTCGACGAAGTCGTGCGCGCCGTGGTGGGTGATGAAGACTGAGACCGAGCCCCCAGCTGGCCACGGCCTCGTGCGCCTTGGTGCGCAGGGCCGTGGCCGCACCTTTTGGCGCGCCATGCCGTTGCAGCAGCGCCGCCGCTGGCTGCAAGGCGCTTTCATGGCGTTGTTCCTGCTCGCGCCGTCCCTGAATCTCTTTCGCTTTGATTTGAACGAAACCCAGTTGTGGGTGCTGGGCATGCGCTGGTCTTTGGGCATAGGCGCCTTTCAGCGTGGCGAAGCCAGTGCCATGCAAACCGGCTGGGCGATTTTGTGGCGCGGCTTTTTACCCGCACTGGGCCTGGTGGCCGTGTTTCTGGGCATCGCCTACAAGTATGGGCGGGTGTACTGCGGCTGGCTGTGCCCACACTTCTCCATCGTTGAGACCCTTAACGGCCTGCTGCACCGCGCCACCGGCAAGCTCAGCTTGTGGGACACCTCACACACACCGCATCCCACGCGCACCCCCAACGCAAGGTGGTGGCCCGTGTTTCTGGCCACCTGCCTGGGCTGCGGCTTGGTGTGGGCCATCACGCTATTGACCTACCTTTTGCCGCCCACGGAGATCTGGGGCAACCTGTACGCGGGCACGCTCACCGCCAACCAGGCCCGTTTCATTGGCATTGGCACCCTGCTGTTTACGCTGGAGTTCACACTGGCCCGGCATCTGTTTTGCCGCTTTGGCTGCGCGGTGGGGCTGTTCCAAAGCCTGGCCTGGATGGCCAACCCCAAAGGCATGGTCGTGGCCTTTGCACGCGAACGCGCCCGCGAATGCAAAACCTGCGACAGCCCACGCGGCAGCGCCTGTGACCATGCGTGCCCCATGCGCCTGCACCCGCGCAACATCAAACGCATGATGTTTTCGTGCGTGCAATGCGGCCAATGCCTGAGCGCTTGCGACACAACCCAAACAGAACAAGGGCGCACCCCCACGCTGCAATGGCAGATTGGGCTGGACGCCGTTCGAGAGACCCTGCGCCAACGGCGCGATGGAGCACCCTGATGGAAGAGTGGATTGGCCAATGGTGGCATCGTGCCATCACCCACCTGGCAGAGCCGCAACGCAAAGAAACCCAGGTGGCACTGCAAGACATGCAACGCAGCATCACGCTGCTCTTTCGTGCGGGCGGCGGGAATGCCGCGGTACGCGTAGCGCCTGTGGCAGCCAGCAGCCATGGCGGCCCCCGCCGCTGGCTGCAAAAGGTGGCCGGTAGCGGCCTGCGCAGCGCCCTGCCCGAGCTGGACGCCCAGACGCTGGCACTGCCCCCGCAAATCGGAGTGTTTGATCGCACCGACCTCAATCGCGACCTGTACCTGTGGCTGGCAGCCCTGGCAGCGGTGCTCGAGCCCACGGGCGACTGGATCGCTGACAACCGGGCCGCCACGGCCCGCGCACTGCAGCGCTTTGCCGGCCTGCGCGAGCGCCACCAGCGCTTGGTCACCGCCCACCTGGCACAGCGCCCGACCCTACACAGCCTGCGCGGCAAAGACCTGCCATGGGAAGCGGCAGTGCAAGCAGCCTTGCGGGGCGAAGAGCACACCCCCCTGTTTGTGACACCCCGGCAGGTAGCGCCCGTGTGGCTGTGGCTCAACGCCACGGACACGGTCAGCGCAGAGAATTCGGCAGCTGGCGCGGCAGCGCAAACGCCCGCCAACCCCCAGGACACGCCGCTGGACACAGACGCCCACCGCCGCCGCGCCCGCAAAACAGAGCACAAGCCATCGCGCAACAGCATGCTGCTGGCGGCCAAAACAGATTCACTGACCAGCTGGAGCGAGCTGGTGCGCCTGGACCGCGGCACTGAGGATGAACCAGACCCCAACGCCGCCATGGCCGCCAACGACATGGACACGCTGTCACTCGTGCGGTCCGAGCAAACCACCGCATCGCGCGTGCGCTTTGACCTTGACCTGCCCAGCGCCAGCGCCGACGACCTGCCCTTGGGACCTGGAACCAAGACCCCGGAATGGGACTGGCGGCGCAACCGGCTTCAGCCCGACCATTGCGCCGTTCAATGCGTTGTGGCCCGGGTTGGTACCCCGTACTGCCCCCCTGCCCATCTGAAAGCCACCGCACGCAAGGTGCGCAGGCGCCTGGAAATCATGCAAGCAGCCCCCCGCTGGCACAAGGCCCAGGCCTCGGGCGACGAAATCGACATCGACGCCTGGGTGCGCTTCCAAAGCGAATCCTGCGGCAGCGCCCAACACAGCGAAGCCCCCCCGGTGTATGCCCAGCGCCAACGCACCGAACGCAGCCTGGCCACCCTGCTGCTGGCCGACCTCTCACTCTCGACCGACGCCCATGCCACATCGCAGGCCCGCGTGATCGATGTCATCCGAGAGGCGCTTTACGTCTTCGGCTCGGCGCTGTCAGGATCGGGAGACGCCTTCGAGATTCTGGGCTTCAGCTCAGTGCGCAGGCAGCATGTTCGCATCCAGCACATCAAAGGCTTTACAGAGCCCTGGAACGACGCAGTGCATACCCGCATCGGCGCACTGAAGCCGGGCTTCTACACCCGCATGGGGGCAGCCATACGCGACGCAACGCGGCGGCTGGCAGAGCGCCCCGAACGCCAACGCCTGCTGCTGGTGTTGACGGACGGCAAGCCCAACGACATTGATATTTACGAAGGACGCTACGGACTGGAGGACACACGCCACGCCATCCAGGAGGCACGCGCCCAAGGCCTCAGCCCTTTTTGCGTAACCATTGACCACGAAGCCCACCAGTACCTGCCTCTGCTGTTCGGCGCACAAGGGTATGCGCTGGTGCGTCGCCCCCAAGACCTCGTCAAGCACCTGACGCAAGCCTGGACCACCCTGGCCCGCTGATGGGACCCCGTCCTGGTTTATGGTGGCAATGCCGCCACCCACGCACTCAATGGCGCAACCAGGACGGCACCTTGAACCGAACAATGGCCAAATAGGCCGACACATAGCTGATCACAAACAGGCAGCAAAAACCCATCAGCAGCCATGTGTTGTTCCAAAACAGTACCGCCGGCACGACGGTGAGCAAGGTAAAGCCCCAGAGGTACGGCGAAGTGCGGTTATTGCGCATCAGCACCCGGCGGGATTCGTCGTCATGAAACACCCCTCGGACGATGCGGCGATAAATCAGCTGGTGAAAATGCAGCGCGTCCGCCACGCCCGGCGAGATGCCCCGAACCGCCTTGCGGTAGATCGAAAAAATGGTTTCCCACACCGGGTAAATCAACAGCAGCATCGGAAACCAGGGCGACACATCGGCATTGCGCTGCACCAACGAGATGCTGGCCAAAGCGATCACCACCCCCCAGATGTACGCCCCACCATCCCCGGCAAACAACATGCCGCGCGGATAGTTCCAGATCAAAAACCCACCGGTAGCCGCTGCCGTGGTCACCAACAGCGCCGCCAGCGCCCGGTCCCCCACCTGCAAAGCCACATGGGCCAGCGCCAGGCAGACGATCAAGGCCACCATGCCTGCCAGACCGTTGTAGCCGTCAATGATGTTGAAAGCATGCGGCAACCCCGCCACGGCAAGCAAAACGATGCCCACGCCAATCCACGGGGCAAATGCCAACAAGGCATCCAGCCAGGGCAGTCCCAGACGAGGCAGCGTCAACCCTAGCCCCCAAACCGCAACCGAGCCAGAGAGCCCCGTCAAAAACAACCGATAGCTGACGCGAAGACGCTGGGTCATGTCTTCCGCAATGCCCCCCAGTGCCGCAGGCAGCAACACCGCCAGCCACCAAAGCACCAGACCAGGCCCCAGGCGCAACGACCCCGGATCACCCCATACAGATTGAGCACCCCCCAAGAGCCAACTGCACCCCACCCCCAGCAAAACCGCCAGCCCGCCCAAGCGGGGCACATGCCCCAGGTGAAACCGCTGAGGCATGCCTTCGCCGTAGTGCTCAGCGTGGTCGTGCGCCCAGCGCACCACCCCGGCAGCAACGATAGCGGAGATCAAAAACCCGAAAAAGGACAGCCAAATCATGGGGGGCTGATCCTACCCCCGCTTGTTACATCTGACTGTAACAATTGGCGCGCCTGCCAAAAAGTGGGGGAGCACCACAGCCTGAGTAGGCTTCGGACATGCCAAGTCAAATGGCGCCAATTGCGATGGCTCGCCCGCTGGCCCGCATGAGCCACAGCTACAGGCGCCTTGGCCAATACCAAGCCAAGCAAACGCACCCTGAGGCAAATATCAACGTCTTCACAATACATGAAGTACAC
Organism: Acidovorax sp. 106; assembly: GCF_003663825.1. Taxonomy (NCBI): domain Bacteria; kingdom Pseudomonadati; phylum Pseudomonadota; class Betaproteobacteria; order Burkholderiales; family Comamonadaceae; genus Acidovorax; species Acidovorax sp. 106. The sequence continues at coordinate 2,457,382 of NZ_RCCC01000001.1, read as the reverse complement.
ATCGTCAAACCCCTTCACAGCGCGCCAAACCTCTGCAGGAAACACCAGGCAAGCAGCATTGACCCAATCCACGCGAGCGTCTGCGCGCCCCAACAGCCGCCGTCGAATCAAGGCTGGCAGAGTTGGCAGTTGTCGCTCGCAGTCCTGAATTTCTCCTTGGGCATTCACTTGCAATGGATACGCACAACCGATTCCAGGCTTTTGAGCAACGGCAACCAGAGCTGCCAGTGGGTCTGATGGCCCCAGGATGCCAACATCGGGATTGAGGACGCAAACGAAGGGCTCTGTCGCTGCATGGAGAGCAAGGTTATGGTTGGTACCAAACCCCAAGGGCACCGCATTGCGACGCACTTGCAAATCAAAAGGCCACCCACTTGCAGGAGCAACAGGTTCCGACTCAGGCACGTTCAGGGTCAATATGACACGGGCAATGGATCCAGAGCAGTGCCGAGCCAAAGATAGCAACAGCTGTGCCACCAGCGGCCCATGACCGTGGCTGACCACTGATACGACTAGCAGTTTGGCGGATACGGGTACAACACTCATAAGGGCAATTGTTACAGGTATGCACCTGACATTTGCACAACCCTTGCCCCCCTCCCAGACGCTACACGTGAAATTGATTCGGTGTCTCAGAAGTTGTTGGAAAAATGCACCGATCGACCTCATCCTGACGGTAACCGCCACCGTTCTATCCCTTTCAGGGCCACATCCGCCATATTGGCGGCGGCGATAATCGGAGGATGACGCACTCAATCGACGACTTGCACGTTTATCTGCGCACCATCAAAGCCGATGAGCGCACCTCACTGTCCGTTTTGGCGGAGCAAATTCACCACCAAGCAGCAGTGCTTGATTTAGGGTGCGGTAGTGGTGCTCTGGGGCAGTACCTGTCCGAAACCCGGTCCTGCACCTGTGATGGTTTGACCTGGAGCGAGGCGGAAGCCGCCCATGCGCGTCCCTACTACCGCACGGTCATAGTCGATAACCTTGAAACCTGTGACCTCACGGCAAGCTTTCAGAACCAGCGGTACGACTACATTGTCTGTGCGGACGTCCTGGAGCACTTGAGCCAGCCCGAACGCATTGTCGATGCCTGCAAAGCCCTGCTCGCCCCCAACGGCAAACTCCTCATCTCCGTGCCAAACGCAGCATACAGCGGGCTGATTGCAGAATTGCTGCAAGGCGAGTTTCGCTACCGCGAAGAAGGGTTGCTTGACCGCACCCATTTGCGCTTTTTCACACGCCGCTCACTGACTCGCTTCATTCAGGAGCAAAACTGGCAACTCGACCACCTAGAGGCCATCACCAGAGAATTGCCAGAGTCTGAATTCAAAACCCGCTTTGACAGCCTGCCACCAGCCGTCGCGCGCTACCTGCTGGGCACACCGGATGCACTGACCTACCAACTCATTGGTGTGGCAACCCCTCGGACAGATAAGCAAGCGCCGCCAACCGATGAACCGGTCTTGGAATTGGCGCAGGCCCGGTTTACAGCGCAGTTGTATCTGGGCCACAACGGCCAGTATGCCGAAGACAACAAGCTGCAGACCACAGGCTGCATGGGCGGTAGCCGACAGACTCTGCGCTTCACCATTGCGCCAGACGCGCCACAGGTGACCGAACTGCGGCTGGACCCGGCAGACCGCCCTGGCTTCATGCATGTGTACCGACTGGCAATAGAAGATGGTGCGGGACGCACGCACTGGGAATGGACGGCAGAGGCATCAAGCCCCCTCTTGCTGGCCAACGCCGCTCACCAACAAATCGTCTGGAACGCGCCCCTTCCTCCAGTCTCTAGCGCAATGCTTCTGCTGCTCACTGGAGACGACCCCTGGTTCCAGGTCCCTATTCCCCAAACCACGCTGGTGAATGCCCAAAAACAGGCTGGTCTGTCCTTCGTGGCAGAAGTCGGCTGGCCCATGTCTGCAGACTATCTGGCATTGGCGGGCACGGTGAGACCGCTGCAGGCGGAGATCGAAAAGCTGTCTCACCTCGCGGCAGGCAAAGACCATGAACTTGCAGAGTCGCGACAACGATTTACCCAAACCCAGACCGAGCTGACCCAAACCCAGACAGCGCTGACCAAAACCCAAAATCAACTCAGCGAAACAGGGCTGCAACTCACACAGTTGCATTCACAGCTTCAATGGGCTGATGCGCAAATACTTCGCGCAAGCACCCAACTGGCTCACGCCCACCATACCAACACCGAGTTGGCAAACCACCGACAAGAATTGATGGCACATCGCCTAGAACTGATGCAAGCCTGCCAACGCCAGCAAACAGAATTTGACGCCTTGGCTGCTTACTTGCGATCCATTGAGAACTCCACTGTTTTTCGGGCGACTCGCCCCTTGGTACACGCAAAAATGCGCCTTGATCGAATGCTAGGCCGTGGGCCCGCAGCGCCTGCGCCTAGCCATGGGCCCCAGCCTCTCGCGCCCACTCCCCACCCTGTGGACGTGATCGTTCCCGTGTACCGGGGGCTGACAGACACACAGCTGTGCATCGGGTCGGCATTGGCCAGCCGTTGCAAAACCCCATTCAGGCTGGTGGTCATCAACGATGCCAGCCCTGAGCCTGAAGTCACCCAGTGGCTGCGCGAGCAAGCAGCCCAAGAGCCCAGAATGCTGCTGCTGGAAAACGAGGTCAATCTCGGCTTTGTAGGCACCGTCAATCGGGGCATGGCCCTGAGCGAGAGCAATGACGTTCTGTTGCTCAACAGCGATACCGAAGTGGCCAACGATTGGCTCGACCGCATACGCAACGCGGCCTACAGCGACGCCCGCGTGGCCTCGGTCACCCCGTTCTCCAACAATGCCACCATTTGCAGCTACCCCCAGTTTTGCAAAGACAACGAGTTACCCGCAGGCTATGACACCGCCCGCTTAGACAACCTGTGCGCGCAGACCAACCCCGGTATGGTGGTGGACGTGCCCACCGGGGTGGGCTTTTGCATGTACATCCGGCGTGACTGCCTCGTGGATGTTGGGCTGTTCGACACAGCGAACTTTGGCAAAGGCTATGGAGAAGAAAACGACTTCTGCCAGCGGGCTCAAGCAGCAGGGTGGCGCAACTTGCACCTGCTGGACACCTTTGTTCTGCACACCGGTGGGGTGAGCTTCGGTGCTAGCAAGAGCCCCCGAGAGCAAGCGGCCATGGAGACCCTGCGGCGCCTTCACCCCCGCTACGAGCCGCAGGTCATGGCCTTTGTACAGGCCGACCCGGCACGCCTGGGCCGCCTGGCGCTGGACATCGCCAGAATCCAAACCAGTGGCAAGCCCGTCGTACTCGCCGTGATGCACGACCGAAGCGGCGGCACCGTGCGCCACATCCACGAGCTGGCCCAGCACTTGGACGATCAGGTCACAACCCTGGTGTTGGCCCCTGTCCCTGGGCACCGCGTCAAACTCAGCCTGCCCTCAGATCAGGAGACATTTGCGCTGGAGTTTGAGATCCCAGCACAAATGGATGATCTGCAGAACATCCTGCGCAGCCTGGGCGTGCAGCACATCCACTACCACCACTTGCTGGGCCATCACCCAGCCATCCAGCAATTGCCCGCCCAACTGGGTATTCGTTACGACTTCACTGCGCACGACTACTACAGCTACTGCGCACGCATCTCGCTGACGGACAACTCCGACAAATACGCGGCAGAGCCCGGCCCTGGGCAATGCGGCTGCTGCCCTGCACAAAGCACAGCGCCGGACGGGCGCACGATGGGGCAGTGGCGAGACAGCAACCGGATTTTTCTGGAAAGTGCGCGCTGCGTCATCGCCCCCAGCCAAGACACCGCCCAGCGCATAGCCGCCTTTGCCCCCGCAGCCCACGTGATCGCCGTGCCGCACACGGACATGCAAAGCCCTGCACCCGCTCCCCTGGTGCAACCCCTGGCGGGCACGGCAAGGCTCAAGGTGGCAGTCATTGGCGCCCTCAGCACCATCAAAGGGGCCGACGTGCTGGAGTCCGTTGCCCTGCAGGCCGCGCGCACGGATGCACCGCTGGATTTCCACTTGCTCGGCTACGGCTACCGCAGCCTCCAGACCCAGCCCAAGGCCCGCCTCACCGTACACGGCGCCTACGGCGAATCTGATCTCCAGGAACTGCTGGCATGGCTAAAGCCAGACATTGTGTGGTTCCCCGCACAGTGGCCAGAGACCTACAGCTACACCCTCAGTGCAGCGCTGCAAGCCGGGCTGGCCATCGTGGCGCCTAACATTGGGGCTTTTGCAGAGCGGCTGGAAGGCCGGGAATGGAGTTGGGTCGAACCCTGGGACCAGGCGCCCGCCGATTGGCTGGCGTTTTTCACGCACATCCGGCAAGCGCATTTCGTGCCCCACCATTCGCCCCAACCGGTAGAGAACGCGGCCGCAGCACGGCCCCACACCGCTGGGCCGGCGGCCACTGCATGGGCATACACCACGGACTATGTGCAGGGCATGGCCCCTGCCCCCCTGGCCCCCACCCACGTGTCACTGGACTTTCTCCAGGCGCACATGCCTGCGCCCACGCCCGCGCAAGAGACCCGCACCAAGGCACTGCAAGCCCTGGTGTGGCTGCGCTCGCTGCCCCTGCTGCGCGGAGTGGCACGGTGCATTCCACGGCACTGGCAAACCCAGGTGAAAAACTGGCTCCGCGCTTAGCGCCTGGTCACCCTATTTTCGGAACTGCAGGGGCGCGCACTGGCAGCGCCGCCCCGGTGACACAGCAGCCAGCAGACTCACCGCGTTTTAGGCTGCTAGCACTTACAAAAAAAGCGCTAGCAGCTATCAATATGTGAGCACGCCATTGGCAAATGGTGGCACAGCACAGTACAGGCCCGCACGAACACTGGCCCAAAGTACCGGCGACGTACACGTACACGTACAGCGTTTTAGCCCTCTAGCACTTATAGAAACAGCGCAGGCAGCTATTAATTTAAGAGCAAATTTAGCCTTTGAGCGGCATGGCGGTGTAGCAGCCAACATCCGGCAACCGCAGCCATCGCCGCCTCAGTCCTTGCGCAGCAACAGGAAAATCTCGTTGTTCACCAACCAGTCGCGGGGGTACTGGGACAGCAAGCCTTCGGGTACCTCCAGGTCCACGGTGCGCCGCTCTTCTCGGGCAACGCTAAAACCTGCGCCCTTGGCGAATTGCACCAATTCGTCCGCCGTCAGCCGGTTCAGCGCCTTGTACTCATTGAAGACAAACCGCTTGTAGCCATCCACACCAAAATCAGCAAAGCCAAAATCCACCTCGGCCGGATCGATCGGCCCCTGGTGGTTTTCGATCACCTTCCACAACGCATCCTCCGTCGCCAACAAATGGTGCCAAGGCGTGTCGTCATAGCGGCGCAGGTGTGAACCATACGGGGAAAAATACAGCGGCTCGATCTGGATGAAGAAATAACCCCCGGGGCGCAAGCAAGCGTGCAAATCGGCCAGGATGGTTGCCAACTGATCACGCCGCACATGCTCGAAGGTGGACCAGCTCATGATGCCGTCGTACTGCACACCCGCCTGGGCCAAGGCATCGCCCGACTGGATGGTTTCAAACGTGAGCGCCACGGGCACACGCTGCATGCCCAATTGCTCACGGGCAATGCGTGGCAGCTTTTGGTACTCGCGCCGCACGTCCACCCCATGGATGGAGGTGGCGCCATAGCGCAGCACCAGCGACAAATCGGTGATGCCATCGCCACAGCCAAAATTCAGAAACCGCGCGCTGGGCATGTCCAGCACACCGCCCACCCAGTGGTTCACCACATCGGCGGCGTACTCAAAGTGGGCCCGAAACCACTCATCGGTTATGTGCCCAGCATCCCAAGGGGCGATCCCCAGAAGCCGCTCTTGCAGGCGCGCAATCAAACCCATGAACTACCTCCTGTAGATGCTGTGCTACCGCAATCAGAGCGCTGCATCGTTGTCTTTTGATGGCTTGCGCAGCACGTAGGCGTCTTGGTGATTCCAAAAATGCACCAGAGACTTATGTACCAAACCCTCAGCCCCCACTGTTTCTGCAATGCGCGCCAGCACAAAAGGCTCAGCAGTAAAGGCCGTCCCGTATTCCTGGCCATCGATGGCGTTGGATTCGCTAGAGGGCGCGAAGAAATAGCCTTCTTCATCGAGCGTGACGTGGTCAAAGTTTGCCGCCTTGGCCCCGTGGGTGGTGAACACCAGCAAACCACCGGGCTCCACCGCATCCCACAGCACCTTGAGCCATCGCGACCACGTGCTGCGAGGCAGGTGGCTGAACAGCGACAGCACAAACACCAGCCCATAGCGCCGGGGCCACTGCACCTGCTCAGGCACACTGGCAGACAAGAAGCCCTGCACGCCAAAAGTTTGCATTGCAAAGTGCACAGCGTCGGGCACCACGTCAGACACCGTGACACGGTCAGGCCCCAGTGCCTTCACCAGATGGCGGGTAAAACGACCGTGGCCGCTGGCAAACTCCAGCACGCTCGGGGTCTGCAACAAAGGCAGGCCCACAGCCTCCAGCAGCAGCATCAACTCCGACAACGTGCGCCACCCGTCCGCGAGGTAGTCGCGCAAGGGGTTGGTGCTGGACGCATGCCCGGCAAAGAAGCCGAAGATATCGTCTTGTGGGGAAATGGTGCAGTCCAGCCCCATGATGTTGCGAAACGATCCGACCAAGTCGTGGGACTCGATCAGCGCATGGGCCTGCAGCAGCGTGTCGCGCTCACTGCGGGCCCGCGCCAGCACTTGGGCGGCACCGGTGCGGTCGCCCTGCTCCAGCAGCAGCAACCCCTCTTGCAAAAGCTGCTGGCCTGCACTGGGTGACTGGTCTGGCTTGAGACCCAAAGCGGGCGCATGTGCATTGCCGTCCATACGGCCTTGTTCATCGTTCATCTTTTTCTCTGAAATGTCTGTCACTGTCTATAGGGCTCAAAGCGCCTCAGCCTATCAACTCCAGTGGTGGGGCAAACGCACCAAGCCAGGCAGGGGCTTGGGGAAAATAAACCGGAAGTGCATGAACTGGAACCACTCGTCATACACCGCCAACCCAGTTTCGTCGAACAAAAACGCGCTGATCACGTAGTCGCCGCTGTGCAGCGGAAGCTCAGGGAACGTGAGTACCGAGCACCAAGTCCCATCGGGCTGCTGCACCGGGTGCGCGCCATCCTCGTGGGTGGCCAGCGAGGTGATGCCCACCCCTTTGGACTGCTCAATCATGAACCCAATGTGCGGGCGCTCTGCCCCCCGTCCGCGCGCCTTGATCGTGACAACTAAATCCTGGCCTTGCAGTACAGAAGGCTGCCCATTCTGCGGATCCGCCAGATTAGAAACATCCACGGACAAAATACAGGCACCACCACCGTCGGCTGCAGCCACGGAGGCTACAGGGGCCGCCGGGCCAGCAGGCGATGGAGCGGGCGCTAAAACAGCAGACACTGCGGTCCCATATGACCCCGCAGATTCGGAGTCCATAGGCAAAGCGGGGGCTATGGGCTGCGCTGCCTCCGCCAAATCGCCCGCTTCTCGCTGGCGGGTGTACACATCGTAGGCCGCCAACACCTCTTCGGTGCCGCCGAACTGGGCCACTTGCCCTGCCTTGAGCCACAGGGCCCGGTCACACAAATGCCGGATGTGGTACGGGCTGTGCGAGCAAAACAAAATGGTGCACCCGCTGTTGCGAAAGGCGGTAATGCGCTCCACGCACTTCTTCTGGAAGTGCTGATCGCCCACGGCCAATGCCTCGTCAATGATCAGCACATCGGGCTGCACCGCAGTGACCAACGCGAACGCCAAGCGCACCGTCATGCCCGATGAATATGTCTTCACCGGCCTGTCCAATGCCTCGCCCAGTTCGCAAAATTCGATGATCTCTGGCTCCAGCCGCTCCATCTCTTCACGGCTGATGCCAATCAGGCTGCCGCCGAAGTACAGGTTGTCACGCCCACTGAAGTCGGGGTGAAAACCTGCACCCAACTCCAAAATGGCAGTGACACGGCCCACACGCTCGATGCGGCCTTGGCTGGGCTGCAAGGTGCCTGCCAACAGTTTGAGCAAAGAACTTTTGCCCGCGCCGTTGTCACCAATGACGCCAATGCACTCACCGCGCTGCAACTCAAAGGACACATCACGCAAGGCCCAGTGGCTGCGGTGCGTGGCCTTGCCGGTGATGAGCGCCTTGAGGCGTGAGCGGGGCGTGGGGTAAAGCTTGTATTCTTTGCTGACCGACTGCACACGAAGCACTGGGGGCGGTTGTGTGGCGGCAGGAGCAATCGCAGGCATTGCCCCCCCCGTGGTCAGGCTGGTTGTTGTTTTTGCAGTCATAGCCAATCCACCAACTGGTCCTGGCTGCGGCGCACCAGCACGGCCAAGATGGCGGCCGTCGCGCCGATCCACCCCATCGTGACCCACCACACACTCAAAGGCGGCCAGGCACCGCGCAGCAATATTTCTTGATAGCCCTGCACCAGTGCCGTCATGGGGTTCAGCCAAAGCACCCAGCGCCACTGCTCCGGGAACAAGGTCAAGGGGAACAGGATGGGCGACAGATAAATACCCACCGACAACAAGAAACCGACCAACTGCACCGTGTCACGCAGGGCAGCCGCCAAAATGGCCAGCGCAAACCCAAGCAGCAGGCACATCAACAATTGCAGGCCTAACAGCACCGGAAATGCCACTACAGGCCACTGAAAATGGTGCGTTGGCGCATAGGCCAGCCCTACTAGCAAAAGCAGAGGCCCGTAAATCAATGAGCTGGCCAAGACTGCCCGTGTAGTGAACAGCACCGGGGGCAGCGGGTTTTTTTGCAGCAGACCGCCTGCGTCGATCAGGCTGCTCATGCCGCGCGACACGGCATCGCAAAAAGCCATCCACGGCAACGCACCCACAATAAGAAATGCGCCTACCGCATGTGTCGGAGCACCATCACCCAGGCGCATGGAAAACACCACATCGAACACCAGATAGTACGCGGCCACCGTAAGCAGCGGCTGCAGATAGGGCCACAGCACACCCAGCGCCGTGCCAGAGTGGCGGGCAGCCACCTCACGGCGGGTCAGCACCCAGACCAAATTGCGGGCGCGCCAAACGGCTAACCACTCATTGAGCAATGTCCCCATGGGGCTCCATACAAAGAGAAACCCGCCCTGAGCGGGCGGGTGATCTTACAAACTAGCCAAAGTGTAAAGCCGCAGGCTGGCTTTTAAATCCACCACTTCAGCGCATATTTGTTACTTGGCGTTGGCTGGCTGAGTCTGCTTCGGATTTTCCTTGGCGTACTGGGAAGCGAAATTTGCAATCGCCTCAGCGCGAATGTCCACACCCTCCTGCATTTTCTGGGCATAGGCCACACGCGCGTCCTGAACAATCGTCGCCACCGCATCCTTCACCAACTCATCCTTGACTTCATCGAAAGAGCGCACACGGGCTTCTTTTTTATCTTGCAACTGGATGATGTGGTACCCAAACTTGGTTTGCACCACTCCACTGAGGTCACCTGGTTTGGCCAAGCCAAATGCAACAGCATCGAACTCGGGCACCATACGACCTTGCGCAAAGAAGCCCAAGTCCCCACCCTTTTCCGCATTGCTCTTGTCGGCAGAGAACTCCTTGGCCAACTTGGCAAAGTCGGCGCCCCTCTTAAGGTCTGCCAGTATTTTTTCGGCCTGGGCTTTGGCATCGGCATCGGTACCGGCAATCAGAATGTGGCGCGCATGCACCTCAGGGCCTACCTTGAAGCGCTCTGGCTTTGCCTTGTAAGCTGTCTGGGCCCAGGCCTCCGCCACGTCGGGCTTGGGGGTGTTGCGCTTATCTTGCTTTTCGATCCATGCATCCGACAGCACCTTGTCACGCGCGATCTTGAGTGCTGCAGCCACGGTAGGGTCTTTGTCCAGCGCTTCGGCATCGGCCTGTTGCGCCATGGCCCTGCGGGCGTACAAGTTGGAAACGAGCTGGGTCACTGTTTGCGGACGCGCTAACACAATAGAGCGCATTTCCTGGGGCATACGCAGTGCGTCTGCACGCACGTCATCTGTTGTCACCGCAAATTGGGGGCCTTGCACTAGAGGCACAGGCTCTGCCGCAGTCACCGCAATGGACACAAAGCACAACAGCCCCCCAGCAGCAACCTTCAAGGAACGCGTAGCAGACAGAGCAGACAAACTGGAGCGAATCATAGTTGGAATGGTTTGGGTAAGGTTGAATAAGTAAGCCAAAAAAAAAGCGGGGGTTTCCCCCCGCCTTTTTAGACCGCATTGCTGCGGATTAGTTGCTTACGAATTACTTCGTGAAGCGGTGTGGCCAAGTGATACCGTAGGTACCGGACAGACCAGCAGCAGCTTGTGGGTTCGTCAGCTTGATGAACGAAGAACCCAGCAGTGGCAGACCACGGTTGGTAGCGCCTGTGGCGTTTTTCGTAGTCAGAACACCCCAACCATTGGTGTAGGTGCCAGATGTCACTGTAGAACGAGCAACGCTGGAAGCCAACACCGAGTTGTCGGTGTACTTGAATGCCAAAACGCTGGCTTCGCCGCACAGGGACACTACAGCAGCAACGCCTGGTGTACGTGGGGAGAACACTGGACCAGGTGTGGCCGCTGTTGGAGTGGTTTCTTCACGGTCATAGAAAGTCTGGCCGTCCACGCCCACGCAGATGTTGCCAGAACCATCGGTCGACACTGCCGTGTTGGAAGTGAAGAACCATTCGTCTTGCGTAGCTGCGGAAACGCTTGGCAGAACTGTCGTAGACAGGTTGGAGAACAGACGGTATGCCACGTTAGCGTCGTTGGCAGGCGCAGTGCTGGTGATCGCCTTGTAGTTGGCAGCCACGCTGTAACGACGTGTGGGCATGGAGAACACCCAGTCAGTCTTTGCTGTGATGGACGTGTCGTTGGCGTACTGGTTGGTCACCGAGCTCACTGCCAGGGCTGCGGTCAATGCAGTGGCTTGGTTCTTAGGCAGGCCAACACCGGCGTTCCAGTCGGCAGCCAGGTAAGGCGTAGACATGTCAGGCAGGTCATAGAAACCAGCGGCCAGAGCAGGCAGAGTGATCGTGCCGGTCACATACGCTGTACCGTCTGTCTTCACAGAGTCTGTACGCAGCAGTGGGTCAGCAGTGAAGTTATCAATGCCAGTCACAGCACCGTCGGTCTGTGGGAAGTGCACGAAGTTACCACGGCCATTGGCAACCACAGCGGTGGCAGCGCCAGAGAATGTGGTGGTTTCAGGCACATTGATGATGTACCAGTCACCCATCAGACCGCCAGTAGGCGTATCCAGACCGCTCACCGAAACAGCAGGTTCAGTCGTGAAGTTGGTCGTTGCAACCGTGTTCAGGGTCGTGCGTGCTGTAGAGCCAGCCACAGAGCAAGGAGCCACAGCGTTCACGTGCTTCACAGCAGTGTACAGAGCAGACTTTGTGTTCGTAGTGGTGCCAACCGTGTAGAGATCAGCGCCAGAGATATCAGCCATGTTGAAGATTTCAACATAGCCTTCACGTGTACCGTTTGCCTTGACCAAGTCAGAAGCAGCAGGATTCAAACGGCCGACGGAGAAAGCTTGTGGCTCGTTGAAGCCCAGGGTAGGCACCGTGCAAGTGTTGTCAGACGTTTGCACTTGAGCAATGCCAGTGGTGGCGTTTGCAGTCACGGCAGCAGTCCACACGTCGCCAGGCGACATGAACACTTGGAAGTCCATCACGTCGTCAGAGTTTGCAGCGCCGCGGAAACGCACCTTCACGGCCTTGCCGTTGACGGTGTCGGTGTTCACCACGTGCAGGACGGTCATGTTGCCGTTTTGCACAGTGTAGTAAGGCACCAGCAGCATGTGGCCCACGCCACCTTCAGCCAATTCCAAGGTAGTGGCGTTGCTAGCCGTCAGCGTACCAGTGGTTGCATTTGGGGCGAGGACCGCAGTACCTTCCACAACGCTTGCCGAGGCAGCGCCTGCAAAGCCCAGGCCACCAATCATGGCAGCAATGCTCAGGGCCAGAACATTTTTCTTCATATAGAAACTCCAGTTAAAAAGTTGGTAAGCGCAACTACCACGATTGATTACGCTAGGGAATGGTAGCACAGCGCGTTGGGGCCTTCCATGGTCAAGCAGACCGTTCAACCCCAATGTTGATTTATTGCAACACTGATTTCACATCGCCGTTTCACGCCCTCCCTGTCAATGCATGCAGCCCGCATCAAAGGCTTTGAAAACGCCACCACTGGCCGTCTTCCAACAACCAAGTTTCGTCCAAACCGGTGGCTATGGTACCCACACTCACCCCCATCAAGGCTGGTGTTGCCTCAATTTTGATGCGCGTTGTGCATTTTTCGACTTCGCAGGTAACACTCACCACCGATGCAGCCTTCACCGCCGTTGCGGCACCATACTGTGCCTTGTATTGCTCCAGCGTGCGCACTTTGCGGTACGCAGGCGATAGCAAAGCATAAGCCTGTTCAGGCTGCCCCTGCAGGCGGGCCTTCCAGAAAGCCTCTGCACGCTGCTGCACCTTTGCTTCTGGCGTAGCACTACCGATGCTCGCACACCCTGCGACAGCCAAAGCCACAACAGACACAATCCAAGCTAACGAACCTCTTTGATGTAACTTAATTTGCATTTGCGAACATTTCCTAACAGTTAACAAAAACCAAATACGCTGAACCTTACCCCATCACCCACTGCATAGGGTCAATTGGGCACCGACGGTGCAGGCTGCGCAGCCTGCACCTTGGTGTCCACAGCACCGCGAACGACGGGTGGCTCGACCTCGATCGCGCGCAAGCCCTTGAGGCGCTCACGCAAGTCTTCACTCACTTCGCGAATATCCACGTCGGTACGGACTACGCGTGGAGTGATAATGACCAGGAGCTCGGTGCGCACACCTGTTGACGCATTTTCTGTAAACAGATTCCCAATCAAGGGAATGTCCTGCAGCAAAGGCACGCCCGTCTTCCTATTGGTCTGGTTGTTTTTTATCAGCCCGCCCAACACAATCGACTCACCAGAGCGCACAGCGACCTTGCTGGAAATCTGACGCTGCAAGAAAGGGCGCTCCCCTCCACCGGCTTCAGTTGTGGTGTCGGGCGAGCCTGCATCTGTGACGGTTTGGTCAATTTGCATGGCAACCACGTTGCCAGCAGTCACAGAGGGCGTCACCGCCAAGTTCACGCCAGTATCCTTGTACTGGATGGTATTAGTGACGATGGCGGCGGCGCTGCCGTTGGGGGTCGTTTGGGTGGCCGTGCGAACCGGAATTTGATCGCCTACTGAAATGGTGGCAGTGTGGTTGTCAAGCACCATCAGTGAAGGGTTAGACAGCATTTTGACCAACGACTTGTCTGCCAATGCAGACAGCGTAGCCTTGGTCAAGCCAGCGGCATTTTTAAGCGTATAGGAGAACCCTTGGGTGATTGCTGGCACAGACCCGACACTGCCGCTGCCGCTATAGCCAGACTGAGCATCTCCACTGAAGGCCCATTTGAGGCCGTATTTAAGGTCGTCATTGAGCGTGACTTCAATAATGCTGGCGTCAATGAGCACCTGAGTCAACGGTAGGTCGAGCCGCTTGAGCGCCGCTTCAACTCTGTTGAATTCAGAGCGGGTGCCCCACACCAAAATGGAGTTGTTCAAATCATCGGCCACCACGCGGATGGAGCCCAACATGGCCGTGGCCGCTGCTTGGTTGGCTGCGCCCTGGGTGCTGTTGCGGTTATTCAGACTGTTAAGCCCGCCACCGGAACCGCTCGAGGTCAAAGCTGATGCCATGCCCGTTCGGGAATTGCCCAGCGTGCCAGCGCTTGTGCTGCCAAACGTGTTATTAGCTCCCGTTTGCCCAAACGAGTTGCCAGTGCTAGAGCCCAGACCCGGTGCAATGCCGTTGTTGGCCGTGGCGGCCGCCCCGCCGCCCGAGCCACCAAACAAGCCGCCCAGCACGCTGGCAAGATGCCGCGCATTGCCGTTTTGCACAGGGTAGATGAAGAGTTGCGGCTCTGAGCCACCGTCGCTGGGCTTGTCCAGCCGGTCAATCCAGCGGCGGGCTTCGTCCAGATAGGCGGCGCGGGGGGTAACCACCAAAATGCTGTTGATGCGCTCAATCGGCATGATGCGCAATGCGCCAAAGAAAGGATTGGACTCACCCAAGGTAACCGAGCCTGCGGCGGCCGCGGCGGCTGGCGTGGTACTGGCCGAGGCAGTGCCTGGAACTGCAGCACTGGGTGAACCAGCGCCACCGCCGCCACCGACCAAACGCAGTGCCGCCTCTACCTCTTTGACAGACGCATGCTTGAGTGGAAACACCCCCACAGACATGCCCTTGAGCAAGTCCACGTCGAAGGTGTTGACCAAGTCCATCCAGCCCTCGGCCTGGGTACGGGTGCCCATCATGACCAGCAGGTTACGCACGGTGTCTACACGCACGATGGCCTCTGGCGAGACCATGGGGCGCAAGATGGAGGCCATTTCACCCGCCCCAATGTACTGCAAGGGAATGATGACCGCCCCGTAGCCCGGTGGAATACTGGGATTGCTTCCGCTGAACTGGCGGATGGAGCCCGCTACGTTTTTGAGTGCATCGGCCCGCCCGGCGTGGAAGGTGCCGCGGGCGTCGCGCACCAGCGCAAGCCCGTTGGCCTGCAAAGCACTCTCGAGCAGAAAGACGGCCTGGTCTGGCGGGATGGGGTTGCGCGTGGCCAGCGTGACCGTGCCTTGCAATGGGGGGTGCATGACGTAGTCCACCTTGAGGATGTCACCCATCACGGTGCGCACGACCTCGGCCACCGGGGCCTCTTCAAAGCGAAACGAGACGGGCGCCCCGCTCAAAGGAGACATAACTTTAGGTGGCGCAATCACTTGGCCGTTGCCACGGATGATGCGAGGCTCTGCCACTGGAGATTCCAGGGCCGACTTCACATCGGCGGGCACTGCCGTGGCTGCCTGGGGTTTATCGACACGAGCAGGAGCTGGTGCCGCAGCCGGGATGGGCTGCATTGGCTGCGCGGCAGTAGGGGCTAATGAGCCCTCAGTGCCAACTGCGGCAGCAGGCGCAGCAGTCTGCTCGGTTTGGGCATGGACCAACTGACAAGCTGCCAACATGGTTGCAGCCAGAGCATGACGTGAAGACTTCATATAGCAATAATTGGTTGATGCATCGACGGGCGAGGCGCTCAGCGCCCACCAAACGACGCCTTGGGCGGCGCTGCCGCCGGGGCGGGAACGGCAGGGACAGCCGCCGCAGGAGGAGTTACTGAGGAGGGGACAGCGACGGCAGGAGGCGGCGCCACTGGCACTGCAGGCATCGGCGCCGCCACTGGGGCACTGCGTCTGGCACTGCGATTGACAAAGGCAGGCACCGTGGCAGCTGGCGCTAGGTTTTGCGTGGCCACAGCCGAGGCACCCAAAGTAGCTCGCTGCAGTTGCACCACACGGGTCTGTCCCCCTTGGCCGAAAGTGGCTTGAGCCCCCGTGACGGACTGAAGTTTCCAACCATCCAACATGCCGTTGAGGGGCACCCTGCGATCTTTGCCTTCGTAGTTGATGATGATGCCGCCCATTCCCTCGCCTTCAAATACACCACTGAGTTTGGCTTGTGCAAAACGGTTGACAGGCTCTGGCACTTCGGCCTTGGGGGGCGGTGGAGGTGGCGGTGGCCTGCGCGTGGGGGAGAACAATGGACGCTCCAGCATGCCCAAGAACTGATGGGTATCTGCTTGCCCCGGGCCTGGCAAAGCTGGCCACAAGGACTGCAAGTCCACCTTGACAGGCTCAGGCAGTTGCCAACGCATGTTGCGCAACTGCCCATCGGGTGTGAACCACACCCAGGCCAAAACACACAGCACAGCTGCGTTGAAGACAGTTAACAGAGGAAGGGCGAAGCGTCTCACTTTTGCCCTTTCAGAATGCCGAAGGTGAATTGCACAGCAAGGCGCGGCGCCACAGTGGGTTGCACGTTTTGCAGCCCCCCCACCAGTTGCACGTCCATCTCGTTGATCAAGATCAACGGCAGCTGACTGGACAATACCGCCAGAGCACTTTGCAGCGCCAGAAGGTCGCCATCGGCGCGAACAGACAGCGGAATGCGCTCAAACCCCTTCTCGACCTTGGAGGGCAGCACCTGGCTGCTGCTGATTTGCAAGCCCGCTGCGCTGAATATTTCGCGGATGCGCTGCTGCGCAGCGTTGCCCGCTTGCGCGGCATCCTGGCTAACGGGATACATATATTGCTCGCCCGCTTTTTGCACTTGCTCTAGCAGCGCGGCAATGTCTGCCTCTTGGGATGACAGGCCCAGCAGCCGAGCATGCCGAGGCTCCATCTTGTCTAACTGCGCCTGTGCGTTTTGGTGTTCGCCGTAGATGTAAACACCCAGTGCTACCAAGGGTGTAATCACCAGGGTGAGTGTGACCAATAGCGCGAGCAACTGGCGATTTTTTTGCATGTTCATGATGAAGCGCCCTTGCGCACAGGAGCAGAGGCTGGCGGCTGCACCGGCGCCGGAGGTGCAACACTCTTCCCACCAAATGAGGCGGACGCCCCAGCCGAAGCACCCACAGGAGCCACTGATGGGATTGCCTGTCCTGTCGGGGCTAGCAGCGCAGGCGTATCCGCTTTTGCACCCGTTGCCACCGGCGGCCCCGAGGCAGTAGAGGAGGGAGCCGGCGCAGCACTTGCAGCAAGCGCTACCGATGACGAGGCAGCAGAGGGTGCGGATCCGGAGGAGAGGGAAGGCGCGGATGCAGCGCCCGCGGGCACCGCCACAGGGCTTGCGAGCTGGGTGCTTTTTACGCCAAATACTTCGGCATCAAGGCTGAGCTCCACCGCAAAAACGTCCTTGCTTATATTGGCGAGACGGGTCGTGGCCGCAGGCGCACGCACCTCTTTGAAGCCTTGCACATCACCCAGACGCTGCATCAAAGCCGAAGCATTGCCCGTTTGCCCGCTGAAGATAAGCTTGCCGCCTTGGATCTTGAGACTCTGAAGCGCTGTGTCGTCGGGTAGCACTTGCGTCAATGTGTCCAACACCCGAAGGGGCTCAATGCGACCATTCGTCAGCTCAGACAATGCACCCAGCGATTCGACAGATGCCAACAAACGCTCACGCTGATGCACTACTGGAGCGGCAGATTTGACCAACGCTTCGTGGGCCTGCGCGGCCTCCAGTGCGCGGGTACGCAGTTGAATGGTAGGAGTGATGGCCAGCGCAGCTACCCCCAACGCCAACGTAGCGAGCAACACGAAGCCCCAGCGGCGGCGGCTTGCACCATGGGCCTCACGCGCAGCCTCTCCATAGCCTGGCAGCACTGCGGGCTGCCCATGGGCAGTCAACACCCAGACCTCTGCCCCGCTCCAATCCACCGACTGCCCGAGGGGGCCGGATTGAACCGCAGCCAAGTGCTGCGCAACTTGCTTGCGCGAGGCCAGCACCAGCTCGCACCGCTGGGCGGCATGTGCACCCTTGGATTGCAGAAGGCTGTAACCCCACACCATGTCTGCTGCATCAAATGGGCTGTTACTGCGCGCTTCTAGCGCCATGGCTGCCCGCGCGTCGTCTGCCGCCATGACGGGCAGTTGAATCGGCCTGCGCAGCACCAGCTCGTCAGGCAGCTCTATGGCCTTGAAGCGCGGAGTAGCGCGTGGACTGACTTGGCGCCCATCCTCCCACACCGATTGCTTTCCATCTGCCTGCAACAGCAATACCGGTGGCTGCGGCGTAAGCCATGCCAGCACAGGCCACTGGTGCACGTTGCGCCATGGTTCTCGCATGTCACGCCACAACAAGGCGATATCTACGCCCAAAAAGCGGGCATCCGATGAAATGGAAGGCATGTCTGTCAGGGAATAGGGCGATGTGGAGCGGGCTCGACATCACGTTGCGTATGGAATGTGGCCCACGGGAGGCCGTACCGCGGGCGGGGATTCAAATCGACATACCGAGCCACCAACATGGCGCCGCCGTCAGGCAGAGGCACACGGGCTTGAAGTCGGTAACGTCGCACCACGCCAGAGCCAATCAATCCGGCATCCAAGCCGGTCATGTCAAAACTCACCTGCCCCGAATCTCGTTGCGCGGCGATTTGTCCCGCCAGTTCGGCGTTACCACCCGCCAAAACAGCCAACACTCCAGGCGGAGCTGCCAGGGGATTGACCAAGCCAGCACCACGGATGTCTGCCGTAATAAGGCCGGAAAGTCTAGCATAGAGGTCATAACTCACCCCAGGCAGCCGCATGAGGTCCTCAATGGCTTCAAACCGCTTAAGCCCCCCTTGAGGCGTACGTTGCTGGCGGTAATCCACGATCGATTGGGCCACCGACTCAGCTGCAGCATCAGGCATGCCGCCAGCCACTGTAAACAATCGCGTCAACAGCGGCACCTGCGCTGCATTGATGTCAATCAACCCATTGAGTGGCATGACCTGCACCGCAATGGCCTGGCCCAGGTACTGCGTCTGTACCACGGTCAGACGATCAACCGCCTTGGACTCAAAGGCCATACCCTGCAGCACCAATTGGATGGCAGCATCACCTAAAGCGCCGGCCTGGGCGCTTTGCCTGGCCACAGAAAGCATGCGCGCTTCATCCCGCACATTGCGGGTCAGGCCTGTAACGATGATAGACAAGGCCATGACCATCCACAGCACAGCAATCAAAACGACACCGCGCTGATGCTGCGAGCGGGCACACAGACCTTTGGATGGATATGCAAACATACGCAACGTCAACGCCCCCCGAATGTGGCTGTACCAGAGGCAAAGGGATCGCTGGCGATGAGTGGCCGCATGGCCACCACCAAAGGAGGCCACGCGCTGTTGGCAGCCTCCATGGAGACGAGCACATGGGAAGGCAACCGGTCTTTGGAGGACCAGGAGGAGACCCATTCTGGTTTGTCCTGGGCCGCGTCTTGGTACTGCAAAGCGAAAGCGGCAACGTCGCGCACCAGGACTTCTGTGGTGGCCTGGTCCCAGGCGGTGGGCAGCAAAGGCTCGTCCAGCGGAATGAACTGGAGCACCAGTGCGCGCGCACCGCCCACATCGGCCAGTGCCAGCCTAAAGAACTGCCGCCCCGCTACCCCAAACCTAGCGGGCATGACCCCAGCCCAAACGAGTTCTTGCGGGCTGGCACTGAGCAAATACGGATTCTCATCGGCAGAGGCGATGCCCTGACGCTTTTGCCCCGAGATGCGCCCCAGCACGGATTGCAGAAAGCCGGTCACCACCCTAATTTCATCGTTGCGCGCCAGACGCTGGTCCACGCGTTCCTCCGTCTGGGCCGTGGTGCGCAGAGCCGACCCCAAGGCCAACACTACCAGCGACAGCAGTGTCATGACCACCAGCACCTCAATGAGGGTGAAGCCACGCAGCCGTGGCCCACTCAGCATAGGACCGCTCACAGCCGTGAACCCTCCAGCACTGCTGGCTTTTTCTGGGGGCGCAACGTAGCCACCTCCAATTGCTGCGGGCGTCCGCCACTAGACCAAGCGACGACCACCCGCACTTCATGAAGTGGAGTCGCCGCAGGCGCATTGATCTCTGTGCCATAGGGGCTCGTGGCCACACGCCAGTCAAACCCGGCCACGCTGCCCGTATCGGACCACCCGCCTTCGGGCACGGCATCGCGCATGGCCAAAATGGACTCAGCCAGCACCGTGGCGCGCTGGTAGCGCTCCATTTCACCCACGGCGCGCACGCTTCCACCTGCAGCGCGATACAGCATGCCCAACGCGATCGACATGATGGCAAATGCCACCAACAGCTCCAAAATAGTGAAGCCGCGTTGCGCGCGCGAACCGCAGGGCATCATGGCAACAATGCCTCTTGGGTCACGCGACCTGAAAGCCAATCCACCCGCAAACGCGTACCACTGCCCGAAGCACGGACAATTTCGATGCTCCCCCCAGTGGCGCCCCCTTGAGGAAGGAAACGGATAGAGGCAAGGCTCGGCCCAGCCATCTCTCCCGGAGCCACGGTAGCGCGCACATCTACAGAGGTGGGCAGTGGCCTGGGAGGGGCGCCATCGGCAGCGTACCAACGCTGGCGCAAGTCCACCGAAAACCGGACTTCGCGCCCTTCCGTCAAAGCCTTGTAGCGTGCAGCGCGCATCTGTCCCATCATGGTTCGCACGGTGTCGCGGTATTCAGACGAAGCCTTGAGGCGGTCAAAGGCCACTGGCGCAAGTCCGGCGAGCGCAGCCAGAATGGCGAACACTACCAACAACTCGACCAGCGTGAAACCGCGCGCTCTGCGCATGGGTGAGAGGCTCAAAACCTGGGTCAACAAGAATAAATGCCGCTAGCAAATTAGCCAGTGGCCAAATCAGGGCTTGTTGCGAACGTCCGCAGCTTCACCTTCACCGCCCTGCGCACCGTCAGAACCCAAAGAAATGATGTCAATGCCGCCACCAGCGCCGGGACTGGCGTAACGGTAGGGGTTGCCCCAAGGGTCTTTGGGCAGCTCGCCCTTGATGTAGGGGCCATTCCAACCATTCACAGAACCGGGGCGCTTCACCAGTGCGTCCAGTCCCTCTTCGGTGGTGGGATAACGACCTACATCCAGTTTGAAAAGCTCCAGAGATTTGTCCAAATCTGCGATCTGGACACCAGCCGTCTTGGACTTAGCTCCGCCCAGTTGGCTCAAAACCCGTGGCCCCACCAAACCCGCCAGCATGGTCAAGATAGCCAACACCACCAGCAATTCGATCAGAGTGAAGCCGCGAGCCTGCGGGCGCTGCGCCGAAGCGCGACGAAGGGTGCGAGTGAAAAGATTTGCCATGAAATGAGGCTCCTTGCGCAAACAAAATAAACAGTGGACCTATACGGCGAGGTCGTTGACGGAAAGTATTCCCATCAGGATGGAAACGATGATGGCGGCAATCAAGACGCCGAGCACCAAAATCAGCACGGGCTCCACCAGGGTCAAGAGGCGTTTGATGCCCGTTTCTACTTCGCGGTTCAGGATGGACGCCAACTCCAGCATCATGGGGCCCACGCGCCCAGTCTCTTCACCCACGCGAACCAAGTTGATGGCCAAGGGTTCAAAAATGCCTGTGGCCTGAATAGCCTGCACCACGCGCCCGCCCTCTTTAACAATGGGCGCCACCCGCACCAACGCTTGCTGCAACACCACATTCCCAACCGTGTCAGACGCAATGTGCAGCGCGGTGAGCATAGGAACGCCATTGCCCAGAAGGGTTCCCAGTGAGCGAGAGAAAAGTGTCAGCTGGTATTTCAGGGCAATGCGCCCCACCAGGGGCATGCGCAGCAGACGCGCTTGCCACCAGCGCTTGCCCGAAGGCGAGCGCAGCCACCGCGCCATCAGCCATCCACCTGCTGCGGCCACCACGCCGATCACCAGGCCATATTGGGTGAACGCCTTGCCCAAGCCCATCACGATGCGGGTTGGCATGGGCAGTGCATCGCCCATTTCTGAAAACAGCTTCTCAAACTGCGGCACCACAAAGCCCAACATCACGATCAGCGATAGCACCGCCACAGTGATCAAGATGGCTGGATAGATGGTGGCAGAGATCACACTTTCGCGCAGTGCACGCTGGCGCTCCATGTGCTCCACCAAACGGTCCAGCACTGCAGACATCTGCCCACTGGCCTCCCCGGAGCGGACCATGTTGATGTAGAAATCACCAAACAATTCCGCATGGACCTGCAATGCCCGGCTCAGTGGCGTTCCCCCTTTGACGGCCTCAAGAACGCCCTGCAGCAACGTACTGACGGCGGGCTTATAGCTCATCTCGATGAGCACACGCAGCGCGTTATCGAGCGCAAGCCCTGCCCGCAACATGATGGCCAACTCAGAAGTGAACGCCAGCACGTCTTTAGACTTGACCGGGCTCTTGTCCACCCGCGCCTTGGGTTGCTTGAACCCAGCAGATGCCGCAGCAGCCGCACTCGCATTGGCAGCCGTGGCCATGCCACTGCTGGCAGCCAATGCAGCGTCTTGCACGGCCAACGGCGTGAGCCCCCTGCCGCGCAGTTGCTTGAGCACAGCTGCCTCATTCGGCGCATCCAATTGCCCTGTGAGCACATTGCCGTCAGCGGCAGCGGCCCGCCAAAAATAATCAGGCATCGGATTGGTCCTGCGTCACGCGTGCCAGTTCGTCGAGGGTCGTCACCCCTGCAGCCACCTTGCGCAAGCCGTCTTCATGCAAGCTGAGCATGCCCGACTGCACTGCAATGCCGTTGAGTACGCTGGCGTCACGCCCCTCCAGCACGGCGCGGCGCATGGGCTCGTCCAGCACCAGCAGCTCATGGATGCCTGTGCGGCCACGGTAGCCAGAGCCTCGGCACTGGTCGCACCCCACGGGGCGGTACAGCAGTGTGTCGGGAGCGCAATAGCGTGAAAGGCCAGAGCTTTCGTACAGCGCAGACTCTATGGCATGGGGCTCTTTGCAGGCATCGCACAGCGTGCGCACCAAGCGCTGGGCCAGCACCCCATTGACCGCAGAAGTAATCAAGTAACGCTCCACGCCCATGTCCTGCATGCGGATGATGGCGCCCGCCGCCGTGTTGGTGTGCAGGGTGGAGAGAACCAAATGCCCCGTCAGGGCGGACTGCACCGCGATCTGGGCGGTCTCGCCATCGCGCATTTCACCGATCATGATGATGTCCGGGTCCTGCCGCAGGATCGAGCGCAGCGCGTTGGCAAACGTCAGGTTGATTTGCGAATGCACCTGGATTTGGTTGATGCCTTCGAGCTGGTATTCCACCGGGTCTTCCACGGTGATGATTTTCTGGGTGGCGGAGTCAAGCTTGGACAGCGCGGCATACAGCGTGGTGGTTTTGCCTGAGCCCGTGGGCCCGGTGACCAGCAAAATGCCATGGGGTTTTGCCAAAAGGGTGTTGAATCGCTCCAACGTGTCGCGCTCAAACCCCATTTTCTCGAGGTTCAGCCGAACGCTGGCGCGGTCCAGCACCCGCATCACCACGCTTTCGCCGTGCACAGTGGGCACGGTGGACACCCGCAGATCAAGCTCTCGCCCCTTCACGCGCATTTTGATGCGCCCGTCTTGGGGCAAGCGCCGCTCGGCAATGTCCAGGTGCGCCAGCAGCTTGACGCGCGAGTTCACTGCGGCGCTCAGCCGTGGTGGCACCAATTCTGCGTTGTGGATGACACCATCGACGCGGTAGCGCACGTGAAGACCATCATCGAAGGGCTCCAGGTGGATATCGGACGCCCGCATATCGATGACACGGCTGACAATGGCGTTGACCAACCGAATCACTGGAGCTTCGCTGGCCAGATCCTTGAGATGCTCTACGAAGTCGCCAGAGTCGCTGCCGATGTCCAAATCATCTTGTTCATCCTCGACGGCCTCATTGACAGGCTCGGCAAGCGCCTTCTCAATGTCGGTCTCTAACGCCAGGTGGGGTCGTATTACCAAGCCCGTGGTCAGGCGCAGCGCCTTGACGACAAAAGCGTCCTGGGGACGGGCCATGGCCACAGCCAACTCACCCTCAATCACGCTGAGGGGGTAAACGGCATTGGACTGCAAGAACTCTGGCAAAAGGCCTGGCACCTCTGGCGGCGACGAAGGAAATGCATCGGCCGTGATGAAAGGCAAGCCCAATTGCTGCGCCAAAGCGTGCGCTACGTCTAGCTCAGAGACCACACCGAGTTGCACCAGCACCTGGCCGAGCAAGCTGCCCATTTCTTGCTGGGCAGAAAGCGCACGCTCCAGATCACGCGCGCTCAGCTTGCCAGCCTTGACCAGCAGCTCACCCAAGCGCACACGCTCAGCAGCAAAAGAGGGCTCAGGTGTCGCAGCGGAAGTTAGGGTGGGGGTCATTCAAATTGCCGTCGATGTCTCTGCCACGCGCCAAAGCCTGTAACTATCTATGGATCGGTCACCTAGATAGCCATACGCACGAGCACTTGGCTTCTCGAAAGGGCCAGAGTGTAGCCGCGCACGCCCAACCCGTCGAAGAATAGAACGCCACCCCGCACAAGGGGGCAACCATACAAACAGGAGGAAAATAGGATGACTGCGCTGGCACTGTTTATATTTTTAGCTATAAATTACATAGCATTCAGCCTTGCTTGAGACTCACCAAGCCCGTCACCAGGGCAACCCGGGTAACAGCAGCCGCTCACCGCCGTCGAAGTCACCCCCCATCACCCGGCCAGACAAGCGCCCTTCAAGGCCCTTTGACCACTTTGCATAACGTTACGCCGCTTTACACCGCCGCCATGCCCATCACCCACCCTGCTGCGCCTGACGCCGCCCGCACCCCTCATCCGATGTCCCTCATCGCAACCACACTGGGAGGCTTGCTGGCGGTGACCGCAGGCGCTGGCGGTATGGTCCTGCTGCACATGCACTCAGGACAAGGGGCGCCAACACGCGACCCCATGCTGCTGGCACCCATGATCGGGGTCATTGAGCCATGCATCCTGCAGACAAAGACCACAGCCCTCACTGGCCCCGTCAGTGCAACGGGGCACGCCCCGGCCAACGCACTCGACACACTTGGAGTCAGCTGCAGCGGGGTGGCTGGATCTGCAGCCCCACTGGTGGAGTCGACCCTCTCTGACCTCTACCCAAGCGGAGCCCCGAAACCGCCCCGATACCCGGTGGGCTACACACTGCCCGTGCCGCTGCTGCAACTGTTTGAAGAAAAAGCGGGGAGCTGGCAACTGAACCAAGAACGCATTGCACGCCTGGCCCGCACAGTGCGCGACACCGACCGGCCCGTGGTGGTGTACCTGTTTGCCACGCACTTTGCGTCACACGCCCCTCTGGAGCAAGCGCTGGCCCAGGACCCGCGCAACCTCGCTCAAACCCGCGATGGCGCCATGCCACCGGGCAGCTACTATGGTGAGCCGGTGTACTACTGGAACATTGCCGACCCAGACGCCCCAGTGAACCTTCGCCGCAAAGAGGCGGCCAGTGCCATGGTGCAGGCGCTCTGCAGGCTAGAGCCCAAGCAACGTGCAAAGATCCACGCCATCACTTTGTTGGGGGAGGTACACCACTACTTCCCAGACTTTGAGACAGGCATGGGCTTTGGCATGCCCTATAGGGTCACAGACTACAGCCCCATCTCACAGCAGGGATTCAGGCGCTTTTTGCAAAACCGCTTTGGCCGCATTGAACACCTGAATCGGGCAGTAGGCGGGCAGTTTGCGTCGTTTGACAATGTTCTTCCCCCATCCAAAGACATTCGGACCGAGCCACTGGCCTACTTCAACGAGCACATCGACTCCTTTGCACAGGGTAGCCTGCCCGTCTCTGGCTGGGCATTTGCCCCTGGCAGGGACCGCAGCGGGTCATCGCTGAAGGCGCTGGTGTACCGCAACGGCGTCTTGGCAGGCAAAGCGCCCGTCTCGCTGAGCAGGCAGGATGTGTCGCAAGCCAAGCCAGAGTTTGGCAGCGTGAACACCGGCTGGCGCGTGGACTTGGACTTTCGCACCTGGCCCACCGGCGTGCACCAGCTGGACATCTATCTGCAACGCGGAGATGAACCGGCTTTCCACCTAGGGTCGCGCCGTGTTGCCATCATGGACCGCAGCCAAACCACCCCCCAGCCCCAACCCATGGCAGGCACGCTTCCCACGTCCACACCGCTCCCCTCGGAATGGCAGGCTTACATGGACGGCCCCGCAGAGCAAAGTTCTTATTACTACAACCCACTGGTCCCGCTTTGGCAAGCCTTCAGGGCGCAACAAGTGGCCGACTACATTGAGAATTTTGGACGGCAAGTGGTGCTGCCATCCTGCCTGGCTGGAACGCCAACCTACACGCACCAGATCATC
This sequence comes from Acidovorax sp. 106, assembly GCF_003663825.1. NCBI lineage: Bacteria > Pseudomonadati > Pseudomonadota > Betaproteobacteria > Burkholderiales > Comamonadaceae > Acidovorax > Acidovorax sp. 106. The sequence goes on along the minus strand of NZ_RCCC01000001.1, from coordinate 2,431,674 downwards.
CCCTTCACCAACCCCAGTTGGGACGCCCAAAAGTTTGCCGTGGAGACCTCTCTGGCAGGATTGCCCACCACGGGGCTGGGCGTGAGTCTTTACGGCGAGGCTGCATACGGAAATTCGTTTGCGCAGTGGTATGCACAAAGGCAAGCGACGGCAAGACCCACGGCACCTGGCAAGCCTGCATCCCAACAAGCCAATGGCTACGGCGTCACGGAGTTCCATCCACTCAAGCCCATGACTGCCAAAGCACTCATGCGCACACTGGACCAACACAGCCAACGGGGAGCGAAATTTCTGTCCTTCTTCATGGAGCCCCGCTGGGAAGGGCAACGTGTTGAGCGGGGGCACAACATTTTCTCGATCGACCCGCAAAACCCCCAATTTGGCTCAGACGTGCTGTATCCCGCTGTACAGAAGGCACTTGCTGGCGAAAGCCGCTAACCTGCCCCTCACACGGCAGCACCAGGCTCAGGCAAACACTTCGGCCGCAGACAAGCTGAGCCCCTGTGCATCCTTGGCCGACAACAATGGCTGAGCACCCTGAAGGCGCCAGTCAATGGACAGGGATGGATCGTTCCAGGCAATGCTGCGCTCAAACTGCGGCGCGTAGTAATCGGTGGTTTTGTACAAAAACTCGGCCATCTCGCTGAGCACCACAAACCCGTGCGCAAAGCCTGGCGGCACCCACAACTGGCGGTGGTTGTCTTCGCTCAGCTCCTCGGCCACCCATTGTCCAAAAGTAGGCGAACTTTTGCGGATGTCCACCGCGACATCCAGCACCGCGCCGTGCACCACGCGCACCAGCTTGCCCTGGGGTTGTTGGATCTGGTAGTGCAAACCGCGCAGCACGCCTTTGGCACTGCGGCTGTGGTTGTCTTGCACGAACTCGTGTGCGGTACCTGTGGCGTCATTGAAGGCCTTCTGGTTGAAGCTTTCGAAGAAGAAACCACGGGCATCACCGAACACCTTGGGTTCGATGAGCTTGACGTCGGGGATGGAGGTAGCAGTAACGTTCATGACTGAGAGATTTGGAATGAGGTAGGGGTTGAGTGCAGAGCCTTGACGGGCGCACCAATGACATCGGGGACAGCAAAGCCAGCGGGCGACAGGCCCTGCAGCCTGCGTTGGTGCATACAAAGGTATGCAGTCTCCAGATACCGGGTAAATCGCACGGTGTCAAAAAGAGGCGCCGTGGCGCGTGCCGCCTGCAAGTGAGACCGTAAACGTTGAAGCTCCGCAGGCTGGGTAGCCAAGCGAAGAGCCAATGCCTCGTAGTCAGCCAGCGAATGCGTTACCAATTCTGGCAAACCCACAGCATGCAAAAGGCTGGCAGCTACGCGACCAGCAAATGCCTGCCCCATGCAGGTAACGACAGGAACCCCTGCCCAGAGCGCGTCGCTGGTGGTGGTGTGGGCGTTGACAGGCAGGTTGTCCAGCAGCATGTCCGCATGGACATGGCGAGCCAGGTGCTGCGCCAGGGGCACGCCCTTGGCGAACACCAGCCGCATGGGCTCTACACCGCTGCGGACAGCTTCGCGGCGCAAGTTGGCTTGCACCTCGGGGTCGTCGCTGATGAGCCAGAGCACGCTGCCCGGCACCGCTTGCAGCAGCCGCATCCAGGCCTGAAAAAACGGACGCGTGACCTTATAGACGTTATTGAATGCCGCAAACACCACGCCCTGTGCAGGCAGCCCTTCATCGGCACGACTGGACGCAGTCACCGCCAAAGGCCGCTGGGTGTCGTTGACCTGGTAGCTATGCGGCAACTGCACCAGTTGTTCATCGTAGAGGGGCGCATGCTCAGCGGGGGTAACGATGGAATCACCGACCAGGTAGTCGAACACTGGTGACCCCATGGTGCCCGGGTAGCCCAGGTAGTTGACGATGATGGGGGCAGGCTTGCGCAGCAAGATGGCCGGGCGGCTGTCGCGGGTGTGGCCTTTGAGGTCCACGGCGATGTCTATCCCGGCCTGCACCATGCGCTCAGCCACTTGCGCGGGAGTGCAGTCGCGCACATCCCAGAACTGGTCAAACGCCCGGTGCAAACGCTTGCGCATGGGAGATTCGCTGTCCGGGCCAAAAGAGATTGCCACGGTTTCAAAACGGCCCTTGTCGTGCCGCTCAAACAGCTCTGCCATCAAGTAAGCGGTGGCGTGGTCGTGAAAATCTGCCGACAGGTAGGCCAACTTAATGCGCCCGCTGCCTGGCGGCTGGGAGGGCGACGGCACAGGCAACAGGCGGGGTGGAACCGCTCGCGTTGCAGCCAACTTGTCTGCCAAAAATTGCGCTGTACGGCGGTGCAGTGCCGGGTCATCTGCGAAGGCCAGGGCATCGAACGCTGGCAACAGCATATCCCCCTGGTCAAGGCACTGCTGGAGATGAGCAGCGGCTTCCTGCTGGGCAGACCAGTCACACAGCGCCCCGGCACATCGCCAAACGCACAGCCACGCGAGCCTGGACAGCCCAGGGTGAACGACCAGCGTGCGCGCCACCCGCAACCCATCGGCAAACTGCTTGAGCCCGTAACACGCACTGGCCCAAGACAGCTGTGCAGCCGGGTACTCGGGCGCCAAGGCCAGGGCGCGCTCGGCAGCCTCTTTGGCGCGCTGGCATTGGCCGGAATCCAAAAAGGCGGTCGCCAGGTTGTTCCAGGCCTTGGGGTCCGCAGGGTGCAGGCGAAGGCTTTTCTGCAGCCACCCTATCGCCTCCATCCAGCGCCCCTGCTGCCCCACCGCCGTGCCCAACAAGTGCAATGCCAGTGGATTGTGGGGGGCTTGCGCGATTGACGCTGCATAAGCTTGTTCAGCAGCTTGCAGCTGGCCACTTTTTTGCAGGGCGAGGCCTTGCTGCAGCAGGATGGTGGCAGGCTCTTGTGCTGGATTCATGGGCGGTCGGCTGACAAATCGGTTGGACCCGTTCAGTAAATTCTCTCTTTAAGCACCCGCATCAAATACTGCCCATACCCGCTCTTGGTGAGCGGCTGGGCAAGGCGTTCTAGCTGGGCGTCGTCGATCCAGCGCTGGCGCCAGGCGATTTCTTCCAGGCAGGCGATTTTGAGGCCCTGGCGGTGTTCCAGGGTGGCAATGAATTGGCCGGCTTCGAGCAGGCTTTCGTGGGTGCCAGTGTCCAGCCAGGCGTAGCCTCGGCCCATGATCTCGACGTTGAGCTGGCCTTGCTCCAGGTACAGGCGGTTCAGGTCGGTGATTTCGTACTCGCCCCGAGCGGAGGGCTTGAGGCCCTTGGCCAGGTCTACGACTTGGTTGTCGTAGAAGTACAGGCCGGTGACGGCGTAGCTGGACTTGGGGATTTTGGGCTTTTCTTCCAGGGACAGGACCCGGCCTTGTGCGTCGAATTCGGCAACGCCGTAGCGCTCGGGGTCGTGCACGTGGTAGGCGAAGACGCTGGCGCCCTCGGTGCGGACGCTGGCGTTGCCCAGCAGTTCATGGAAGTCGTGGCCGTGGAAGATGTTGTCGCCCAGCACCAGGGCCGAGGGGGCGTTGCCAACGAATGGCTCGCCAATCACAAAGGCCTGCGCCAGGCCGTCGGGGCTGGCTTGCACGGCGTATTGCAGGTTCAGGCCCCATTGGCTGCCGTCGCCCAGCAGTTGCTCAAAGCGTGGCGTGTCTTGCGGGGTGCTGATGACCAGGATGTCGCGGATGCCCGCCAGCATGAGGGTGCTGAGCGGGTAGTAAATCATGGGCTTGTCGTACACCGGCAGCAGTTGCTTGCTGATGGCCAGGGTGGCCGGGTGCAGGCGCGTGCCGGAGCCGCCGGCCAGGATGATGCCTTTGCGCTGGGAGGTGGATGGGGTCATGGGGGGCGGGTCCGTAAAGGGGCTTGGAAGTACGTGCAGAGGCGCACGGTGCGCCGCAGCCAATGTGCTTACAGGATTTCGGTCAGCATGCGCTCAACCCCGGCTTGCCAGTGCGGCAAGGTGAGGCCGAAGGTGGCTTGCAGCTTGGAGGTGTCCAAACGCGAGTTGCGGGGGCGCACGGCGGGGGTGGGGAAGGCGCTGGTAGGCACAGGCGCAATCTCTTTAGCTACGATTTTTATAGCTGATTGCGCTTTATTGGCGTGCTCTATCACGAATTTTGCGTAACCATTCCAGGTCACTTCGCCGCCTGCCACCAGGTGGTACAGGCCCGCGTCTTGCGGGCGCTGCTGCAGGTGGCGGATGGCGTGGGCGGTGACGTCGGCCAGCAGTTCGGCACCGGTGGGGGCGCCCCACTGGTCGTCGATGACGGTAAGGCGCTCGCGCTCTTGCGCCAGGCGCAGCATGGTCTTGGCGAAGTTGCCGCCGCGCGCGGCATACACCCAGCTGGTGCGCAGGATGAGGTGCTTGGCGCCCGATTGCTGGATGAGCTGCTCGCCTTCGAGCTTGGTGCGGCCGTACACGCTCAGGGGCGCGGGGGTGTCGGTTTCAACCCAGGGGCGGGTGCCGCTGCCGTCGAACACGTAGTCGGTGCTGTAGTGCACCAGCCAGGCGCCCAGGGCGGCGGCCTCGCGGGCCAGCACGCCGGGCGTGGTGGCGTTGAGCAGGCGGGCCAGCTCGGGCTCGCTCTCGGCCTTGTCTACAGCGGTGTGGGCGGCGGCGTTGACGATGACATCGGGCTTGAGGGCCCGCACGGTGGCGGCGATGCCTTCGGGGTTGGCAAAGTCACCGCAGTGGTCGGTGCTGTCATGGTCCAAGGCCGTGACTTGGCCCAGCACGGCCAGGCTGCGTTGCAGCTCCCAGCCGACCTGGCCGCCTTTGCCGAAGAGCAGGATGTTCATGCTGCGACCTCTGCCTTTGCGTCGGCTTGGTACTGCTTTTGCACCCACTCGCGGTAGGCACCCGACTGCACCTGCGCCACCCACACTGGGTTGTCCAGGTACCACTGCACCGTCTTGCGGATGCCGGTGTCAAAGGTCTCGGCGGGCTTCCAGCCCAGCTCGCGCTCGATCTTGCGGGCGTCGATGGCGTAGCGGCGGTCGTGGCCGGGGCGGTCCGTCACGTAGGTGATTTGGGTTTTGTAGCTCTGGCCGTCGGCGCGGGGGCGCAGTTCGTCGAGCAGGGCGCACACGGTGTTGACGATGTCGATGTTGGGCTTTTCGTTCCAGCCACCGACGTTGTAAGTTTCGCCCAGGCGGCCAGCTTCGAGCACGCGGCGGATGGCGCTGCAGTGGTCGCGCACGTACAGCCAGTCGCGCACCTGCATGCCGTCGCCGTACACGGGCAGGTTTTTGCCTGCCAGGGCGTTGACGATCATGAGGGGGATGAGTTTTTCCGGGAAGTGCAGCGGGCCGTAGTTGTTGCTGCAGTTGGTGGTGAGCACCGGCAGGCCGTAGGTGTGGTGCCATGCACGCACCAGGTGGTCAGACGCGGCCTTGCTGGCCGAGTACGGGCTGTTGGGCTCGTAGGTGTTGTCTTCGGTGAAGGCCGGGTCGGTGGCAGACAGGCTGCCGTAGACCTCGTCGGTGGAGACGTGCAGGAAGCGGAACGCTTCTTTTTTGATAGCTGGCAGCGCTTGCCAGTATTGCCTTGCAGCCTCTAAAAGCCTGAAGGTTCCGACCACGTTGGTTTGGATGAAGTCTTCGGGGCCGTGGATGGAGCGGTCCACATGCGATTCGGCCGCGAAGTTGACGATGGCACGGGGCTGGTGCTCGGCCAGCAGGCGCGCGAGCAAGGCGGTGTCGCCAATGTCGCCCTGCACAAAGACGTGGCGGGGGTTGCCCTGCACGCTGGCGAGGTTGTGCAGGTTGCCTGCGTAGGTGAGTTTGTCGAGGTTGACCACGGGCTCGTCGCCGTTGGCAATCCAGTCGAGCACGAAGTTGGCGCCAATGAAGCCGGCGCCGCCAGTTACCAAAATCATAGGAAGGGCAGTGTTGATACGCCTGCAGGCGAAGCTGGGGATTATCCCATCCACAGACACAGGCATGTAACGGGATTTACCGCCAGCCCGGATGGGTCTAGACAGCCTCACCTAGCCCATAGGCCAGCGCGCACCGTACAGTGCTTGTTGTGTGTATTCACTATCCCCGACAGGAGGCTCTCGATGGCAAGCAAGAAATCTTTTCCCTTTGGCACAGACGGCAACCCCTTGGGCGGCGTGCCGTTGAGCGATGCGGTCAAGGAATCGGCGCAGCAGATTTGGCTGGCGGGGCTGGGCGCGTTCTCCAAGGCCCAGGCAGAGGGCGGCAAGGTGTTTGAGGCGCTGGTGAAGGAAGGCACCACCCTGCAGCGCAAGACCCAGACCGTGGCAGAAGAAAAGATCACCGAGGCCACGCAGCGCATGGCCAGCGCAGCGGGCGAGATGGGCTCGCGCGCCGCAGGCCAGTGGGACAAGCTGGAGACGATTTTTGAAGACCGCGTGGCCAAGGCCCTGGGGCGGCTGGGCATCCCCACCGCGCGGGACCTGCAAGCCCTGCACGACCGCATTGACGCCCTGACCGCCGAGTTGGCCCAGGCCCGCAAGACCAGCGCCCCGCGCTCAGCCAAGGCAACCGCCAAAACCGCAGGCAGAACGACAGGCAAAGCCGCCGGAAAGACCGCAGGCAAGGCCACCCACCCCACACCCACCAAAAGGGCAGCGCCCCGCGCACGCAAGCCAGCGGCCAAGTAATCTCCAGCGCCGCACAACCCAGTCCACCGAATCATTGAAATCAGCGGTGCGTGAGAGTCCGCAGCGAGCGCCCGGCTGCGTTGCAAGCTGGCAGTGCAGCGGCACCGCGCCATGGGAAATCCCTAGGAAATTCCTTGGGGTATGCCGCACTGCAGCATTTTTGGCTGGGTTAGAGTAAGTGCCAGGGAGCTTCTAAGCGAGTCGCGGCGCCGTGTACCTCGGTAGCCTTTGGCAACGCGACGTGACAGCAGCGCCCCGGAGACACCTACAACACCGCAGGAAGGGGGCGACACCCATGGCCAAGAAAGCGCCGCGCCGTACGGCACAACGCATTCTGGAAGTGACGCTGGACCTGTTCAACCGGTTCGGCGAACCCAATGTCTCCACCACCCTGATCTCTGCCGAGCTGCGCATCAGCCCCGGCAACCTGTACTACCACTACCCCGCCAAAGATGCGCTGATCAACACGCTGTTCGATCAGTACGAAGCCGCGCTGAACGAGTTGCTGCAGGCCAGCGACAGCGTGCACAACGTGGAAGACGCGTGGTTCTTTCTGCACACCCTGTTTGAGCTGATCTGGCAGTACCGGTTTTTGTACCGCGACCTGAACGACCTGTTGTCCAAGAACCGCAGGCTCGAAACCCACCTGCAAGCCGTGCTGCAGCGCAAAGAGCACGCCGTGCAAACCCTGCTGCAAGGCATGTGCGCGGCCCAGGCACTGCACATGGACACCCCCACCCAGCACACCACCGCCACCAGCATGGTGGTGGTGCTGACCTACTGGCTCAGCTACGAATACGTGCGCGACCCACGCCACGCGCTGGAGCCCGCCAACGCCCAGCAAGCACTGCTGCGGGGCGCCCAGCATGTGCTGAGCCTGTTGCTGCCCTACCTGGATGCAGCGCAGCGCAACCACCTGCAGGCGCTGACGGGGGCCTACGCCCCACCCCAGGCCGAAGGCACAGCCCCCTGACCGCCCAAGGCCACCCGCACCCCACTCCACCCAAGCCCACAACAACACCGAGGAGACACACCATGGCCCACTGGACCCCCTTCCCCCACACCAGCGACTACGCCTGGGACGCCATCCGTGTGCAACAACAATGGGCCCGGCTGCACCTGGGCGATGCCGAGCCTTGCCCACAAGACCCCGGCGCGCTGCAGGCCTGGGTGCTGTTTCACAACGGCGAGTTCGAGCAGGCCGTGGCCGCCGGGCTGGCGGCGGGCGGCGCGGGCATCACTGCGGCCAACAAAGCCACGGCGGTGTACGCCACCTACCTGGAGCCGCGCGAAAAGACCCGGCTCGACCTGTTCATGCAGGTGGCAGAACGTGCCCAGGCCCAGGCTGCCGCAGACCCACAGCACGCCAACGCCTGGTACTGGAACGCCTATGCGCTGGGCCGGTATTGCCAGGGCATCAGCGTGGCCAAGGCCCTGGCACAAGGGCTGGGGCAGCAAATCAAAGAGTCGCTCGAAAAAGCCATCGCCTTGTCGCCCCGACATGTCGAGGCGCGCATTGCCTTGGGCACCTTCCACGCCGAGGTGATCGACAAGGTGGGCGCCTTGATTGGCGGCATGACCTACGGCGCCAAGAAAGAGGCAGGGCTGCAGCTGTTTGAAGAGGCGCTGGCGCTGCACCCTGGCTCGGCCATTGGACTGGTGGACTACGCCAACGCCCTGGTCATGCTCGAAGGCGAAGCCCGCATGGACGAAGCGACGGCACTGTACGAGCGGGCCGCCGCCTGCGAGCCGCTGGATGCGATGGAAGAGCTGCACGTGGCCATGGCCCGCACTGAGCTGCACGAAGAGGGTTGATGCCCACTACCCGGCGCGCCCTGGGGACTGCGCAGGGACAGCACGGTCTCACGGTCTGCGCCCTGGCTTCGACAAGCTCAGCCCGAACGGTTTGGAACGGGAACGGTTTGGGACGAGAACAGTAGATGTGAAAGCGGATGGCGGTGAGGGTTGAGGCGCGTGGATATGAGCTTGGCACGCCCCTGGCACCTCGCTCCCAATCAACCGCCAAAGCGGCGCGCTGCAATCTCCAAGAGGCCGTCAAAAATCAGGTTGTCCACCAGCTCAAACGGCCGGGTCATGCTGGGCGCCATCTTCCAGCCCGCGCCGCCGGTCATGATGCAGGCGGGCTCTTGCCCGCAGTGCTGCAGCAGGTGCTGGTACATGCGCTCCACGGCCCCGGCAATGGCATAGGTGCCGCCGCTGGTCAGGGCATCGCTGGTGTTGGTCGGAAAGGTCTGCACCTCGCCCGTGGGCACATGCAGCCCGGCGGTGCCGGTCTCCAGCGCGCGCAGCATGATGCCGTGGCCCGGCAAGATGAGCCCGCCCAGAAACTTGCCCTCAGCATCGATGCACTCCACCGTCACCGCCGTGCCCACCATCACCACCACCAGCGGCCGCGCGGGCCCTTGGGCCAGCACATGGTGGCGCGCGCCCACCATGGCCACCCAACGGTCCGAGCCCAGGCGCGAGGGGTAGTCGTAGCCGTTGGTGAGCCCCGCTTCTTCGGCCGACGACACCACCCACTGCGGTGCCACGTCCCAACGCACCATTTGCTCCATCTGCTCTTGCACCCGGCGCTTGGCAGCATCTCCGGCGACCACGCAGCCCAGCATGCGCGTGGGCACGGGCAATTGGGCCCAGCTGATTTCGGCCAGGCGGTCGATGTTGTCAAGGAACTCGGCGCCGTGCGCGATGAGCGCTGCGCCGGGGCGGTGAGCGTCGTACAACGCCCATTTGAGACGGGTGTTGCCGACGTCGATGGCCAGAAATGTCATGGGGCGGATTATCCCGAGTTTTGCCAAGCCCCTCGAAACGGGGGATACACAAAGATACAGGCACAGTCATCTACCGGACGAACCGGCTGCCACGGCGGGCCAAGGCGCGCGGCAAGTCAGCCCGGGCAATTGTCAAAAATCTTCATACGCGCTTGACCTACACCCTTTTGTCGCACATTCGCTCTACAGTGGGCCTTCCAACATTGGCACCACTAGGAGGTATCTCATGGGTCTTTTCAGTTTCATCAAAGAAGCGGGCGAAAAGCTGTTTGGCGGCAAAGAGGTGGAAGCCGCAGCGGCCCAAGCGGGCAGCAACCCTGCCCCCTTGCAAGACCTGAACGACAAGGCGGCACGCGCCATTGAGGCCTATATCGCCTCGCAAAACCTAGGCGTGCAAGGCGTGCAGGTGGCGTTTGACGGCACCAGCGGCAAGGTGGAGGTGCAAGGCCAGGCCCCCACGCAAGAGGCCAAGGAGAAAGTCACCCTGTGCTGCGGCAACGTGGCCAGCGTGAAAGACGTGGACAACCTGATGGCCGTTTCGGCCCCCGCGCCCGAAGCCCAATACCACGACGTGGTGCGCGGCGACACACTGTCGGCCATTGCCAAGAAGTTCTACGGCGATGCCAACAAGTACCCCGTGATTTTCGAGGCGAACAAGCCCATGCTCAGCCACCCCGACAAGATCTACCCCGGCCAGAAACTGCGCATTCCGCCACTGGCCCAGTGAGCTACAGTCTTTAAGCAAAAAGAGCTGCCAGCGCTTGTATATCAAGCGCTGGCAGCTCTTTTTTTAGGAGCATTTATTTATTTCCTGGCATACGCCGGGATGAAAAGCCCCCTGCAGAGGCGGTCTCAGGGTGCGCGCTCAGCCCTGCCGCCAGGGCAAGCCATGAAAGCGCCAGCCCCCCTTGCGCCCGCGCTGGCCGTTGTCGTCCGGGTCGCCTTCAAAGCCTTCAAGGATGTTGTAGGCCGTGAGCCCCAGCTCGGTCGCGCGCTTGGCGGCGGCGATGGAGCGCACGCCGCTGCGGCACAGCAGCACCACGCTCTGGCCCTGGGGCACGGCAGCGCGCAGTTGGGCATCAAAGTCAGGGTTCATGGCCATGCCGGGCCATTGCTTCCACGGCACGGCAGCAGCACCAGGCACGCGGCCCACCCACTCCAGCTCAGCGCTGCTGCGCACGTCCACCAGCACGGCGGTGCCGCCCTGCACCCACTGCCAGGCTTGCTGGGGGGTGATGTCACCGGCGTAGCCTGCGGCCGGGGCGATGGCTTGGGGGGAGGTCATGGGCGGTTTCCTTGTGTCTCTCGGACGTTGGGCAGATGGGGCAGTGGGCGCCGGCGTGGCTAATCCAGCAGCGGCGCAGGCTCTTCGCGCAGGTGGTTGCGCAGCGCGGCGTAGTCGGGCACCACGGTGGCCACGGTGTTCCAAAAGCGGGGGCTGTGGTCCATCACCCGCAGGTGGGCCAGCTCGTGGGCTACCACGTAGTCGATGACGGCCGGGCGGTAGTGCACCAGCCGCCAGTTCAGGCGGATGGAGCCATCGGCCTTGGCGCTGCCCCAGCGGGTTTCGGCGCTGGACAGGCGCAGGCTGGTCCACTGCACGCCCAGCAGCGGGGCAAAGTGGTCCAGCCGCTCGATGAAGTGGCGGCGCGCATCGCGCATCAGCCAGGCCAGTACGGCGTCGCGGATTTGCGCCACGCTGGCGTCTGCGGGCAGCCCGATGAACAGCTGCGCAGGGGTGTCTGTGGCCAGGGCCTCGGGGGGCTGGGCTGCGTCCGCCGGGGTTGGACTCAGGGCGGGCTCTGCAGCCACCAGCGCCCCGCCCCGCCCGCTGCGGGTTTGGGTCGGGTCCAGCACCACCTGCAGGGGGTGGCCCATGTAGGGCAACACCACACCATTGGCCCAGCAGATGCGCCCGCCCTCCAGCCGCTGCTGGCGCTCGCGCGCCTGCACCAGCTTGGTCATCACCCAGGCGCTGCGCTCGCGCAGCACGCCGTCCACGGCCGACAAGGCCACCCAGGTCGGGGCGCGCACGGCCAGGCCATCGGCCCCCACCGTGAAGCCAATGGTGCTGCGCCGCGAGCGGTGCAGCGAGTAAGCCACCAGCGCATCGCCCAGCAACACCTCGCGGTTGGCCTGGGGGTGGCGGAATTCGGTGGGGGGCAGCAAGGATGCGATGGGCGCAGGCGGAGCGCTGCGCAAAGGCTGAATTGCTATGATTTCAGGAGCTGCCAGCGCTTTATCAATGGGCGCTGGCGGCCTTTTTTGCTTCAAACCCTGCGGCACCGGGGCCGCCCGCTGGCGCCCAGGCCGCGCGGGTGGCGTACGGCCCCCCGGGGCCTTGGCCAGGGTCGACGCGGGCACAGGCGCCCCCCCTGGGGCGGGCGCCACGCTGCGCTGCACGCCCTGCGGGTCAAACAGGTCCAGCGCCAATTGCACCAGTCGCTCCATCACAGGCCGTCGCTGGCTTCGGTGGGCGCTGGCGGCTGCGCCGCTGCGTCTCTTGGGGATGCCAGCGCGGGGGCATCGCGGTAGGCTTCGGGGTCCAGGCGACGCATTTCGGCTTCGATCCAGGCCTCCACCTCGCGCATCAGCTCGTCCGACTGCCGACCCGCCGTGGGGATGGGCTGGCCAATGGACACGTCCACCACGCCGGGGCGCTTGATGAAGGCCTTGCGCGGCCACACCTTGGCCGAGGTCACGGCGATCGGGATCACCGGCGCGCCCGCTTCGATGGCCAGCCGCGTGCCGCCGTTTTTGTACTGGCCCTTTTCGCCCCGCTCCACCCGAGTGCCTTCAGGGAACATGATGACCCAGGTGCCTTTGGCCAGCAGCGCCTTGCCCTGCTGCACCACTTTATGGAAGGCCCGTGCACGGGCACTGCGGTCGATGTGGATCATGTCCAGCCGCCCGATGGACCAGCCGAAAAACGGCACGTACAGCAGCTCTTTCTTGAACACATAGGCCAGCGGGCGCGGCATGATGGCGGGCATCAAAAACGTCTCGTAGGTGGACTGGTGCTTGACCAGCAGCACCGCACCGCCCTGCGCGTCCTTGGGCAAATGCTCCGCGCCGGTGATGCGGTAGTGAATGCCCAGCAGCGGGCGCGCGCTGTTCACGCTCAGCGCCAGCCAAGCGCGCGCAATGCGGTACACCGGTGCACCGCGCAGGCCCAGCAGCGACGCCAGCAAAATGGCGAGCGTGTAGGGCACCACGGTGATGGCCATCCACAGCATATGGATGATGGATCGGATCAACGCCATAGTTATGAGTCTTTCAGGCCGCTAGCGCTTGATAAATAAGCGCAGGCAGCTATTGTTTTTATAGTATCAAGCCGCCACACCAGGCACTGCAGGGGGCGCCGAGGGTGGCGCAGGTGGGGGCGATGCCTGGGCCGTGGCGGGCAGCAATTGCTCCACCCACTGCGCCAGGCTGGCATGCACCTGCGTGCCTTGCGGCCACACGGCGGGCAAGGGCTGCCCTGGCACCAGGGCGGCGGCGTGCCCGGTGCACACCACATGCAACTGCGCGCCCAGGGCGGCACCGGCTTGCAGGTGCGCCAGGCAATTGCCCACCACCAGCACATCGTGCGGCTCCACGCCATAGCGGTCACAAATTTGCTCCAACAGGCCCGGTGCGGGCTTGCGGCAGGAGCACTCTTCATCGGCCGCATGCGGGCAGTAGAAAACCGCGTCAATGCGCCCGCCCACAGCGGCCACCTGCCTGTACAGCTTGGCGTGGATGGCATTGAGCGCCACCACGTCCAGCAACCCCCGCCCCAGCCCAGGCTGGTTGGTGGCCACCACCACATGCCAGCCCGCATGGTTCAGCCGGGCAATGGCCTCGAGCGCACCAGGCACGGCCACCCAGTCGTCTGCCGAGGTGATGTAGTCATCGCCCAAGGCGTTGAGCAGGCCGTCACGGTCCAAGATGGCGAGTTTCATGGCATCCCCTTTGTCGCAACCATCAGCCTAGCAGAAGGCGTTTCAGCCTGGAGAGCTGCCACACTGCGCCCACGGAACTCGGATCCAGCATGGCAAAAGCCAGCGGCCACCGCGCAAGGGCTGCCAAGCTGCGCATGCGGCGCTTCGCTGGCGTGCGCCGGTGGCGTCCCCCTTCCCGCACCGCGCAGCGATTCGAGAGAAGGGGGAAGGCGCAAAGCGCCTCAGGGGGTTGCCCCATGTTCATGCAGCCAAGCGCGACAAGTCAGCCACGCGGTTCATCGCCTCGTGCAGGCTTTTGAGCAGGCCCAGGCGATTCATCCGCACATCCAGTTGCTCAGCGTTGACCATCACATCGTCAAAGAACGCATCCACTGGCGCACGCAGCACCGCCAGGGTTTGCAGGCTGGCGGTGTAGTCGCCCGCGCCAAACTGCGCATTGGCCTCCGGCACAAAGCGCTGCAGGGCGACAAACAGGTCTTTCTCAGCCTGCTCTTGCAACAAGGCGGGGTTCACATGCGCGTCCACTGCGCCTTCGACCTCGGCCTTTTTCAGGATGTTGCGGACGCGCTTGTTGGCGGCTGCCAGGGCCGGGGCTTCGGGCAATGACGCGAAGGCGCGGACTGCGGCCAGTTGCTTCTCGATCAAGGCCAGACGCTGTGGGCGCAGGGCCAGCACGGCGTCCACCTCCTGGGTGCTGTAGCCCTGCTCTCGCAGGCCGCCTGCCAGGCGGTCATAGATGAAGTCACGCAGCTTCAGGGAATTGGCACCAAACTGGAAACCCGCTTCTGCAGGATCTGATTGCCGCTCCTGCCAACCATTAAAGGCGTTTGAAGCAAGCACCAGAAGCTCATCAACCAACTTCAACGGCACATCTTTTTCGACCAGCATGCGGATCACGCCCAGCGCGTGGCGGCGCAGCGCGAAGGGGTCGCGGTCGCCGGTGGGCAGGTTGCCGATGCCGAACATGCCGACCAGGGTTTCGAGCTTGTCAGCCAGGGCCACCACCACGCCTGCCGTGTTGCGGGGCAGTGCATCGCCGGCAAAGCGGGGCTTGTAGTGGTCTTCAATGGCGTGCGCAACGGTCTCGCCCAGGCCGTCGTTCAGGGCGTAGTAGCCGCCCATGATGCCTTGCAGCTCAGGGAACTCGCCCACCATGTCGGTCACGAGGTCGGTCTTGGCCAGCAATGCGGCTTGGTCGGCATCCTGCACCAGTTGCGCATCGCCCAGTTGTTGTGCAATGGCTTTGGCGATGGCGCGCACGCGCTCCACACGCTCGCCTTGGGTGCCCAGCTTGTTGTGATAGACCACCTTGGAGAGGCCTTCAACGCGCGAGGCCAGGGTCTTCTTGCGATCTTGGTCAAAGAAGAATTTCGCATCGGCCAGACGGGGGCGCACCACGCGCTCGTTGCCGCCGGTCACAAAGCTGGTGTCTTCGGGGCTGATGTTGCTGACCACCAGGAACTTGTTGGTCAGCTTGCCCGCAGCGTCCAGCAGCGGGAAGTACTTCTGGTTGGCCTTCATCGTGAGGATGAGGCACTCTTGCGGCACGCCCAGGAACTGCTCTTCAAACTGGCAGATGACCACATTGGGCCGCTCGACCAGAGCGGTCACTTCGTCCAGCAAGGCTTCGTCTTCGATGGGGCAGGCACCGTTGCCAACCTTCGCAGCCGCTGCGGCCAGCTGGCGGGCGATCTCGGCCTTGCGCTCGGTAAACGATGCGATCACGGCACCGTCTTTTTTCAGCGTGGCGGCGTAGCTGTCGGCGTCTGCCAGCACCACGGGCGACACGGCCGCTTCAAAGCGGTGGCCGGTGGTGCTGTTGCCAGCCGTCAGACCCAGCGCCTTGACGGGCACCACGGCGGCGCCGTGCAGCGCCACCAGGCCGTGCGCGGGGCGCACAAAGTTCACACTGCTCCAGCCGGGCAACTCGCAGTCGGTCTCCAACTGGTAACTCATCACCTTGGGGATGGGCAGCTTGGCAATGGCTTCATCCAGCGCCTTTTGCAAGCCCGCTTGCAACGTCGCGCCGGGCACCACGCTGTCGTAGAACAGGGCTTCGGCCTTGCCGTCCTGGGCGCGCTTCAAGGCGGCCACAGCGGCTGCGGGGTCGGACACATCGGCACCCAGCGCCTGCAGCTTTTTGAGCAGCGCGGGCGTGGCGTTGCCGCTGGCATCCAGGCCCACGGTCACGGGCATCAGCTTTTGCTGCACGGCCTTGTCGGCGGCCTTGTCGGCCACAGTGGTCACGTGCGCAGCCAGGCGGCGGGGCGATGCGAACGGCGTGACAAGGGATGCCGCAGTGGCCAGGCCCTGTGCCTTGAGCTGGTCGGCCAGCACCGTGGCGAAGGCGTCGCCCAGCTTCTGCAGCGCCTTCGGGGGCAGCTCTTCCACAAACAGTTCGACGAGGAGATTTTGGGTGGTCATGGGATCAATCAGCTCAAAGACGGTGTGACCGCGTTGTAGTGCAGCACGGTAGGAAAGGGGTCGTAGAAATGGTGCAGCAACGTGCGCCATTCCTGGTATTGGGGAGAGCCGCGAAAGCCCTCGGTGTGGTCTTGCAGCGTGGCCCAACGCACCAGCAGCACGTACTGGTGGTCATCTTCCACGCAATGCTGCAGCTCGTGCCCTTGGTACCCGGGCATGGACGCAATGATGCGCTGCGCCTGGGCAAAGGCCTGCTCAAACGCGGCCGTCTGGCCGGGCTTGATCTGCAGGGCGGCAATCTCCAGAACCATCAGGCGGCCTTCTTGGCCGTGGGTGCCATTTGCTCCACCCACTCGCGCGGCGCCATGGGGAAGCCCAGGCGTTCGCGGCTTTCGTAGTAGCTTTGCGCCACGGCGCGGGCCAGGTTGCGGATGCGGCCGATGTAAGCGGCGCGCTCGGTCACGCTGATGGCGCCACGGGCGTCCAGCAGATTGAAGCTGTGCGCAGCCTTGAGCACTTGCTCATAAGCGGGCAAGGCCAGTTGCTGTTCCATGAGGTACTTGGCCTGCTTTTCGTGCGCATTGAAGGCGGTGAACAAAAAGTCCGCGTCGCTGTGCTCGAAGTTGTAGGTGGACTGCTCCACCTCGTTTTGCTTGTACACGTCGCCGTAGCTCAGGGTGTCGGTCCACTTCAGGTTGTAGACGTTGTCCACGCCCTGCAGGTACATGGCCAGGCGTTCCAGGCCGTAGGTGATTTCGCCCGTAGCAGGCTTGCAGTCGATGCCGCCCACCTGCTGGAAGTAGGTGAACTGCGTGACCTCCATGCCGTTGAGCCAGACTTCCCAGCCCAGGCCCCAGGCGCCCAGCGTCGGGTTTTCCCAATCGTCTTCGACGAAGCGGATGTCGTTTTTCTTGAGGTCAAAGCCCAGCGCTTCGAGGCTGCCCAGATAGAGCTCCAGGATGTTGGCCGGTGCGGGCTTGAGCACCACCTGGTACTGGTAGTAGTGCTGCAAACGGTTGGGGTTCTCGCCGTAGCGGCCGTCCTTGGGGCGGCGGCTGGGCTGCACGTAGGCGGCCTTCCAAGGCTCGGGGCCAATGGCGCGCAGGAAGGTGGCGGTGTGCGAGGTGCCTGCGCCCACTTCCATGTCATAGGGTTGCAAAAGGGCGCAACCCTGCGCGTCCCAATAGGACTGCAGCTTCAAAATGATTTGTTGGAATGTCAACATGGCTTTGAAAGGCACTCTGGCAGGGCCAGGGCCGGGCAATAAGAAAGAATGAAAAGGCGGGTCGGCCAGCGCACTGCGCTCAAAGCACAGCACCCCGGCCGCCGGTGCAACCCCTGATTTTACGGCGCAGCCAGCCCGGCCACCGATTGACGCGCCGACAGTACGCGCCCATGAAAAAAGGCCGGTGCTCTTTTGGAGCCCCAGCCTTCCCAACCAGTCACGCCAGCCGTAAGCCGTTGCGCACCAGTGACCACCGTTGCGGGCAGCCTGTCGGCGCACATTGGGTGCGCCAAGTCTCGTTCCAAATGTCGCCTGCAGCTTTCATCGCCCGAAGACGCATCCACAGGGCGCGTCTTCAAGCCAGCGCACCCGTGGAGCTGGCTTTGCCAGGCCACCGGGTGCGTCCCCCTCAGGGGGAAGGCGCGAAGCGACTCAGGGGGGATCAATACTCCCAGAAAATGCGCTGCAGTTCCTTGCTGTCGCGGGTCTTGGTCAAAGCGACCATGGCCAGGATGCGGGCCTTTTGCGGGCGCAGGTCGTGAGCCACCACCCAGTCGTACTTGTCGTCGGGCTGCTCGGCATTGCGCAGCACAAAGCCATCGGGCACGCGGGCCGCACGGATCACTTGCACGCCTTGCGAGCGCAGGGTCTTGAGCGATTCCACGGCCTGGGCCGCCACCGAGCCGTTGCCCGTGCCCGCGTGGATCAGCGCCTTCACGCCAGCCTTGCCGTAGGCTTCGATGCCGGTGGTGTTCATGTTGCCGTAGCCGTACACGATGTCCACGGCAGGCAGGGCCTTGATGTCATCGATGTTGAATTCAGACTGCGCGGTGTGGCGCTTGACGGGGGCACGGAACCAGTAGTTCTTGCCTTCCACCACCATGCCCAGCGGGCCCCATTGGCTCTTGAAGGCTTCTGTCTTGATGTTGATGGTTTTGCTCACATCGCGACCGCTCTGGATTTCGTCGTTCATGGTGACGAGCACGCCCTTGCCAGCGGCGTCCTTGCTGGCTGCCACGCTCACGGCGTCGTACAGGTTCAGCGTGCCGTCGGCCGACAGGGCCGTGCCGGGGCGCATGGAGCCCACGACCACGATGGGCTTGGTGGTGCGCACGACCAGGTTCAGGAAGTACGCGGTTTCTTCCAGTGTGTCGGTACCGTGGGTGATGACGATACCGTCCACATCGGCCTGCTTGGTCAGGGCCGAGACGCGCTGACCGAGCTTGAGCAGGTGCTCGTTGGTGAAGCTTTCAGAGGCGATCTGGAACACTTGCTCGCCCGACACCTTGGCCACGTTGGCCAGCTCTGGCAGGCCTGCCAGCAGCTTGTCCACCGGCACCTTGGCGGCGGCGTAGGTCGCGCTGTTGGCGGCCGAGGCGCCTGCACCCGCAATGGTGCCGCCCGTGGCCAGCACCACCACATGGGGCTGGGCTGCCTGGGCCATGGCGGCTGCAGACAGGGCCGAGAGCACTACACCCGCAAACCAGCGGCGGGTGATGGACGAGGACGAAGAAGAAATATGCATGAAAAAGTCTCCAGATGATTTTGCGGGGCCCGCCGGTTGCGGCTTCGGCCCCTTGCCCGTCTTGTAGAACGGTGCCGCATCCTATGAGAAACACATACACAAGGAAGTGGAATAATTAACCCACCCTTGTGAGCAGGGCTCATACCACTCGTTTTCCCGTACAGCCTGACCCAGAAGCTGGCCCCCTATGAATCTGCGACAACTGGAAGTCTTTCAGGCCGTGCTTCAGACCGGCAACATGAGTGCTGCGGCCCGCCTGCTGTGCATCACCCCATCTGCGGTCAGCAAGGCCATTGCCCACACCGAGCTGCAATTGAGCTATCGCCTGTTTCTGCGCACACCTTCGGGGCTGACTCCCACCCCGGAGGCGCAGGTGCTGGCCACCGAGTCCACCGGTATCTATCGCCAACTCGATGCCCTCAGGCGCACGGCACGCAATCTGGCGGCCAGCGATTCGGGTGATGTGCGTTTGGCCGCCATTCCATCGATCACCCACGAGTTCCTGCCGCGCCTGCTGCACTACCACGCGTTGCAGCACCCGCAGGTGGGCGTGGAGGTGCGCACCATCCACCAAGATCAGATGACGCAGGCCTTGCTCACCCGCAGCGTGGACTTTGGGCTGGGCTTCTACCAACACCCCCACCCACAAGTCGCCAGCGACCTGCTGGTGAGCGGCCAGCTCTATCTGGCCGTGGCGGCATCGGTGTGGGGGCAGGCACCCCGCACGGCAAGCCCTGGCGCACGCTTGGCGCAGGTGCCTGTGATACGGCTGGTGGGGGACGATCCCATGCGCCAGTCCATTGACGAAATTGCCCATCGACTCGGATCACCCGCCGGGCCCGGCATTCAGGTGCAGACCTCGCGCCTTGCACTGGACTTGGTGCGCCTGGGCATGGGTTGGACGGTGGTCGATTTTCTGACGGCGCGGGGGCTGGACCCCGCACAGATGGTGACGCTGGAGCTGCATGAGCTCGCGCCCATCTCACTCTACAGCTACCAGGCACGGGCATTCGCACCCAGCCTGCAAGCCACCCGCATGCTGGCAATGCTGCCACGCCTGTTGCATGAGGCACTACAGGGCAATGGCAAACTGGCCAGACGCTAACGCCCCCAGTGTCGTGCCGAGCATCAAAAAAGCCTGCGTGTCCGGGGACAGGCAGGCTGTGTGTGCGGCGGCAGCTCGGAACGCCGCATCAGAGGATGTTCAAGCCTCCCAGCGGCGCAGAACCAGACTGGCGTTGGTGCCGCCAAAGCCAAAGCTGTTGGACAACACGGTGGTCAGCTGAGCATCGCGGGTTTGCGTGACCAAAGGCATGTCGCCCAGGGCGGGGTCGGGCGTTTCCACATTGGCCGAACCGGCGATGAAACCCTGGTTCAGCATGATCACGCAATAAATCGCCTCTTGCACCCCAGTAGCGCCCAGCGAATGGCCGGTGAGCGACTTGGTGGAGGAGAACGGCGGCACCTTGTCGCCAAACAGGGCACGCATGGCGCGCACTTCCTGCATGTCACCCACCGGGGTGGAGGTGCCGTGGGTGTTAATGTAGTCGATGGGGGCGTTCAGCCCTTCCATGGCCTGCTGCATGCAGGCAATGGCGCCGTCGCCCGAGGGGGCAACCATGTCTTCGCCGTCGCTGGTGGCACCAAAGCCCACCACTTCGGCCAAGATGTGGGCGCCGCGCGCCAGGGCGTGCTCCAGGCTTTCCAGCACCACGGCGCCGCCGCCGCCTGCGATCACAAAACCATCGCGGTTCGCGTCGTAGGCGCGCGAGGCTTGCTCGGGCGTCTCGTTGTACTTGCTGGACATGGCGCCCATGCCGTCAAACAGCAGCGACATGCCCCAGGACAGTTCTTCACCACCACCGGCAAACATCACGTCCTGCACGCCCCAGGCGATCTGCTGGGCTGCCGCGCCGATGCAGTGCGCCGAGGTGGAGCAAGCCGAGGTGATGGAGTAGTTGATGCCCTTGACCTTGAAGTTGGTGGCCAGGCAGGCGGACACGGTGGAACTCATGCAGCGCGTGACCTGGTACGGCCCCACGCGGCGGATGCCCTTTTCGCGCAGCGTGTCGGCCGCTTCGATCTGGTTCGCAGGCGAGCCGCCGCCCGAGCCCATGATGAGGCCAGTGCGGGGGTGGCTGACCTGCTCGGGCGTGAGGCCCGCTTGCTTGATCGCGTCTTCCAGGGCGATCTGAGCGTAGGCAGCCGCGTCACCCATGAAGCGCATCTGCTTGCGATCAATGCGCGCTTCGATGTCGATTTCCGGCGCGCCGCCCACTTGGCTGCGCAGGCCCAGTTCCTTGAACTTTTCCACGGCCTTGATGCCGCTCTTGCCCGCACGCAGCGAGGCTTCTACCGTGGCCAGGTCGTTACCAATGCACGAGACAATGCCCGCGCCGGTGATGACTACGCGCTTTTTGGTCATGCTGCGTCCTTGCCTTCTTCCTCGCGCTTGAACAGGCCCACACGCAGGTCGTTGGCTACATAAATTTCCTTGCCATCGGCGAGCAAACGGGCATCGCCAATGGCCATGACCAGCTTGCGCTTGATGACGCGCTTGATGTCGATTTCGTAGGTAACCCGCTTCACATCGGGGCCCACTTCGCCGGTGAATTTGACCTCGCCCGCCCCCAGAGCGCGGCCACGGCCCGGCAACTTCAGCCAGGTCAGGTAAAAACCAATGAGCTGCCACATGGCATCCAGGCCCAGGCAGCCGGGCATGACGGGGTCACCCTGGAAGTGGCAGGCGAAAAACCACAAGTCGGGCTTGACGTCCAGTTCTGCGCGGATCATTCCCAAACCGTGCGCGCCCCCATCGCTGTCGATGTGCGTGATGCGGTCAAACATCAGCATGGGTGGCAGCGGCAGGCGCCCGCTGTCAGCGCCGAACAGCCGGCCCTCGCCCGAGGCGATCAGTTGTTCGTAGGAAAAGGAATCTGCCATGTTCAGTCGTGCTCCAGAACGGCGGCTTGGCCGCCTCAAATCATCGTTCGTGCAACCTTCACCCCTGGTTGCGGACCTCTATTATCAAGGCTTGGCATGCTTGCCGGGCGGGATACACCCTGATTGCGCTCAGACCCGCTACGCGCGGCCTGACCTGGATCAAGCCCACACAGGTCCAACGCACGGCCCGTGGGCGGGTTTCAGTACCGCAATCCACAAGCCCAAGCGTGCGCTCACCTCACTCCATACCAAATGGCAGGGGCTTGAAATGAGCCCCTGGCGCCGGGCCGCGCCCACGTGCCACCCACGCCACAGCCACCACCAGCAGGCCCGCACACCACAGGGGCCACAGCCCCCAGCGCGACGCCCACCATGCGAAGGGGGTGACGCCGCCGCCATCGACAGACACGCCCTGCCCGCGCCCCTGTACCTCAGCGCGCAGCACCCCACGGGTGTGGCGTTCCAGCTGGTGGGTAACCACGCCGCGGTGGTCAATGATGGCCGTGGCGCCGGTGTTGGTGGCACGCACCATGGGGCGCTCCAGCTCCAGGGTGCGCATGCGGCTGATCTGCAGGTGCTGGTCAATGGCCAGCGTGTTGCCAAACCAGCCAATATTGCTGAAGTTGACCATCACCGTGGGCGCCTGGGCCGGGTCGGTAAAGCGCGCGGCCAGTTCTTCGCCAAACAGGTCTTCGTAGCAAATATTGGGGGCAATGCGCTGCCCCGCCCATTCAAACGAAGCCTGGCCTACCGTGCCCCGGTTGAAATCCCCCAGGGGTATGTTGAGCATGGCCGTGAACCACTTGAACAGCGGCGGAATGAATTCACCAAAGGGCACCAGGTGGTGCTTGCTGTAGGTGTAGACGGGCTCGGCCGCGCCACCATTGGGCGTGCCGGGCGTACTGGACGGACTGGAGGGGCGCCAGCCCAGCACCGAATTGGTGTAGCCAGCGCGGGTATTGCCCAGGGGTATGCCCACCAAAGCGGCTTGAGCCCCCTCGGTGTACCGGGCCTGCAGCCCTTCCAGATAGCCCGGAATCAGTTGCTGCGGCAGCAGCGGTATCGCGGTCTCAGGGGCCACGACCAGCATGGCCGCCTCGCTGCGCAACTGCTGCGCGTACCACTGCAGCGCCAGCGGCACACCGCTGCCTTCTTCAAATTTTTCGTCTTGCGGGATATTGCCCTGCAGCAGGGCCAGTGACAGCGGGGGCGCAGGAGCCCGCGCCGGGGTGTGGCACAGCTCTACCGCGCAGTGGCGCTGCAAGGCCGCCCAGCCCCCGACAGCCACGACCGCAAAAACGACCATCCAGGTGGACCAACGGCGCAGATCCGGTCCACGGAACTGCACGCACGCCATGGCCAACCCTGCGGACACCGCCCCCACCCCGTACACACCGATCCAGCGGGGCAGCGACGCCAGCGGCCCCTCAACATGGGCATAGCCCCCTGCGCCCCACGGAAAGCCCGTGAACCAAGTGCCACGCACCAGCTCCGCCAGCAGCCAAAGCGCTGCAAAAAGCATAGCTGCCAGCGCTTTATTAGCGGGCGCTAGCTTGCAAAAAGACCATAAAGCCGCCGCATAGTACAGGGCCAGGAACGCCGCCAAGGCCAGCACCGCGGCCACGGCCAGCGGCGCAGCCAGCCCACCATAGGTGTGCAAGGAAATGAACAGCCACCAGAAGGTGCCGCACAGCCAGGCCAGGGCAAACACAAAACCCAGCCATCCCCCCTGCCGCCCGCTGGGGCGCAGGTGGTGCAACAGCCCAGCCAACACCAACATCGACAGCCACTGCAGCCACCACACAGGCTGACCCGTGCCGGGCCATGCGAGCGAGGCCGCCTGGGCCAAACCGGCCAAGGCAGACAGCCCCGTGGCAGCCACCATCGCGGGGCGGCTGCTCGATATCGATGCCCGGGCCATCAATGCTCGGCAGCGCTGGGCGCGTCCACCCGCGACACCTTGAACCAGCGCACAGCGCCGGCCTTGGTATGCAGCACCACAAAATGCAGCCCGCACAGTTGCAGGTGTTCGCCGCGCTTGGGCACACGGCCCATTTCGTGGGCAATCAGGCCACCAATGGTGTCAAACGCTTCACCGGGCTCGCTGCCGTGGATGTGGACACTGAAGGCCTCAGACACCCGCTCGATGGGGGTATCACCGCTCACGCGGTAGGTCTTATCGGCCAGGCCAAAGATGTCGCCTGAATCCTCAGCAATATCGAATTCGTCTTCGATCTCGCCCACGATCTGCTCAAGCACATCTTCGATGGTGACTAACCCGGCCACACGGCCAAACTCATCGATCACGATGGCCAGATGGTTGCGGTTGCCGCGAAACTCGCGCAGCAGGTCGTTCAGGCCCTTGCTCTCGGGCACAAACACGGCGGGCCGCAGCAAGGCGCGGATATTGAGTTCTGGCGCCCGCTGCAGCTTGAGCAGGTCTTTGGCCATGAGGATGCCAATGATGTTCTCCCGCCCACCCTGGAACACCGGAAAGCGCGAGTGGGCCGTGTCGATCACCGAGCGCAGCAGCACATCGGGCGGCTCATCGATATCGACCATGTCCATGCGGGGTGAGGCCACCATGACATCGCTGGCGGTCATGTCGGCCATGCGAATCACACGCTCAATCATCACACGCGAGTCGGCGCCGATGACCTGGTTGTCCTCGGCCTCCGCCAGGGTCTCGATGAGTTCTTCTGCAGAGTCAGGGCCGGGGTGTATGAACTCGGCCACTTTTTGCAGAAAAGTGCGCTTGTCTTCCTTTTCGGGCAAACGCCCAGGGTGCGGGTCAGACACTGTCGTGGATTGCAGGACTTGCAGTAGTGGTGAACAGAGCCCAAGGATAGCGGATTGCGTTGACAAGGCAACGACGCAGCGCAGGGCGGCTGCTCACAGAGAACTCAGCGAGGCGCCGAATGGGCGTTGGGTTGCGCAGCGGGTGCGCTGCGCCAAGAGAGATCGCGGGGCAGTACAGTCTGGCGACTGAGAGCCCCACCAACGTCAGCGCTTACTCAGCCGATTGGTGGCGAGCGTGCTGCACACCCCGGCGCACTTCCTGCACGCCGGACAGAAAATCCCAGAACTGCTTGGCTTGCTTTTTGAACTGGTAGTCCACCTCGGCAAACCGCTGCTCCACCATCTCGGCCACGCGGGTGTCAAAGCTGGCAGGCTGGATGTGCAGGTAGGCCTCAGATTCAGAACCATCGCGCTGCACGGTGGCACCGGCTTTGCGGGCGATTTTGAGCATGGCCGTGTTTTCGGACAGCGCATGGATGAACACCATGTTCACGCCTTCGTTGCGGGCGTGCATCACGGCACGCTCGAACAGGCGGGCACCAAAGCCCCGGCCTCGGGCCTGCTTGAGCACGGAAACACCGAACTCTGCGCAGTGCTTGTGCTGGGGATGCTCGGAGAAAGCCAGGTGGGCCATGGCCACCAGCTCCAGGCGGCGGTTGTAGATGCCAAAAATTTCGTCGCGGCTGAAGTCGAGTTGCTCGGCGTAGCGGCGGATTTGCTCGTCATTGGCGGCGTAGCCAAAACGCAGGTAGCGGTCTGCGGGCTCCAGCTTGAGCAAGTGGGCGGTAATGCGCTCGCGGTACGAGGGGCCCAGCGAGCGGATAGGAACCATCAAAGGCGTGGAAGGCATGCCTGCCTCCTTGGAAGAATGACTGTTTCGGGTGCGCAGCATGCCGGTGCTGGCGTGCCAGGATGCCTTGAGCAGGGCTTTGGTTGCGATCATGGGCTGAACTTTAAGGGTTTTCCCTGATTTTTTCCAGCAGTTTTGCTGCAACGCAGCAAAATAGAGCCACCACCCCAGACCTCCG
Organism: Acidovorax sp. 106; assembly: GCF_003663825.1. Lineage (NCBI taxonomy): Bacteria > Pseudomonadati > Pseudomonadota > Betaproteobacteria > Burkholderiales > Comamonadaceae > Acidovorax > Acidovorax sp. 106. The sequence continues at coordinate 2,406,395 of NZ_RCCC01000001.1, read as the reverse complement.
GCACCTGCCAAGTGCACCCAAACTGCCTCATGGGCGCTGCCAACGCAGCCAAATCACCTTACCCGGGGGGCCCCAGGCTTTCAAGACAGGGGTTTCCAGTACAGCGCCTGCCGAACCGACGGCTTCGACACGACGGGCTGAGCCTGCGCGCATGCCGAATCGCCCGGCAAAGGCTGAGCCCCCGCCTCCAGCACCGGCTGAGCACCGGGCAGCAAGACGTGGGCACGGTCCACGGACACCCCCACCTCATGCCCAATGAGCAGGTGCAGGCGTTGCAGCCCTTGCGACTTCGTCAGCGCCACACTGCCCGTGGCAGCGCTCACCACCACCTCCTGCATGGCAGAGGCATCTACGCGCAGCGCTACCTTGCTCTCTGATGGCCGTACTGGATCGCAGGCTGACATTTCGGCCCCACTGCGACCGCCTTTTGACGTGCTGCAGTCGCTGCAGTCCGCCTGGGCCGCACGCAAATCGAGCGAGGCCACGTTGCCACTGACTCGCACAGCGACGCCATCCACTCGCAGCTCAGCGAGCGGCTCCACGGCATGGATGTCAGCCTCCGCCACCACCAGATGACGAAACTGCGCTGGCACCGTGACGGAATGCAGCCGTGGCCAGCGCTTGCGGCGCCCAGGGGCCTGCGTCGCGGGCTCCTGGGCAGCAATGATCACCAGGGTGTTGCCCTCCCGGAACGCTCCCAGCCGATGCGCACCATCATCTGCGTAAGTGGCCGTTTGTCCCCAGTCATAGGTGCGCGCCTGAATGCCTTGGCCCACCCCAACCTCGACATCCACCGAACGCCGATAGCCTCCTGCATCGGCGCCCTGCACAATCTGCAAGCGGGTCAGGCCGGCAATGTCCTGGGCATCCAGCACAAAGGCGGGGTCTGACCGATCGCGTGGCTTGAGCACCTTGAGGCCCGTCAACCCCAAACCACCCCAAAAGAGCAGCAAGGCGGCCAAAAAAATCCAGGGGCCTCGGCGGCGACGGCCCTGTGCCGTGGTGAAGGCCATCACAGCAGCTCTTTCTCTTGCAGGTTGACATACACCAGGCCCCACAGCAGGCCCGGCACCACGATCCACACCAAAGCATTGAGCCCATGCAGCCAGGGAGTGAACACCTCGGCATCCAGGCTCCACCATACGGACAAGGATTCCGTGCGGGCACCCGTCACCACAATCCAGAGCACCGTCAGCACAAACAGCGCAAACCCCACCACCAGGGCCTTGAGCATGCCCGCCTTGCGAAAGTACAGCGTGCCCGCCAAGACAAACGCCTGACTCGCCCACAATGCCATCCACAACCCCATCTGGGCGCGCAGCGAAATCACCGCGTGCTCTCCACCGTGCGGCCACCACGGCACAAACAGAAAGTACTTGTCCAGCGACACCACCCCTTCGCTGAGCAAGGGCCGCACAAACACCACCAGTTGCAGCACCGGCCAAGACATCAGCAAAAACAGGGTGCTGTAGGCCAGCGGGTAAAACACCCCCACCACCAGCACGCACAAGGCCCACTTCTCCAACACCGATGCAGGCCGCATCAGGATGAGCAGGGCCGACTCGCGCTGCGCAATGCCATCAAAGTACCGGCCCGCAAACACATAGCCCGTCAGGAAGAGCCCTGAAAAATAAAACACAGCCTGGACTTCTGCATCGAAGGCCTTGAAGCTGGACACACCCAGCGTCAACAGCAGCAGCACCGCATACAAAATGGCCAGCACCAGCAGATAGCCCAGGTAGTGGCGCCGCTGCTCTGCCCAATGGGCCAGCGCCAGGCATTCAAAACGCTGCCAGTTCCATGCCTGCGTGGGTGGCGAGGTCGACGGTGTGTCTTGGCTCATGCGAGGGCTCCTTCTGCGGTGCGTGCACCATCCGCTGTGGCCAGGGCTTGCAGCATGGCGTCTCGGTTCAAACTCAAGGCTTTGTACAAAAGCTCCAGCTGCAGAGCACCCTCTTCAGGCACACTCACCACGCGCCGGGTCACATAGGCCACCTGTGCGCCCAAGGCCTCCTGGTACAAAAGGCCATCCGCCGGCAACGCCTGCGCAGTGGCAGCCACCCCCATGGTCAAGCGCTCTGCCAATTCGTCCATGCGGGCAGCCAGGGCCAGCCGCCCCTGGTCGATGAACCAGATATGGCTCAGGATGCTCTCCAGGTCGTGCGCCTGGTGGGTGCTGATCATGACCACGCGCTGTGCCTGCTCAGGCCGCCGCATCAACTCACGAAACTGCCCCCGGCCCACGATGTCCAGACCGTTGGTCGGCTCGTCCATCAACAGCAACGGGGTTTGGGTGGCCAGGGCAAAGGCAATGGCGGCCTTCTTCTTCTGGCCCAGACTCATGGCTTCAAACCGGCTGTCCACCGGCACCTCCAGCACCTGCAAGTAGTCGCTGAACAGAGCGTGCGAAAACCGGGGGTAAAAGCTGCCGTGGGTGCGCGCCAGTTGGGCTGCGGTCAGGTTGGGCAGATGAAACTCCTCGGGCACGATGTAGACCGAGGCCAGAAACTCCGCCGCGCGTTGCCGGGGCTGAAAACCCAGCACCCGTACACGCCCCTGCCAGGGCGTGAGCAAGCCGCACAGCAGCCGCAACAAGGTGGACTTGCCGCTGCCGTTGCGGCCAAACACGCCATAAATACCCGGTTGCCCAATCTGGGCTGAAAAATCGGCATACAGCGCTGCCCGGCCATAGCCGTAGTACAGGCCTTCTATCTGGATCATGTCCGCCTCCCGCCCGTCCTGAGGGCTGGCGGATTATGTCTGCCCTCCAAGACGGCACCGCAGCCATATGGGCCCGACGGCCAAGCCTTGCGCGTTTGTCGTGACTTTGGTCACGCTCTGCGCCAGGCACGCAACACAAGAACCTGCTGCTAGACCGGTACAGCGGTCGTGGCCTTCACGCTGTCCAGCACAAAACTGGTCTTGCAGTCTTGCACACTGGGGTGCTTGAGCAGGGTATCCATGATGAAGCGGCTGTAGTGCGCCATGTCCTGCACCACCACCCGAAGCAAATAGTCCATCTCCCCCGTCAGCGAAGAGCACTCCACCACCTCGGGCCAGGTCTGCACGCTGGCGCGAAACAGGTCCATGGGGTTGCGCTTGTGGCTTTCGGTGTGCTTTTCCAGGCGCACATTCAGGTAGGCGATCAGCCCCAGCCCCACCGCTTCGGGCTTGACCAGGGCTACGTAGCGGTCAATCACCCCGGCCTCTTCCAGCCGCTTGACGCGGCGCAGCACGGCGCTGGGCGAGAGGCCAATCTGGGCGCCAATGTCGTCGTAAGTGGCGCGCCCATTGATTTGGAGGATGCGAAGGACAGCACTGTCCAGGCGATCCAGCGTGTGTGCAGCAGTCATGCCCGGGATTATGAAAGCGGCGGATTGACGCCACAGCGCAAACCAGCACACAAACATCATGGTTAACCCTTAATGCGCATAAAACCTGCGCTACACGCAAAAACACAGAGTTTTTTTGCAAGCCAGTCAGAGCACTTTCTTCAAACGCTGTTTTATTGATCTGGGGGGCTTCTAAAGTGGACGCTACCGTGGCAGCTGGCCACACGTCCCTCACAACGGAGCCCTAACCATGAACGCAGCATTGCCCCAACAGGCCACCCAGGCCACCGCCGCCTGGGAGAACCCCATGGGCACCGACGGCTTTGAATTCATCGAATTCGCCGCCCCCGATCCTCAAGCCATGGGCAAGGTGTTTGAGGGCATGGGCTTCAAGCCCGTGGCCCGGCACCGCCACAAGGCGGTCACCCTGTACCGCCAGGGCGAGATCAACTTCATCATCAATGCCGAGCCCGACAGCTTTGCCCAGCGCTTTGCCCGCCTGCATGGCCCCAGCGTCTGCGCCATTGCGTTCCGCGTGCACGATGCCAAAGCAGCCTACGAACGCGCACTGGGCCTGGGTGCCTGGGGTTACGCGGGCACCGCAGGCCCGGGCGAGCTGAACATCCCCGCCATCAAGGGCGTGGGTGACAGCTTGATCTATCTGGTGGACCGCTGGCGCGGCAAGAACGGCGCCAAGCCGGGCGACATTGGCAACATCGGCTTTTTTGACGTGGACTTCGAGCCCCTGGCTGGCGTCTCAGCCGACGAGGCTCTGAACCCCAAGGGCCACGGCCTGACCTACATTGACCACCTCACGCACAACGTGCACCGGGGCCGCATGACCGAGTGGGCCGACTTTTACGAGCGCGTGTTCAACTTTCGCGAGATCAAATACTTCGACATCGAAGGCCAGGTCACCGGCGTCAAGAGCAAGGCCATGACCAGCCCCTGCGGAAAGATCCGCATCCCGATCAACGAAGAGGGCAAGGAAAAGGCCGGCCAGATCCAGGAATACCTGGACATGTACAAGGGCGAGGGCATTCAGCACATCGCCATGGGATCGGACGATCTGTACAGCACCGTCGATGCCCTGCGCACCAGCGGCGTTCGCCTGCTCGACACCATCGATACCTACTATGAGCTGGTAGATAAGCGCATCCCCGGCCACGGAGAGCCGCTGCAGGCCCTCAAGGACCGCAAGATCCTGGTGGATGGCGTAGCGGGAAAATTGCTGTTGCAGATCTTCAGCGAGAACCAGTTGGGCCCGATCTTCTTCGAGTTCATCCAACGCAAGGGGGACGACGGTTTTGGCAACGGCAATTTCAAGGCGCTGTTCGAGTCCATCGAGCTGGACCAAATGCGCAGGGGTGTTCTGACCAAATAGCAAGCCCCTGGAAACAGGCGGTTACCTATACTGAGCAGCATTCGCATCCGGAGAAACCCACATGCTGCTTCGTTCCCTGTTCATTGGCGCACTGCTGTGCGGCGGTGCCACGCTTGCGTTGGCACAAAACCCCGGCGCACCGCTGACCCTTGTGGTGCCTTACCCCGCAGGAGGCCCGCTGGACACTGCTGCCCGCCTGCTGGCAGACGGTGCCAAAGCCCAACTGGGCGCCATTGCAGTGGAGAACAAGCCCGGCGCAGGTGGCAACACCGGTGCCGAGCTGGTGGCCAAGTCACCCAAGGGCAGCAACCAACTGCTCATGGGCGCTGTTGCCACCCATGCCGTCAACCCCTGGCTCTACAAAAACTTCCCCTACAACCCGATCAAGGACTTCAAGCCGCTGGTGCTCGTGGCGCGCACACCCAATGTGCTGGTGATGAATGCAGAGCAAGCCAAAAAGCTCAGCATCAACACCACCGCCGATCTGGTTCAGTACCTCAAGAAGAACCCGGACCAGCTCAAGTACGGCTCTGGCGGCAACGGCAGCATCGGCCACATTGCGGCTGAAATGTTCAAGTCGCTGACCAACACCAAGATGGGCCACACCCCCTTCCAAGGGTCTGCCCCCGCCTTGGCGGCGCTGACTTCGGGGCAAGTGGGCCTGGTGTTTGACAACCTGGCATCGGCCCTGCCCCACATCCAGTCGGGCAAGTTCAAGGCCCTGGGGGTCACCACCCTCAGCCGCGACAAGGCGCTGCCGGACGTGCCCAGCATCAACGACTCGGTGCAAGGCTTCAATGTGTCGACCTGGTTTGGGTTGTTTGCCCCCGCCAGCCTGCCAGACGCCGACGCCCGCCGCTATGCCAACGCATTCACTGCCGTGATGCAGTCGGCGCCGGGCAAGGCAGGCCTGCAAAAGATGGGCATTTCGCCAGAGGAATTGAACCTGGACGGTTTTTCGCAGTTCGTGAAGTCTGAGTACAACAAGTACGAGTTCTTGATCAAGGCCGCAAAAATCAAAATCAATTAGCCGCCAAAGGTCGGGCGCGTGCGGCCCGCAGAGTGAACAGGGCCTGGGCGGCACAGGAGCAAACCATGGGACAACCCCCTGTCGTCTACGGCCAATCCACCCGCCCACCCCGTGGCGACTACTCTCGCGCAGACGAGGGCTACACCTGCGCGCAAAACCACGCGGCTTACACCGCTGCCGACCACGACACCTACCGGCGCCTGTACGAGCGCCAATGCGCCCTGTTGCCCAGCCTGGCCAGCGATGCCTTCATAGATGCCCTGCCCTCGCTGGGCGTGAAGGACCACATTCCGCGCTTCGAAGAAATCAACGACCGTCTGTACCGAGCCACGCGCTGGGAAATCGTGGCCGTGCCGGGGCTGATTCCAGAGGTGCCTTTCTTCACGCTGCTGGCCAACCGCAAGTTCCCGGTCACCGACTGGATTCGAAAGCCGCAAGAGTTTGACTACATCGTCGAGCCCGACATCTTCCACGACCTGTTCGGCCATGTGCCCTTGCTCTTCAACCCCGTGTTTGCCGACTACGTACAACGCTACGGCCAGGGCGGGCTCAAGGCCCAGGGGCTGGGGGCGTGCGAGATGCTCAGCCGCCTGTACTGGTACACGATCGAGTTCGGGCTGATCCGCCAGGCCAACGGCCTGCGGGCCTACGGTGCGGGCATTCTCAGCTCGTCAGGCGAGCTGCCCTATGCGGTGCAAAGCCCCGAGCCACAGCGCCTGCCGCTACAGCTGCAACGCACCATGCGCACGCGCTACAAGATTGACACCTACCAGCAGACCTACTTCGTGATCGACAGCTTTGAGCAGCTGTTTGACATGACCGCAGCGGACTTCACGCCTCTGTACGAACAGTTGCGCGGCTTGCCTGAGTTTGCGGCCGACGAACGCGAAGCCGCCGTACCTGCCTGAGCCCAGACGTAGAAGCCAGTCTGAAACCTGCCTCAGGGCTTGGCGATTTCATCCAGGCAGGCCTGCACCACCAACGGATGCAACGCCATTTGCAGGTGGGCCACATCGCTGATGAGGCGGTGCTGTGCCCCCGGCAAGGCAGCGGTGGAGGCTGGGAAGACGATGTTGTCGCAAGGCGAGTACCAACACACGAACAAGCTGCGCCGCTCGGGTGACTCCTGCCCCGCCAAGGCTTGCAGCCAGGGGCTGTCCAACCGCATCTGGCGGCCATTTTCAGCATGGCTGAAGCGGCCCAGCCAAGTGCCTGCGTGGGGCGTGCCCAAAGTCAACACGCGGTGCACGCGCGCATCGCCCTCCACGGCCCGCAGCCACGCCCGGGCGGCCAGCCCACCCATGCTGTGGCACAGCAGCACCGGGGGCTGGCCGGTGGCAGCCGCCACGCGCTGCACCGCCTGCTCTATGGCATCCACATAGGCGTCGATGGAGCCAATGACAGGCTCCAGATTGACCGCCACATGGGCATGGCCCGCAGCCCGCAAACGGGGCAGCCAATGCAGCCACACTCCCCGGTTGCACATGAAGCCATGCACCAGCACCACACCCCGCGCCCCATTGGGCTGGGCAGGCAGCCAATCGGGTTCGGTGTGTGCCAAGAAGGGCTGGCGCCAGCAAAACACCAGCAAGGCCGCCCCCAGTTCACACCACCATGCCCTCAGCAGCTGGGACACCGAAACCACTGGCACCGCATCGCGCCGATTAAGGCGCAGCATGGCCACGAACTCCAACCCCATCACTGCCACAAAAACCAGCAGCGGCAGCAACGCCACCACGCAGGCCAGCCACGGCCGGTGGGGCCACAACCACACCAGACACCCCACGGCGTACAAGAGTAACGAGAACAAAAACACCTTCTGAGAGCGAGCAAGCATGGGCAGTGGCGCGATAGGGAAATGTGAGGAGACTGGCAAGGCCAGAGCAATTTGGCGGGCAGTGTGCACCAGCCCGGGCCGTCAACACTTCAAGCCTGCCCTCAAAATTTCGGTTGATTTCTGTCGCCTGCGAGACGTAGAACGTCCCCACCCTAGGACAAGCCCGATAACCGCGCTGCCTCACGTGCTCCCAGAATGGGAATGAAAGCCGCTTGTCCCAGCGGCCGATCGGTTTATCAACCCGCCAAACCCGCCATTGCGCCTCAGGCCCTCATTGGCGAGCACAAGGAATTCGCATGGAAAAGATCTGGCTCAAGAGCTACCCCCCGGGCGTACCGCACGACGTGCAACCCGAGCAATACCGCTCTGTGGCCCACCTGTTGGAAGAGTCGTTTCGCAAGCACGCCAGCAGCCCGTTCTCCGTCTGCATGGACCGCTGGATGAACTACGGCGACCTCGAGCGCCTGTCGGGTGCCCTGGGCGCCTACCTGCAGGGGCTAGGGCTGCAGCCCGGCTCGCGCGTGGCCATCATGCTGCCCAACATTCCCCAGTTTGGCGTGACCATGGCGGCGGTGCTGCGCGCGGGCTACACCTGCGTCAACGTCAACCCGCTCTACACCGCCCGCGAGCTCGAGCACCAGCTCAAAGACTCTGGCGCCACCACCATCGTCATCCTCGAAAACTTTGCCCACACCCTGGCCGAGGTGGTGGACCACACCGGCATCCAGCATGTGGTGATGGCCTCGATGGGCGACCTGCTGGGCTTTTGGTTTGGCAAATGGATCACCTTTGCCGTCCGCCACCTGGCCAAGATGGTGCCCGCGTACGACCTGCCGCTGACCAACGGGCGCAAGGTGGTCACCTTTAAAAAGGCGCTGGCGCTGGGCGAGCACCGCACCCTGAGCCCCAGTCCCGCCACGCTCGACTCGATTGCCTTTTTGCAATACACGGGCGGCACCACGGGCTTGTCCAAGGGCGCCGTGCTCACGCACCGCAACATCGTGGCCGCCACCCTGCAGGCCGAGGCGTGGTTCACCCCCGCGCTGGCCAAGATTGGCGACGTGACCAAAGCCAACAGCATTGCCGCACTGCCGCTGTACCACATCTTCGCGCTCACGCTTTGCCTGCTGGCCATCCGCCAGGGCTCCAGCCTCACCCTCATCCCCAACCCGCGCGACATCCCCAAGTTTGTGGCCGAGTTGAAAAAACGCCCGTTCCACATGCTGCCCGCCGTCAACACGCTATTCAACGCGCTGCTGCAAAACCCGCAGTTCCGTGCGCTCGATTTTTCACACCTGTGCGTGTCGCAGGCCGGGGGCATGGCGGCATCGGAAGGCACGGCCAAGCAATGGCAAAAGGTCACCGGCAGCACCATGATCGAAGGCTGGGGCATGAGCGAGACCTGCGCCATTGGCACCAACAACCCGGTGACCAATGCCGAGTTTTCGGGCTCCATCGGCCTGCCGCTGCCAGGCATCGACATTGCTATCAAGGACGACGCAGGCAACAGCCTGCCCCAGGGCGCTTCGGGCGAGATCTGCATCCGAGGCCCCAACGTGATGACCGGCTACTACAACCAGCCCGAAGAAAACGCCAAGGCCTTCACCCCCGACGGCTTCATGCGCACGGGCGACATCGGCATCATGGACGCACAGGGCTACACCCGCATCATTGACCGCAAGAAGGACATGATCCTGGTGAGCGGCTTCAACGTCTTCCCCAACGAGCTCGAGCAGGTCATCAGCCTGTGCCCCGGCGTGGTCGAGTGCGCCGCCATTGGCGTGCCCGACGAAAAGCAGGGCGAAGCCATTAAGGTGTTCATCATCAAGAACGACCCGGCCCTGACCGAGGACGATGTGGTGGCGTTCTGCCACGAGAACCTCACCGGCTACAAGCGCCCCAAGTACATCGAGTTCCGCGACGAGCTGCCCAAGAGCAACGTGGGCAAGATCCTGCGACGCGAGCTGCGCAACCCCACGGTGTGATGGGTTGACCCGCTCACGCCCGGTGCGACCCAAGGCACCCGGGCGTTTCACCCAACAAGGACGGTAGCCAGCCTGTGAAGGCCCGCTGCCGTCTTTTTTTGCCTGCCCCTCTTGGCCCCACGCTGGACGTGGCTCCCACCGAATCAGCGCCTTAGCCCACTCAGGCACTGTCCCAAATCCGACCCAAACATAGGGAAATCCCGCAGTAGCAAACGTTTGCGCAAACGTTTGCTTTCGCTATGATTCGCGCCGCGGCATCGCTTTTGGCGGGTCGCCCGAAGCGTTTTTGTGGGCGCCTTTTGGCGCTTGAAGCCACCCAATCCCAACAGGAGACACCATGCAGTTCACCCGCCGTTCCGTTCAGACCGCTGCCGCCATCGCCGTTTTGGGCGGTTTGCTGGCCAGCCCCGCCTGGGCGCAAGACAAGCCCAAGATCGCCCTGGTGATGAAGTCGCTGGCCAATGAGTTCTTCCGCACCATGGAAGACGGCGCCAAGGCCCACCAAAAAGCCCACGCCAGCGAGTACACGCTGATCGCCAACGGCATCAAGAACGAGACCGACACTGCCGCCCAGATCAAGATGATTGAGCAGGCCGTGGCGCAAAAGGTCAGCGCCATCGTGCTGGCCCCGGCCGACTCCAAGGCCCTGGTGCCCGTGGTGAAGAACGCCATCGACAAGGGCATCATCGTCGTGAACATCGACAACCAGCTCGACGCCGCCGCCCTCAAAGAGAAGAACATCACGGTGCCCTTTGTCGGCCCTGACAACCGCGTGGGCGCCAAGCTGGTGGGCGACCACCTGGCCAAGACGCTGAAGGCGGGCGACAAGGTCGGCATCATCGAAGGCGTGTCCACCACCTTCAATGCCCAGCAGCGCACCCTGGGCTACCAGGACGCCATGAAGGCCGCAGGCATCACCGTAGTGGGCGTGCAGTCGGGCAACTGGGAAATCGAAAAGGGCAACACCGTGGCCGCCGGCATGATGCGCGAGCACCCTGACCTGGTGGCCCTGCTGGCCGGCAACGACAGCATGGCGCTGGGCATCGTGGCCGCCGTGAAGGCCGCTGGCAAGACCGGCAAGGTGCAAGTGGTGGGCTACGACAACATCGCCGCCATCAAGCCCATGCTGGCCGACGGCCGCGTGCTGGCCACTGCCGACCAGTTTGCCGCCAAGCAAGCCGTGTTCGGCATTGAGCTGGCCCAGAAGGCCCTGGCCGCCAAGACGCCCCAGGCCCAACTGCCCGCCGCCGTGAAAACCGACGTGGTGCTGGTCACCAAAGACAGCAAGTAAGCCATGCGGCCCAAGGCGCGTGGCCTGACCGCCGCGCGCCTTTTTTGTTTTTTGAAGGCACTGCCCCGCCATGACGCCCCACACCTCCGCCACGCCCCCTTCGCCCCTGCTGTCCATCGACGCCGTGGGCAAGGACTACACCGCCACCGTGCTCGACAACGTGACGCTGGCCCTGAACGCGGGCGAGGTGCTGGCCCTGACGGGCGAGAACGGCGCGGGCAAGAGCACGCTGTCCAAAATCATCTGCGGGCTGGAATCGGCCACGCGGGGCGGCATGCGCCTGGGTGGGCAAACCTACACCCCCACCTCGCGCCGCGATGCCGAGCAGCACGGTGTGCGCATGGTGATGCAAGAGCTGGGGCTGATTCCGACCCTCTCCGTGGCCGAAAACCTGCTGATGGGCCGCCTGCCCCACCGCGCCGGCTGGCTGCGCCGCGATGCGCTGCACGCCGCTGCCAGCAAGCAGTTGGCCAAGATTGGCCTGACCCACATCGACCCGGCCACGCCTGTGTCGGCCCTGGGCATTGGCCAGCAGCAGATGGTGGAGATTGCCCGCAACCTGCACGACGACACGCGCATCCTGGTGCTGGACGAACCCACCGCCATGCTCACCCCGCGCGAGACGAATTACCTGTTTGACCAGATTGCCCACCTCACCGCACGCGGTGTGGCCATCATTTACGTGTCGCACCGCCTCGAAGAGCTGCGCCGCATTGCCGACCGCGCCGCTGTGCTGCGCGACGGGCGCCTGGTGGACGTGCTGCCCATGGCCGGCCTGAGCGAAGACGCGCTGGTGCAGCGCATGGTGGGCCGCTCGGTCAACGACCTGGAAGACCGCCCCCGCCGCACCGCAGGCCCCGTGGTCATGGGTGTGCAAGGCATTGGCCGGGGCACCGCCGTGCAGGACGTGAGCCTGGAGCTGCGTGCCGGTGAGGTGTTTGGCATTGCCGGGCTGGTGGGGTCGGGCCGCACCGAGCTGCTGCGCTTGCTGTTTGGCGCGGACCGCGCCGACCGGGGCAGCATCACGCTGCACGAAAATATTGAACAAAAAGAGGCTCTATCGCCCGACCATCAAGCGCAAGAAGCTACTAATTCAATAGCAAATCCTGCATCCATTCAACCGACCCCACGCCCCGCCGTGCTGCGCACCCTGGTGCGGGGCTTTGCCACGCCGCTGCAGGCCATTGCCGCCGGGGTGGGCCTGGTGACGGAAGACCGCAAATCGCAAGGCCTGCTGCTGGCGCAGCCCATCCGCATCAATGCCACGCTGTCTGACCTGGGCGCCATATCGAGTGCGGGCTGGCTGCAGCGCGGGCTGGAGAACCGGCTGGTGCAGGGCTTTATCCAAACCCTGCGCATCCGCTGCCGGGGCGGCGAGCAGCCCGTGGGCCAGCTGTCGGGCGGCAACCAGCAAAAGGTGGTGTTTGCCCGCTGGCTGCACCGCCCCTGCAAGGTGCTGCTGCTGGACGAGCCCACCCGTGGCGTGGACGTGGGCGCACGCGCCGAGATTTACAGCGAGTTGGACCGCATGGCCGACCAAGGTCGCGCACTGCTGATGGTGTCGTCCGATCTGCGCGAGCTGATGGCCATGGCCGACCGCATCGGCGTGATGAGCGGCGGCCGCATGGTGGCTGTGTTCGAGCGCGGCGAGTGGACGCAGCAGTCGCTGCTGGCCGCCGCCTTCTCGGAGCAAGGCCATGCGCCCGCCGAGCAACCAGCGGCTGCATAGCCCCCACGCACCTCCCAACCACCGCCCTGTTCCACCGCCCTGTTTTGACCCTTTTCCTGACCGAGCCCTTCGCATGAACGCCCCCACCTCCCCTAACACGGCAGCGGCCCCTGCACCGCGCACCCCCTCCGCCTGGCGCAGCCAGCTGGGCACCTACCTCGGGCTGATCGCCGTGCTCGTGGGCATGGTGGCGCTGTTCTCGTCGCTGTCCGAATACTTCTGGAGCGCCGAGACCTTCATCACCATTGCCAACGAAATCCCGGCCCTGGCCGTGATGGCCGTGGGCATGACCTTTGTGCTCATCATCGCGGGCATCGATTTGTCGGTGGGCTCGGTGATGGCGCTGGCCGCCGCCACCTCGGCCGCTGCCATCTTGCAGTGGGGCTGGACGGTGCCCGCCGCTGCCGCGCTGGCACTGGCCACGGGCCTGGTGTGCGGCACCATCACCGGCACCATCTCGGTGGCGTGGCGTCTGCCCTCGTTCATCGTCTCGCTGGGCATGCTTGAAGCCGTGCGCGGCAGCGCCTATGTGGTGACCGACTCGCGCACGCAGTACGTGGGCGATGCGATCTCGTGGCTGTCGGCACCGTTTTTTGGCGGCATCTCGTTCGCCTTCTTGCTGGCCGTGGTGCTGGTGGTGGTGGCGCAACTGGTGCTGTCGCGCACCGTGTTTGGCCGCAGCGTGGTGGGCATTGGCACCAACGAAGAAGCCATGCGCCTGGCGGGCGTGGACCCCCGTCCCATCCGCATCATCGTGTTCGCCGTCACTGGTCTGCTGGCCGGGCTGGCGGGCCTGATGCAATCGGCCCGCCTGGAAGCAGCCGACCCCAACGCCGGCACCGGCATGGAGCTGCAGGTGATTGCCGCCGTGGTGATTGGCGGCACCAGCCTGATGGGCGGGCGCGGCTCGGTGGTGAACACCGCGTTTGGCGTGCTCATCATTGCCGTGCTGGAGGCGGGCCTGGCCCAGGTGGGCGCCAGCGAGCCCAGCAAGCGCATCATCACCGGCATCGTGATCGTGGCCGCAGTGATCGTGGACACGCTGCGCCAACGCCGCGCTGCCAAGGCCTGATCCGGCCAGAGAGCCCCCCATGGCCACCATCAAGGACGTTGCCCGCCACGCCGACGTATCGGTCACCACCGTCTCGCACGTGGTCAACGGCACGCGCTACGTCAGCACCGAAAGCCGCGAGCGCGTGGAGACTGCCATCCGCGCCCTGGGCTATGTGCCCAGCGCCATTGCGCGCAGCCTCAAGAGCAACAACACGCGCACGCTGGGCATGTTGATTCCCAACAGCTCCAACCCCTACTTCGCGGAAATCGTGCACGCGGTGGAAGACCGCTGCTTTGGCGCGGGCTACAACCTCATCCTGTGCAACACCAACGATGAAGCCCACCGCCAGGGCACCTACCTGCAGGTGCTGGCCGAGCGGCGTATTGACGGGCTGATCGTTGTCTCCACCGGGCACGACGCTACCTTGCCCAACCAGTTGGCGGGCCTGGGCATTCCCACCGTGCTGGTGGACCGCGAAATCGAAATTGCCGAGCAACCGTGCGACCTGGTGGAAACCGCCCACATGCAAGGCGGCCTGCTGGCCACGCAGCACCTGCTGCAGCTGGGCCACCAGCGCATCGCCTGCATTGGCGGGCCCGAGGGCATTGCCCCCAGCGAGCAGCGCATTGCTGGCTGGCGCAGCGCCCTGACGGCTGCTGGCCTGGGCAGCGGCGATGGTCTGCTGTGGCACGGCCACTTCACCAGCCAGAGCGGCTATGAGGCCATGCACGCGCTGCTGCGCGCCGCCCAACCGCCCACCGCCGTGTTTGTCTGCAACGACCTGATGGCCATGGGCGCGCTGTGCGCCGCGCACGAGCGCGGCCTGCGCCTGCCCGAAGCCCTGTCTATGGTGGGCTTTGACGACATTGAACTCACCGCCTTCACCAGCCCGCCGCTGACCACCGTGGCACAGCCCAAGCAGCGCATCGGCGCGCTGGCCGTGGACATGCTGCTCGAGCGCATTCAAGGCAAACGGCAAGACGCCCGCAAGGTGATGCTGCAGCCCGAGCTGCGCGTGCGCGCATCGACCGCACCCCGCCCCCAATAAAACGCTAAAAAATTTCTCAAGCATGACGACGCCTCCTTCAACCCCTGCCCCCTCATCGCCCTCATCGCCGCCTTGCATCGCCGTGCTGGGCAGCCTGAACATGGACCTGGTGCTGCAGGTGCAGCGCGCACCCGGCGCGGGCGAAACCGTACTGGCCCAGGGCCTGCACTATGTGCCCGGCGGCAAAGGTGGCAACCAGGCCGTGGCCTGCGCCCGCCAAGGCGCGCAAGTGCACCTGCTGGGCCGCGTGGGCAACGACGCCAACGGCGCCACGCTGCGCGCCGAACTGGAGCGCGATGGCATCGACCACAGCGCCGTGCTCACCGACCCTGAAGCCCCCACCGGACTGGCGGCCATCACGGTAGAAGCATCTGGCCAGAACCGCATCGTGGTGGTGCCCGGCGCCAACGCCCGCTTTACGCTCGATGCACCGGCCCTGCAGTCGCTGCAAGCACTGATGGCCCAAGCCAGCGCGCTGGTCATGCAGCTGGAAAGCCCCATGCCCCAAGTGCTAGCAGCCGCACAGTGCGCGCACAGCGCCGGGCGGCGCGTGGTGTTCAACCCCTCGCCCATCCAGCCCCTGCCCGAGGCACTGCTGCCCCTGGTCGACGTGCTGGTGGTCAACGAAGTGGAAGCCGCTGCGCTGGCGGGCACTGCGGTAGCAACCCCAGCCCAGGCAGCGCAGGCGGCCCAGGCGCTGCGTGCCCAGGGCCCGCAGCAAGTGGTGGTCACGCTGGGCGCCGCCGGTGCCGTGGCGGCCGATGCCGACGGCAGCCGCTACCACCCCGGCCGCAAGGTGCAGGCGGTGGACACCACTGCGGCGGGCGACACCTTTTTGGGTGCTCTCACCGTGGCGCTGGCCGAGGGCCAGTCGCTCGACGCGGCAGTGCGCGAAGGCATCCGCGCCTCGGCCCTGTGCGTGACGCAGGCAGGCGCCCAACCCTCCATCCCCACCCGCGCCGCCGTGGCGCAAAGCCCCCTGCCCCCTGACTGGAGCCCCCTGTGAAACGCACCGCCTTGCTGCACGCCGAACTCTCCCACGCCATTGCCAGCATGGGCCATGGCGACATGCTGGTCATTGGCGATGTCGGCCTGCCCATCCCCAACGGCCCGCGCCGCATCGACCTGGCGCTGACCCCCGGCATCCCGGCCGTGGCCGATGTGCTGCGTGTGGTGCTGACCGAGCTGCAGGTGGAAAAAGCCGTGATCGCCACCGAAGCTGTGGAGCGCGCCAAGGGCCTGCTGCCAAGCTGGTGCCAGCTGCCCGTGGCCCCCGCTACCGTGAGCCACGAAGAATTCAAACACCTGACCGAGCGCGCCCGCGTGGTGGTGCGCACCGGCGAGTGCACACCGTATGCCAACGTGATCCTGGTGGCTGGCGTCACGTTCTGATCGGGCGAGCCACCCCTTCGGGCTGAGCTTGTCGAAGCCAGCCCCCAGACCCCGTAGGTCGGGTTAGCCCGCAAGGGCATCACCCGACGCCCTCGGGGCACGCAGCGCTAACGTCGGGTTACGCTGCGCTAACCCGACCTACACGACTGCCGACGCCAGAGCGACTCCCCCACTGTTTGGGCTGAGCCCCAACGGGCAGCGGCAGTGCCCAGCCCCCCTGCACAGGCCCTCTCGGGGTTTTGGAGAGGCCGCGCGCCCGTGCGGTGCGCTACGCTGCAGGCTCTGCCGCAGCCACTGCCCCCCACGCCATGCCCGCACCCTCGACCGCCCCGTTGACCGCATCCCTGCCCCCAGGCATCACCGTGCTGGAGCGCGGCTGGCTCTCGGCCAACAACGTGGTGTGCCTGGGCCTCGAAGGGGCGACCGTGGTGGACACCGGCTACTGCACCCACAGCGACCAGACCGTGGCATTGGTGCAAAGCGCGCTGGGCGCGCAGCCGCTGCAGCGCATCCTCAACACCCACCTGCACAGCGACCACTGCGGCGGCAATGCCGCGCTGCAGGTGGCCTGGCCTGGTGCCACCACCCACATCCCTCCCGGCCAAATGGCACAGGTCACGCAATGGGACGCCTACGCCCTGAGCTACACCCCCACCGGCCAGGACTGCCCGCGCTTCAAAGCCGACGCGGCCTTGCAGCCCGGCACCACCGTGCGCCTGGCCGAGCGCGACTGGCAGGTGCACGCCGCGCCGGGACACGACCCGCATTCGGTGGTGCTGTTTGAGCCGCAAAGTGCCACGCTCATCTCGGCCGACGCGCTGTGGGAGAACGGCTTTGGCGTCGTCTTTCCAGAGCTGGAAGGCACCGCAGCCTTCGACGCAGTGGCCGCCACGCTGGATGTGATCGAGCGCCTGGGCCCGCGCACCGTCATCCCCGGCCACGGACCCGTGTTTACCGATGCGCCGCGCGCGATTGCCGCCGCGCGCCAGCGGCTGCAGAGCTTTGTGGCCGCACCGCGCAAGCACGCGCTGTATGCCGCCAAGGTGCTGCTCAAGTACAAACTGCTGGAGCTGCAGCACACCACCGTGCCCGCCCTGCAGCAGTGGGCCGAGGGCACGCCCTACTTCGGCATGCTGCACCGCGCCCACTTTGCCGACCAACCGCAAACCGCCTGGCTGCACAGCCTGGTGGCCGATCTGGAGCGCTCGGGCGCAGCATTGCGCCGGGGCGAGGCGCTGCACAACGGCTGATACGGATTCGCTTTCTCTTTATCAAAACCCAAGCCGTTCGGGCTGGGTCTGCCCGAGCCTCGCGCGGCGCTTCGACAGGCTCAGCGTGAACGGCTTTCTATGTTTGAACACATCATTCCATTTCCAAAATCATTCCTGACTAGGCGCGAAGCCGCAGACAGTGCTCAAGCACGGCAAGGCGAAGCAACAACGTCAGGGGTGATTTAGAAATGGAATTACGGTATGGGTCCAGTCCCAGACTCCACCACTGAATCACCCGTAAAAAAGCCCGCAGAGTGGCGGGCTTCTTTTTCCTGCGAGGGGCCCATGCAGCACGGCCAAGCCCCATGCAACCGCTCAGTGTTTGAACTGGCTATCGCACCCCGCCACGTGGTTTTTGCTGCTGGACATGCACTGGTAGAACGACTTCTTGTTGCCGCTGGCAATCTGGCAATCGCCCACGCTGTACTTGCCCTTGGCCTCACGGATCTTGGGGGCCGTGGCGTCGAAAGTCGCCTGGGACATGTAACCGTCGCGCACGTTCTTCTGGCCCACCTCCAGCATCAGATCGGCCTGGTACTGGATGTTGCTCACCGCCACCGAGCAGTTCATGGGCACTTCCGTCTTGTCGACCGTGCCCAGGGCTTTTTTCAGGCCCTCGCCAAACTCCTGAACGTCTTTGGGGATCTTCTTGGTGCCGTCGGCGTTGTACTCGGTCGCACCCTTGCCAGATGCGCTCTTGCTGCCACCCGCCCCGTTCGAGCCGCTGGAGCCGCCCGAACCCGTGCCACTGCCTGTGGTGGTGCCATTGGTGCTCTGCAGCTTCATGGGCTCCACATCGTCCTTGCTGGCCGGGGGCTGCGAGCCGTAATGCGTCTTGCCGTTCGCATCCACCCACTTGTACACCGGCTGCGCCTGCACGCCCACTGCCCACACCACCATGGCGGCCATCGCCGCAGCCTTCCATTGCACCATAGCACCCCCTCTTTTGAATGAAATGTGCCGCTATCGCTTACCCATCAAGCGCTAGCAGCTTCTCTTTTAATAGCAAACACTGTGCCACTCACGGCAGATCGGCATTCACTGCCGGAGCAGCCGCATCACGCGGCCCCACTGTGCCCAAGCGGCTGCGCAGCGACTGCGGCTGGCCGGTGAGCATGGCCGCGTAGTTGGTGGTGTTGGCCAGCACCTTCTTCACGTAGTCGCGCGTTTCTGCAAAAGGCACATTTTCAGCCCAGATGGCGGCGTCAAGCACCGGGCCGTTGCGCCAGTTGCGCGGACGGCCGGGGCCTGCGTTGTAGGCGGCGGCGGCCATGGGCATGGAGCCCGCAAAGTCGTCCAGCGCCAGCTTGAGGTAGGCGGTGCCGATGGTGATGTTGGTGTCGCGGTCAGAGATTTGGTCTGGGGTGAAGTTGGTCAGCCCGATCTTCTTGGCCGTCCAGCGGGCCGTCGCGGGCATCACCTGCATCAGGCCCGAGGCGCCCACGTGCGAGCGGGCGTCCATCACAAAGCGGCTCTCCTGACGGATCAGGCCGTACACGTAGGCGGGGTCCAGGCCAATGCCCTGGGCGCGCTCCACCACGGTGGCGCGAAACGGGGTGGGAAAGCGCTGCGTGGTGTCGATCACGGTCTTGGTGCGCTCGCTGGTGTTGATGCAGCGGTCCCACACCTCGCGCTGGCAGGCAAAGTCGGCGGCGGCCAGCAAATCACGCTCGGCCATGCCGCCGGGGTTGTGCAGGTTGGTGGCGTAGTTCCACTCGCGCACACCCTCGCTGCGCAGGCCCAGCATGATGGCGTAGAGCGCGCGGTTGAGCGCCGGGTTGGCGCGGGCAGCGGCCTTTTCTTCAGCCGTGAGGGGCGCGGGCGCGGGCGGCACGGCCACGCGCTGGCCCAGTTCTTCCAGCGCCAGCTGCTCGTAAAAGCCCCGGGTGCTGGCAATGCCCTGCAGCCACTGGCGGGCTTCGGTGCGTTCGGCCTCGCTGGGCTTTTCGGCCAGCACGGCCTTGGCGCGCCAGTACACCCAGGTGCTGTCGCTGCGGGCTTCGTCGCTCATGGCCTCCACGGCCTTGCGCACCACCTTCCACTGGCCTGCGCGCAGGGCGGCGCGCACCTTCCAGCCCAGCAGGTCGTCGTTCAGATCTGCGTCCTTGGTCACGTTGCCAAAGTAGGTCATGGCGTCATTCGACAGGCGCTGCGCGGCCTGCTTGCCAATCACGCCCCACACCCAGTTGCGCTCTTCGGGCGACAGGTGCACGCCCCATTTGCTGTCCAGTTGGGCGGCAGCGTTGTCTACATCGCCCTGTGCCAGCTTGATCAGGGCCAGGGTCACCAGCTCCTGGCGCGCCTTGCCACGGGCGGTGGCGCGGCTGTGCAGGTACTTGGTGGCCGAGTCCATCAGCTCCTTGACCTGGGCGGAGGATTCGGGCGAGACGATCTCTACGGCGCTGCGCGCGGCGCGGATGCGATTGGCCTCCACCGCCAAGCGTGCCTTGCGCCAAATGTCGGGGGCAGCCAGTTTTTTGTAGCCAAACAGCTCGCCCGCAGCGTGGGTGCAGCCGTCGTCGTTGTCGCGCTGGGCGTACCAGTTGCGGCGCACCTCATCGGCCGCCGTGGCGGGGGCCGTGCCCTTGATGGTGTCGATCAGCAGGGCGTAGCAGCGCACTTCCTTGTCGTCTGACATGCGGTAGCTGGGGTGCTGCTCGGCAAACTGAGCCCAGTCGCGGCGCTGGCCCAGCAGCAGCAGCCAGTCGTTGCGCAGCCGGTCTTCTTGGTACGTACCCGCGTAGCGCTGTAAAAAGCCCTGGATTTCGGAGGGGCTGGCCTCGCCCAGGCGCAGCTTCAGCTCCCAGTAAGCGGCCCAGGGCTCCAGCGCGTGGCCACGCACGGTGGGCAGCAGCTGTTCCAGCTTTTTGCGGTCGCCTTTGCGAAAGGCTTGGCCCATCTCCAGCAGGGCATCGTCGCCACGGTTTTGCGCCTGGACAAGGGGCACGGTGGTGGCCAGCACGGCGGCGGCCACAAGGGGTGTCAAAATCGCTCTGAGCAATTGCATGGGGGAATTATCTGATGGACAAAGCAGCCCTTCGGCGCGCATTGATTGAAGAACGTCTCAACCTGCCCGATCGCCTACAGCGATCTGACCTGTTACAGCAGGTCATGCGCATCTGGCTGGTCAACCGACCCGACACGGTGATTGGTGCGTATTGGCCCATCAAGGGCGAGTTTGACCCCCTGCCCGCCCTGCATCGCTGGAAGGAAGACGGCGAGCTGCTGGACGAGCCCCTGCGCAGGCGCATCGGCCTGCCAGTGGTCAACAAACAGCACAAAACGCTCACCTTCCACGCCTGGTACCCCGGCTGCCCCATGGAAGAAGACGCCTACGGCATCCCCAAGCCCAAGGACACCGAAGTCATCGTGCCCACGCTGCTGTTCGTGCCCTGCGTGGGCTATGCGCCGGGCGGCTACCGCCTGGGCTACGGCGGCGGCTTTTATGACCGCACCCTGGCCACACTGCAGCCCAAGCCCTTCACGGTGGGCCTGGGCTTTACCAACGGCTACCTGGACGACTTCGAGCCCGAAGAGTTTGACCTGCCGCTCGATGCCATCCTGAACGACAACGGCGTGGTCTGGCCGGTTTAGCAAGCGAGTGGCTGTCGGTCTATGGCCGATAGCCATGGGCCGATGCGTCTCGCGCATCAATCAGGGGCGTTTTTTTCAACAGTGCCCAAGGGGTATCGCCGCTAGCATGGCGATCCACCTCAACGCAAGGAACCCCATGCTCCAGCTCTACATCGGCAACAAAAACTACTCCTCCTGGTCCATGCGCCCCTGGGTGCTGCTCAAGCAGGCTGGCATTGCGTTTGACGAAGTGCACGTGCGCTTTGACAGTTTCGAGGCCGACTCAGAGTTCAAGCGCACCATGGGCCCCGTGAGCCCCACCGGCAAGGTGCCCGTGCTGGTCCACGGCGACCTGGTGGTGTGGGACACCCTGGCCATTGCCGAGTACGTGGCCGAGACCTGGGCCGACAAACCACTCTGGCCCGCCCACCCCAAAGCCCGCGCACGCGCCCGCAGCGTCTGCGCCGAAATGCACAGCGGCTTTACGGCCCTGCGCAGCCACTGCCCCATGAACATTGAGGCGAACCTGGCCGACACCGGCGCGTTGATCTGGCGCGACCAGCCCGCCGTGCGCGCCGATGTGGCCCGCCTGGTGGACATGTGGAGCGCCCTGCTGGAAGAACACGGCGGCCCCATGCTGTTTGGTGCGTTCAGCGTGGCCGACGCCTACTTTGCCCCCGTGTGCATGCGCCTGCACACCTACGCCCTGCCCCTGCCCGCCGCCATCGCTGGCTACGTGCAGCGTGTGCGCGAACTGCCTGGCGTGCAAGCCTGGATCGCCGACGCCCTGGCCGAGAAGGATTTCCTCGACTTTGAAGAACCCTATCGCCTGCAACCTGCAAAAGGCTGAGCAGCACCATGGCCGTCACTATCTACCTGCGCTATGTGCTCAACACGAGCAAGCTCAAGGAGTTTGAGCACTATGGAAAACTGTGGATTCCGCTGGTTGAAAAGTTCGGCGGCCAGCACCACGGCTACTTCATGCCCAGCGAGGGCGCCAACAACATTGCGCTGGCGCTGTTCACGTTTGACAGCCTTGCGGCCTACGAGGTGTACCGCGAGCGGTCGATGCAAGACGCGGACTGCCAGGCGGCGTTTCGGTACGCTGAGGAAACCGGCTGTATCGTGAGCTATGAGCGGAGTTTTTTCAGGCCGGTGTTTGAGTGAATCACGCAGATCGTTGTACTTCGACTGGATGGGCTTTGGATCTTGGTTGTACTGGCGGGTGCAATGCACAAGCTGCTTGCCTCAGTCTTTGACCGAGGTGAAGACGCCCCGCTGATGGCGCAATACCCGCAGGTCGCGGCTCAGCCCGCACGCAGCCTACCTAGCTGACTTCTGCGTCGATAGAAACCCACGGCGGCAAGGCAAGCCCTGGCTCAAGCCAAGCATCTTCCGACTCACAGTCGCGAAACCAGTCACGGACTGAGCGATAAACGGTTGGATGAGATCGGCCAGACGCTGCTGAATAGGAATCCACGCCCTTAGCCCACCCAAGAGGCAGCCGAGCAACTGCCCCTGCCAAAGCAGCGCTTTAACTCTCAGCATACCGTTCGATGCTAAACTTAATAAGAACAATTCTTATTAAAACATCCCCAGGGACACCCATACGCAGAGCCATCGCCGCCATTTTGTTGCCTCCCGAGGGAGGCTGCGATCTCCGTGGCATGACCAGCAAGCGGTTTCAGGGGCCTTTCATCGATGCTTGCGAGAAAGCAGCCGGATGCGTGACCTCGTTCAGGAACTTGTAGCTCACTATGCGGACTTGCGCCGGCAGCTCACTCGCGACCTGAGGGACCCGCACTACGCAGCCGACATCGCACAGACGAGCTTCGAGCGGGTGTTCGCACAGGCCACAAAGTCTCTTGGCGTAGGCCGTACCGGGTCCACCACCGATGCAGCACCGGAGGAGGCCAAGCGCAACGGTGCCATCGAATCGCCCCGAGCCCTGCTCTTTCGCGTGGCCCGCAACCTGTGCATCGACGAAGCACGCCACCGCAAGGTGGCGCAGGAATGGGTGGGCACGCACGCCACCATCGGCACACCCCTGACAGCGCCGTCCAGTGAGTACATCCTGGCCCAGCAGCGCGTGCTGGCGCGGGTGGTCGAGACCATGGAAAAGCTCCCGCCGCGACGGCGCGAAGTGTTCCTGCTGTTCCGAGCCTACGGCCACACGCGCGCGGAAATCGCACAGCAGTTAGGCATTACCGAGATGGCGGTGGCCAAGCACCTGTTGCGCGCTACCATCGATTGCTCAAGGGTGTTCGCCGAGCTGCGTGCAGAGCTGATCGAACCCCAGCACGTGCAGACCCGCGCAGGCTTCAACGCTGCGCTAGCCGAAGACTTCTCTTGAGCCGCAGCATGGCCATCAGCGCTCCGCGCGAACGCTTGATTGAGCGGGCGCTGGCGCTGATCGTCGAAAGCGAACTCGCCACCAACGAAGCCGCGCAACACGCCCGTGTGGCCTTGAGCCAGTGGCGCAACACATCGCCCGAGCACGCAGCGGCGCTCTTGGAGGCTCGCCATCGCTGGGATGCACTCGGCGGCATGGCAGGGGATCTGCGCGCGCACTTCGACACGTCTGCAGCCGACAGGGCCACAGCAGCGGCAGCGCCTAACCCCAGGCCGCAGCGCCGCAAACTGCTGCTTTCCATCGCAGGGCTGTTAGGCGGTGGCCTCGTCGCGGGCCGCGGCGTGCAATGGTACTGGCAGCAGCCCGTTTTCCATGCGGCTTACAGCACACGCATCGCGCAGATGTTGAATGTGACGCTGGTGGACGGCATCGGCGATGCACCGGGCAGTCGGCTCGACATTGCGCCGCAAAGCGCCATCGACGCCACGCTGTACCGACAGCACCGTGTCGTCGAAATGGCTCGCGGCGAGGTCCGCTTCGAAATCGCACATGACGCACAGCGGCCCTTCCAGGTCCACACGCGCTCCGCCCTGATCGAAGTCATCGGCACGGTCTTCACCGTGCGCGACCGCTGCGGGCCCATCACCGTCGGTGTCGAACAAGGGCATGTTCGCATACGGGTCTACCCCCGCGAGGGAGCCGCCCCATCCCCCCGGGAAGTCATCGATCTGCACCGGGGTGAACTTGTCGAAGTGAAGGACGGGCACCCCGGGGCCGTACAGAAGACCGATACCCGGACTCTCTCGGCATGGCGCGAAGGCTGGCTGGTGTTCGACAACATGCCCCTGGGCGAGGCACTGGCGACGGTCAACAGCTACCGCCCCCGCCCGATCGTCAGTGCCAGCGAGCGCGTCGACGCCCTGCGTCTGTCGGGCCGCTTCCGCGCCAACGACTCAGCTGGCCTGGTGGCGGTGCTACCGACGATTCTTCCCGTGACAACTGTCGCCCGCCCGGATGGCAGCGTGGAGCTGCAGGCTCGCTGAAAAAGGCCGCGCCAGCTGCAGTGCACTGCACTGCACTCCGGGGCGGGGCGGGGCGGGGCGGGGCGGTCAAAACAGGGTGTCTCTGTTTGGCGAACTCAAACGTCTTGTATGGAGAAGCACCAGGGCTCCGATTTTTCGCGAGCCCTCCGCCTACAAGCACGAATACGTCGCATTGACCCAACCTGGAGCCCTCACCCATGCGTTCTTCGCCTCGCCACCGACTTCTGAATGCCGCGCTTGCTGCCGCATTTGGCACCACCTTCCTCAGCTGGAGCAGCCTTGCTTCAGCACAGCCCTCCGCACAGGCGAGCGAGCCGACCTTCAACATCAGCGTGCCGGCCCAGCCGCTCGCAGCGGCTTTGAACGAGCTTTCGCGCCAGACCGGCGCCCAGGTGCTGACATCGGGGGATCTGGTCTCCAAAATCGCTGCGTCGGCCGTTTCTGGGCGCCTGACCTTGCAACAGGCGCTGGACAGGATGCTGTCCGGCAGCGGACTATCGGCAGCACGAGAAGGCAGTGCAGTGGTCATTCGCGCACCTGCTGCGAGTGCCGCAGACAAGACACTGCCGCAGGTGCAAGTCACAGCCACGCGCGAGGTGGACTTGACGACGGAGTTGCAGCAGGAAGGCAAAGCCGCCGACGGTTACAGAGCCAAGACCATTTCGTCTGTCGGCGCCCTTGGCAGCATGGGCCTGCAGGACACGCCGTTCTCCATGAGCGTCGTGCCGCTCGAGCTGGTGCAGAACATCCAGGCGCAGTCGCCTGATGACATCTACAAGCTCAACGCCTCCACCCGCACCACCACACCACAGATCACGAGCTGGTCGCCTTCGGTCAACATCCGGGGTTTCGATGGCTACAACACTGCGGAAGACGGCCTGCGCCGTCCGTACAACCACGCGGCCGTGATCGAAGACAAGGAACGCGTCGAGATCCTGAATGGCCTCTCGGGCTTTCTCTTTGGCGCAGCACAGCCGGGGGGCATGGTCAACTTCGTCTACAAGCGCCCGACCATCGAACGGCTGAACAGCGTCACCGTCGGCAACTACGGCGGCAGCCAAGCCTATGTGCACGCTGACCTCGGCGGCCGAATCGACGAAGCCGGCCGGGCCGGCTACCGGCTCAACCTGGTCAAGCAAGACGGCAGCACCGCCATCGATGACCAGAAGATCAACCGGCAATTGGTCAGCGCCGCAGCCGACTGGCAACTGACCGATCAATTGCTGCTCGAACTCAATGGCGTCTACAACCAGTACAAGACCACCGGCACCTCCGCCTACTGGTTCTTCGATGGGGTGAAACACGGCAGCGCACCCGACGCCAAACGGCTTTGGGGCCAGCCGTGGGTCAGCGACAAATTCGAAAACACCAAACTCATGGGCAAGCTGACCTACCAGGTCAACGACGCTCTCACGCTGCGCGGTGCCTACGCGCGCGACTTTCTGGATCGCACAGGCGACCACACGGTGAACCTGGTGAGCACGCCCGCCAGCTTCGAGCAGATCCGCACCCGCGCCGGCCTCACCAAAGACGTCTACGACGCTGGCTCAGCGATGGCCGACATCAGCGTCAAGACGGGTTCGGTTGCCCACAAAATCACCGTCGGCTACACCATGTACTCCGACAAGTACTACGACTCTCCGAGCCAGTTCAGCACGGGGCCCCAAGGCCCGTACTCGTTCACCGCACCGACTTACGTGCAGGAGCCGAACTTTCCCCCCGCCGTGGGTGATCCAAAGTACGGGGGACGGGATCTCAACAAGAACCACCTGATCGGCGACCAGATCACTTTCAACGACCAGTGGTCGGTGCTGCTGGGCGTGAGCCGCAGCAACATCCAGAGCGGCACCTACAACAAGAGCCGCAATTCGCCTTCAGTTTCTCTGCTGTTCAAGCCCATGCCTTGGCTCAGCACCTATGCAAGCTACATCGAAGGCCTGGAAATGGGCGGCACCGCACCGGACACCGCGAGCAACGCCCGCCAAGTCCAGTCGCCAATGGTCAGCCGACAAAAGGAAATCGGCGTCAAGGCAACCGTTGGCAAGCTGCTGCTGACAGGTGCCATCTTCGACATCGAGAAGGCTTATGAATTCACGAACAGCAACAACGTCTACACGCAGGACGGCCGCCAGAAGCACACCGGCATCGAGTTCAACGCCTCGGGCAAGCTGTTCGACAAGTTGACGGTGGTCAGCGGCATCACGGCTCTCAACCCCAAGGTGAAGGGCTCCGATCTCGACGGAAAGAGCCCGATCAACGTGGCCAAGGTTGTCACCAAGGTGTATGCCGAATACGCGTTGCCCGTACCGGGCTTGAGTCTGGCTGGTGGCCTTTATTACACCGGCAAGCAATGGGCGGATTCTGCCAATACCGACCGCCTGCCCGCCGTGACCACCGCAGACCTGAGCGTGCGTTATGCCACCCAAGTGTCAGGCAAGCCGCTGACCCTGCGCCTGAGCGTCAACAACGTGGCCGACAAAAACTACTGGCTCAACAGCTACTACGTGGGCGCGCCGCGCAGCGTGGCGTTTTCTGCGCAAATGCAGTTCTGAGTTGACCGACATGCGCGCGGCTTGCGAGGTGTGTACCGCGAATGGTTGATACAAGACGCGGAATGCCAAGTAGCGTTTCGGTACGCCCAAGAGACTGGCTGCATCGTGAGCCATGAGCGAAGCTTTTTCAGGCCGGTGTTCAGGAAGGCTTCCAGTACGGTCGGCAGGAAACCCTGCGCAATGGCGCTGTCTATCCGTCCGTTTAGTCCTCGAACCACGCGCTACCGAAACTGCTTGCGCAAAAACGCCTTGTGCCGCGCAATGTGCGCCTGCTGCGCCGGGGCCACGGAGCCGCCCAGGTCTTCGTCTTCGACATTGAGCACCTGGTTGGCGTAGGCCATGGCGCGGGCTACCACCTCTTCTTCGCTCACGCCCTGCGCAGCCGCCAAGTCCATTGCCACGCGGCGCATGGCTCGTTGCGACAGCATCCACATCGCGCCGAAGGAATCCCACGCGGCCGCTACTTCCTTGAACTTGTCATGCTCGGCCAAAATGTCGGCCAGTGGCTTGGCCAGGATTTCTTGCAAGCCCTCGACCTTGGCCTTCAGGGCCTCGAACTGTGCCTCTCGCTGCAGGGCTTCGGCGGCGGCGTTCGCTGCGGCGTCTGGCGCCGTGGGCACGGGCACGCTGCCGTCGGGGTTGAGTTGGGCAATGGTGAGGTCGGAGGCGAGGGACATGGTGGGTTGGAATATACGACCGAGGGCCCACCCTAAACTATGCCCATGCAAATCTACATGGTAGGCGGCGCCGTCCGCGACAAGCTGCTGGGCCGACCAGTGAATGACCACGACTGGGTGGTGGTGGGGGCTACGCCCGAACAGATGCTGGAGCTGGGTTACCTGCCGGTGGGGCGGGATTTTCCGGTGTTTCTGCACCCCCAAACGCGCGAGGAATACGCCCTGGCGCGCACCGAGCGCAAGAGCGGGCGCGGCTACCGGGGCTTTGTGGTGCAAAGCTCGCCCGACGTGACGCTGGCCGAAGATCTCTCGCGGCGCGACCTTACTATCAATTCAATAGCTGCCAGCGCTTATTCATCAAGCGCTAGCGAGCTATTTGACCCATACAACGGCGTGCAAGACCTGCAGACCAAGGTGCTGCGCCATGTGACCGATGCCTTCCGCGAAGACCCGGTGCGCATTCTGCGGGTGGCGCGCTTTGCGGCGCGCTACCACGACTTCACCGTGGCGCCTGAGACCCTGCAACTGATGAGCGAGATGGTGCAGCATGGCGAGGCCGATCACCTGGTGCCCGAGCGCGTGTGGCAAGAGCTGGCGCGCGGGCTGATGGAGGACAAACCCTCGCGCATGTTCGAGGTGCTGCGCGCATGCGGCGCACTGCAGGTGCTGCTGCCCGAAGTGGCCTGCCTGTGGGGCGTGCCCCAGCCCCCGCTGCACCACCCCGAGGTGGATACGGGCGTGCACCTGATGATGGTGCTGGACATGGCCGCACAGCTGAACGCCCCGCTCACGGTGCGGTTTGCCTGCCTGGCGCACGACCTGGGCAAAGGCACCACGCCCGCCGACATCCTGCCGCGCCACATCGGCCACGAAGAGCGCAGCGCCACCCTGCTGCAAGGCATGGCCGAGCGCCTGCGCGTTCCTGTGGACTGCCGCGAGACCGCCGAGGTGGTGGCGCGCGAACACGGCCACATCCACCGCAGCGGCGACCTGGGTGCCGGGCCGCTGGTGCGCCTGCTGGAGCGCTGCGACGCCATCCGCAAGCCCGAGCGTTTTGCCGAAGTGCTGCTGGCCTGCGAATGCGATGCCCGGGGCCGCCTGGGCTTTGACGATGCTGCATACCCGCAACGCCCGCGCCTGCTGGCCGTGCTGGCCGCCGTGCAAAGCGTCGTTACCCGCGAGATTGCGGCAAAGGCGGCAGCCAAAGGCGTGACGGGCCCCCAGGTGGGCGATTGGATTCACCAAGCCCGGGTAGAAGCCGTTGCGCAGTGGCTGCGCGCAAGCACCGCCCCGACCACACCAACTCCGGCCCCAGAAATATCCGCAGCACTCCAAAAGTCATGAGCCTGCACATCCGCCCCGCCACGCTGGCCGACGCCGCTGCCATAGCGCCGCTGTTCGACGCCTACCGCCAGTTTTACGAGCAGCCCGCCGACCTGGCAGCCGCCCAGCGCTTTATCCATGAACGCTTGGAACGCAACGAATCGGTCATCCTGGTCGCGCAGGACGACGCGGGTGCCGCTGTGGGCTTTTGTCAGCTGTACCCCAGCTTTTGCTCGGTGGAAGCCGCGCCCATTTATGTGCTTTACGACCTGTTTGTGGCGCCTTCGGCCCGGAGCCAGGGCGCCGGGCGCTTCTTGCTGCTGGCCGCCGAAGACCACGCCCGCCGCCAGGGCCGCGTGCGCATGGACCTGACCACAGCGCACACCAACCACGCTGCGCAGGCGCTGTATGAGGCGATGGGCTGGGAACTGGACACGGTGTTCCGGGCCTACACCCGCCGGGTGGGCTGAGAGCGACTCACCAAACTCCCCTGGCGTCGTTGTCTCGCCTTGTCGTGCGCCTGTACAGCCTGCGGCGAAACGCCTAGCCAGGGCCGCTTTGCTGAGTTTTGTGAGCCGCTCCAAACGCCCAGCCCCGCGGCTACCAGCGCAGCAAACGCGGTCCCAACACTGCGCCCAGCGCGGTCGGCATGGCCATGCCCGCCACGTACCACACCGCTAAAAAAGGCGTGGCCATTTCGGGGCAGTGCAGCGCATACACCAGCGCCCCCAAGGCCCCCGCCAGCAGGCCTGCCCCCGCGCCAGCCCAGGCCAGCTGCGTGGGCGCGGCACCACGCAGGGCCCAAAAGCTGGCAATGAACGCAGGCACCGACAGCAACGCAATGTTGAACGGGCAGGTGCGCCAAGTGCTGCCCAGCACCAGGGCCCAGCGGTCTGCCGGGGCCTGTTGCAGCAAGGCCCCAGCAGCCATGGCCCACAGCAGGGCCACCGGCAAGGCCATCGACCATGCCACACCCGCCCACCGCGCGCCAGGGCGTGCCAGCCGCTGCAGCGCCCACACGCCGGGCACGGCCAAGGCCGCCGCAAATGCCAGCTTGCCCCAGAACATGGGCAACGCCGCAGTCTGCGCCAGGTCGGGCCGCAGGCCAAACACCAGCAGCATCAACACCACGGCGCCACCCAGGCCCGCAGCCACGGCGCTGCCAAAGCGCTGCTCCAGCACCCTGGTGGGCACAGGGGCGGCACCTGCGGCCAGCATCTCAATCCATTCATCGGTCTTCATGTCATTCCCCTTGGGACTTCTGCAAATCAGGGCTCACGTATCAGGACTCACGTGCTTGGTGGGCGCTGCCACGGTCAGTCTGCGGCACCCGGCGATGGACTGCCACCCTGGTGGGCGCCAGCCATGTTTCTGATCTTGGCGGCCAGGGCCTTCAGCCCCCGGTGCACGCCGACTTTCACTGCGGATTCCGACATGCCGGTGAGCTGCGCGGTCTCAACCACGGACAGCCCCTCCAGCTTCACATGCACGATGGGCAGGCGCTGGCGGTCGGGCAGCGTCTGCAGCAATTGGCCCAGGTCGCGCTTGGCCAGTGCGGCCTCGCTGTCGCTGCTGGCAAACAACTCGCTGGCATCGTCCAGCGGGTCGTTCAGCGCCTCTTTCACGCGGTGCGCACGCAACCAGTCGATGAGCTTGTAGCGCGCAATGGCGTGCGCCCAGGCCGTCACCGGCATCTCGGGGCGGTAGGTGTGGCGCTGGTTGTGTATGGCCAGCAAGGTTTCTTGCACCAGGTCCTCCACCTCGTCGGGACGCTGGGCAAGGCGACGGCGCAAAAAAGCCCGCAGGTGCGCACTCAGCTGTTTCAGAAATCGCTGGTATGCGGCGCCATCGGCCGCCAAGCCCAGCAACAGGAGGTCTCGAAGCTGTTCTTCTATCTCCATGCGTTCTCCATGACGGGGTATTCGCAGCCGCAGCCCCGCCGGTTACAGCAGGTCGAAAAAATATCTTCAGGTTTTTTGTGGCCGCTGGTGTAACCCGGCGCAGCCACAGCGCGAATTACAACGCAGATCGACGCACACATGCTGTCACGGCATGGGCCAAAACGGTCTGGATTCTTTTAAACCCCTTTCAGGAGCCATCACCATGACATCTCGCAACATCACCCTGGGCGCACTGGCCCTCACCGCCCTGGTCTCTGGCGCCGCCTTGGCACAAAACACCGCTGCCCCCATGGATGGCGCCAAGCCCGCCATGGAGAAGTGCTACGGCGTCTCGATGGCTGGCAAGAACGACTGCGCCGCAGGCCCTGGCACCACCTGTGCGGGCACCTCCAAGGTGGACTACCAGGCCAACGCCTGGAAGTTTGTGCCCGCAGGCACCTGCGCCAGCATCAAGACGCCCAAGGGCATGGGCTCGCTCATGCCCATGAAGTCCTGATCAGTCCCTGGCCCACCGCACCTTTACCACCGCCCCACCCAAGCCATGGCACACGCACTGACAGCGGGCTTGTCCCTCAAGCCCCAGCACTTTGATGACGCACTGCAGTGCAACGCCCCCGGCTTGTGGTGGGAGGTGCACCCCGAGAACTACCTGGCCGACGGCGGCCCGCGCCTGGCCTGGCTGCAGGCCATCCGGGGCCGCCACCCTATCTCCCTGCACGGCGTGTCGCTATCGCTGGCGGCCGATGCACCGCCCGACGCAGCGCACCTGGCGCGGCTGGCCGCCCTGGTGCAGCGCATCGAGCCGGTGCTGGTGTCAGAGCACTTGGCCTGGTCGGCCTGGCGCGACACCTACCACCCAGATTTACTTCCGTTTCCGCGCACCCACGAGGCCCTGGCCCGCGTGGCCGACAACATTGGCCGCACGCAGGATGCCCTGCGGCGCACCATTGCCATCGAAAACCCCACGCACTACCTACCCCTGCCTGGCCACGACTGGAGCGAGCCCGACTTTCTGGCCGAGCTGGTGCGCCGCACGGGCTGCAGCCTGCTGCTGGATGTGAACAACCTGTACCTGAGCGCGCACAACCTGGGCGAACCCAGCGATCTGGACACCTACCCACTGCACGCCGTGGCCGAGATCCACCTGGCAGGCCACCACGCAGACCCCGCACTAGGCGCCCACCTGCTGATTGACGGGCACGACACCCCCGTGGCCGAGCCGGTGTGGGCGCTGTACCAGCAGGTGCTGGCGCGCACCGGCCCACGCCCCACCCTCATTGAGCGCGACGAGCATGTGCCTGCCTTGTCCGAACTGATAGCCGAGCGCGACCGCGCACATGCCATGCTGACCGCTGCGGCGCATGCCCCCAAAGGACGGCAGCAGGCCTCCACGGCCGATGGGCTGTCATGCGTTTGAGTGATTTTCAAGACGCATTCGCTGCCGCGCTGTGGCACACCCCATCGACCAGTGCACGGGTCGATGCGACGATGTCGAACGTGGTGCAGCACCCTGCGTTTGCGGTGTACCGCAACACCGTCACCAAAGGCTGCATCGACGCATTGCAAGCCAACTACCCCACGGTGTGTGCGCTGGTGGGAGAGGCGTGGTTTCGCGCTGCCGCGCACCTCTACACCCAGGCCCACCCGCCGCAAGATGCGCGGTTGACCCACTACGGCGACGGCTTTGCCACCTTTCTGGAGCACTTTGGGCCAGCGGCCGAGTTGCCTTACCTGGCCGATGTGGCACGGCTGGACCGCTGCTGGACCGACAGCCACCTGGCTGCCGATGCCGAGGCTTTGGATGCCAACTGGCTGGCGGCGCAAGACGCATCCACCTTGGCAACCATGGCCCTGCGGCCGCACCCCGCCGCCCGCTGGCACCACAGCCCAGCCCACCCCGCGTTTGCGCTGTGGCAGGCACACCGCGAGGGACTGACGCTGCCTGCTGACATCGCTTGGCAGGGCGATGGCGGCTTGCTCACGCGCCCGCAGGGCGCCGTGCAATGGACGGCCTTGACCGCAGCGGGTGTCGCATTTTTGAACGCCTGCGAAAAGGGAGACCTGCTGGAGGTCGCTGCCCTCGCGGCCCTGGCTGCCGAACCCGGCGCCGACCTGGGCGCCCTGATGGCCCTGCTGCTGCACTCAGGCGCGCTGGCCGCCCCTTCACCTTGAATGGAAAAACCCATGAGCCCCAACACTTCTACAAAGCCCGGCGAGCCACACGGGCTCCACCGCTTGGCGGCACTGGCACAGCGACTGACCCCCCACAGCCTGCTGGCGCTGGTGGCCCGTGTGGCGCTGGCGGGCATTTTCTGGGCGTC
This sequence comes from Acidovorax sp. 106, assembly GCF_003663825.1. NCBI lineage: Bacteria > Pseudomonadati > Pseudomonadota > Betaproteobacteria > Burkholderiales > Comamonadaceae > Acidovorax > Acidovorax sp. 106. Next base: position 2,373,299 of record NZ_RCCC01000001.1, on the reverse strand, counting down.
GGCCCGCACCAAGGTCGATGGCTGGTTCACCATCAGCGACGGGGCCTATGCCCTGTTCCGCGAGGAATACCGGCTGCCGATTCTGCCGCCCGAGCTGGCAGCGCAGCTGGCCACGGTGTCAGAGCATCTGTTTGCGGCGTTGCTGTTGCTGGGCCTGTGCACGCGCCTGTCGGCCCTGGCGCTGCTGAGCATGACGCTGGTGATTCAGCTCTTTGTGTACCCCGACGCCTGGCCTACGCACCTGTCATGGGCAGGGCTGATGCTCTACCTGGTCGGGCGCGGTGGCGGGTGGCTGGCGCTGGACCATGCGCTGGCCCGGGTGCTGCATCGGCAGTGAAGGACGGAGGGCGGCCACCGATGAAGAGCAACGTGTTTAGAGCGGCTAAAACGACTCAGCGAAGCGGCCCTGGCTAGGCGTTCCGTCGCAGGCAGACAGGGGTGCGACAAGACGGAACAACGACGCCAGGGGGGGTTGGCCGCGCTTACTTGCCGCCGTTTTGCCGGTAGTCCGTCAACAGGTGCAACGGCATCACACGCTCGGCCATCTCTTCGCGTGGGGTGACCTGGTAGGTGCGGCCCGCCAAGTACACCTCGATCTGCTGCCAGCGGCCATAGGATGAACGCACGCTCATCAGGTTGCGCCCATCGCGCTTGAGGTTGTAGCCCGTGCCCGCAGGCTCGGCGGAGTAGCGCAAGGTCTTGCCATCAATGCCCGCCTCGTAAGCGGCCGCGCCGGTGATCTTGACCAGCATGTCGTTCATGCCACTCTGGTTTTTCTCCAGGTAGGTGGCAATTTCGATCTTCAAGCCATCCCCTGCCAGGTACTGGCCGTAGGGGTTGACGATGGGTTTGTCCGTTTGCGCATAGGCCGGAGACATGGCCGTGATGACGGCCAGTGCCGCAGCAGCCAGCCAGGTGAACAAGGTGCGAAAGAGAGTCATGGTCGATAGGTCCGATACGGTGACGCAGAGCAGTCCACAGCGCGGTGGCCACTCAAAGCGCGCCATCTTACGGGCGGCAGAGGCGCAGCCGGGCTGCAAAGCCACCGCCGCACCACCCACCGCCATCAAACCTTCGCCAAACGCGATTTATGTCACACCGCCGTGCGCACCCAACGGGCAATGTCCGCCGCGCCCAAGGCGCCCGAGATGCGTGCCACCTCGGCCCCGCCCTTGAAAATCACCATGGTGGGAATGCTGCGGATGGCATAGCGCGCAGCAATCGCCTGGTGCGCTTCGGTGTCGAGCTTAGCCAAGCGCACCTGTGGCTCCAGCTCGCGCGCAGCCTGGGCAAAGGCCGGGGCCATTTGGCGGCAGGGGCCGCACCAGGGTGCCCAGAAGTCCACCACCACCGGGATGTGGCTGCGCGCCACCTGCTTATCAAAGCTGGTGGCATCCAGCTCCAGCGGTGCGCCGGCAAACAGGGGTCGGTGGCAGCTGCCGCAATCGGGCGCGCTGCCCAGTTGGGCGGCCTGCACGCGGTTGGTGGTGTGGCAGTGGGGGCAGACGATGTGCAGGGCTTCGGTCATGGGGTTCTCGTGGTGCTCAGAGCATTGGCTTCACAGTTGGGGATGCCCCCTGGCGATTCAACCAACCCCGCCAACAGTTCACACCCACTTGGCAATCAGGCTGGCCGCAAAACTGAGCAGCAAGGTGCTGGCCAACGGGATGTACCAGTCGCGCCCAAAGAGCCGAAACCGCCAGTCGCCCGGCAAGCGGCCCAGCCCCATGCGCTGCAGCCAAGGTGAGAAGCCATTGATCAACACCAGGGCGAGAAAGACAACGATGAGCCAGCGGAGCATGCCGCGAGTGTAGGGCCGCCCCGCCTTGCGTCACCACGTTGAACAGAAGCTCAGCGCTGCACGCCCCAGCGGCGCACTGTCACCCGCTCCAGCGCATGAAAGCCCAGGTTCTCCACCAGCAGCCCGATGGCAATCACCATGGCCAGACCTGCAAACACCTTGTCGGTGTACAGCTCGTTGCGGTTCTGGAAGATGTACCAACCGAGCCCGCCTTTGCCCGAGGACGCCCCAAACACCAGCTCGGCAGCAATCAGGGTGCGCCAGGCAAACGCCCAGCCGATCTTGAGCCCCGACAGGATGGACGGCAGCGCGGCAGGCACGAGGATTTGCAGCACATACGGCACGCCGCGCAGGCCATAGTTGCGCCCGGCCATGCGCAAAGTCTCAGGCACGGCCTGAAACCCTGCATAGGTGTTCAGCGCCAGCGGCCACAGCACCGAGTGGACCAGCACAAACACCAGGCTCCCCTGGCCCAGACCAAACCACAGCAGTGCCAGCGGCAGCAATGCGATGGCAGGCAGGGGGTTGAACATGGCCGTGAGCGTGGCCAGCAGGTCCCGCCCGATCTGGGTGGACACGGCCAGCGTGGTCAGCACAAAGGCCGCCAAGATGCCCGCCAGGTAGCCCTGCAGCAACACGCCCAGCGACAGCGCGGCCTTGCCCAGCAATTCGCCGGTGGCGATGCCATCGACAAAAGCCCGGGCCGTGGCCGTGAAGGTGGGCAATAGCAAGTCGTTGTCCTGCCAGCGCGCGAGCAGCTCCCACACCAGGGCCAGCACCAGCAAGATGGCCGTCTTGCGCAGCCAGCCTTGCTGCCAAAGGCGCGCCGCCCAGGGCAGCGGGCGCTGGGGTGCCACACCGGTCAGGGGCTCCAGCGGGCGTTCGTATTCAGGCCGCACCGGCGGCTGCAGGCCGCCGATGAGGGCAGCATTTCCTGGGGCGGCGCTCATGCAGATTTCCTCCAGGGCTCGGCCGGGGCTACGGCGGGGGCGTCGCCCTCAAACAGCAGATGGTGGATGCGCTGCGCCGCCGCCTGAAATTCAGGGCTGCCCGCGCTGTGCAGGCCAAAGGCGTGGCTGTTGATCTCGGCCCGCACACGCCCTGGATGGGGCGAGAGCAGACCGATGCGGTTGCCCACCACCAGGGCCTCTTCGATGGAGTGGGTGACGAACAGCAGCGTGAAGCGCACCTCCTCCCACAGCGCCAGCAATTCCTCTTGCATCTTGCGGCGGGTCAGGGCATCGAGCGCGGCAAAGGGCTCGTCCATCAGCAGCACCCGGGGCTGCATGGCCAGGGCGCGGGCAATGGCCACGCGCTGCTTCATGCCGCCCGAGAGCTGGTGCGGATAGGCATCGGCAAACTTCGCCAGGCCCACCTTGTCCAGGTAGTGCAAGGCGCGCTCGCGGGCCTCAGCCCGCCCCAGGGTGCGCGAGGCGAGCAGCGGAAACACCACGTTCTGCACCACGGTCTTCCACGGGGGCAACTGATCGAACTCCTGGAACACCACGATGCGGTCAGGCCCCGGGCCCCGCACCACCTGGCCGCCCAGGCGGATCTCGCCCTCAGCCGGGGCAATGAAGCCTGCCACCGACTTGAGCAGCGTGGACTTGCCACAGCCCGAGGCGCCCAGCAGCACGAAGCGGTCGGCCTGGTACACATCAAAGCTCACGCGGTGCGTGGCGCGCACCACCGATTGCGGCGTGCGGTACTCCAGGCTCACATTGTCCACCTGCAGCAGTGGGGTGGCAGGCCCTGGCGGCGCGGCATGGGCGGATGCAGCCCCTGGTAAATGGGTGATGGTGGCCATATCAACTCCCTGGCAAGGCATGCGCCTCTTCAAAGAAATAGTCTTTCCATGAAGTGGCTCGGTTCTTGATAACGCCCAGCTTCTGCAGCTCGTCGGCGTAAACGAAAGTGCGCTGTGGGGTCACCGTGAAGTCGTTTTCGGGATCTTCCACAATGCGGCGCACCAGCTCGGGCGACAGCTTGGACTGTTGCACACGGATGAACACCTCGGCCGCCTTGGCTTTGTTGGCCTTGACGAACTGCTCGGCCTCAACCAGCGCGTTGTAGAACGCCTTGTAGGTCTTGGGGTTCTCGTCGTGGAACTTCTGGGTGGTGTAGAGCACGTTGAACGTGGCTGGGCCGCCCAGAATGTCGTACGAGCTCAGCACCTTGCGTACCTGCTTGTTCTCCAGCGCCTGGTAGTAAAACGGTGCGCTCGAGAAATGGGTGTTGACCTCGGAGCCGCCCTTGATGAGCGCCGCTGTGGCATCGGGGTGCGGCAAGCTGACCGAGATGGTGTCAAAGCGCTTGAATTCCGCAGCACCAAACTGGCGGGCCGTTTCAATCTGCAGGGTGCGCGACTGAAAACCCACACCCGCTGCAGGCACAGCAATGCGGTCCTTGTCGCTCAAGTCCTTGAGGCTGCGCACGTTGGGGTTGTTGGTGAGCAGGTAATTGGGCAACGAACCCAGCGACGCCACCACCTTCACGTTTTGCTTGCCCCGTGTGCGGTCCCACAGCACCAGGGCTGGCGGGATGCCCGCAGAGACGATGTCGAGCGATCCGGCCAGCAAGGCTTCGTTCATGACCGTGGCGCCCGAGAGCTGCGCCCACTCCACCTGCACGTCCACGCCCAGTGGCTTGCCGTGCTTTTCGATGAGCTGCTGCTCGCGCACCACATCGAGCAGCAGGTAGCCAATGCCAAACTGCTGCGCCACGCGGATACGGCCTTCCGCCTGGGCGGCGGTGGCCGTGGTGGCCAGGGCCGCCACGCAGGCCCAAAGGCCACGGCGCACCCAACGGTTCAAAGACTGCGCCATGAATCAGCTCCCGGAGGCGACATGCGCATCGTCAAAGAAATAGTCCTTGAACGACACAGGCTTGTTCTTGATGGCGCCCACGCGGTGCATGAAGTCGGCCAATACAAAGGTGTTTTGCGGCGCGATCTTGAACTGCACCTCGGGGTTCTTGATGATCTTGACGAGGAAGTCCCGGTCGATCTTGGCGTTGGCCACCTTGATGTAGATGTCGGCTGCCTTCTCGGGGTTGGCGGCGGTGAACTGCGCGGCCTCGGTCAGCGCACTGATGAAGGCTTTGTAGGTCTTGGGGTTCTCTTTGCGGAATTTCTCGGTGGCGTAGAGCACGGTGGCCGATGCCGGGCCGCCCAGCACGTCGTAGGACTTGAGCACGATGCGCGCATTGGGGTTGCCTGCCAGCTCCTGCTCCTGGAACGGCGGGTTGCCAAAGTGGCCGGTGATTTCGGTGCCGCCCTTGATGATGGCCGCCGCCGCTTCGGGGTGCGGCACGGCCACGCTGATCTTGTCCAGGCGCGCAAATTCTTTATCGCCCCACAGCTTGGCCGATGCGAGCTGCAGCACACGCGACTGCACCGACACACCCACGGCAGGCAGTGCAATGCGGTCCTTGTCGGTGAAGTCCGCGATGGACTTCACGCTGGGGTTGTTGCTCACCAGGTAGTACGGAAAGTTGCCCAGCGAGGCCACGCCGCGCACGTTCTGCTTGCCGTGGGTGCGGTCCCACAGCGTGAGCAGCGGCCCCACGCCCGCCCCGGCGATGTCGATGGAGCCGGACAGCAACGCATCGTTGACGGCCGAGCCACCCGAGAGCTTGACCCAATCCACCTTCACGTCCACCCCCGCTTCCCGGCCATGCTTTTCGATGAGCTTTTGCTCTTGGGCCACGTTGAGCAGCAGGTACACAATGCCGAACTGCTCGGCAATGCGCAGCTGCCCCTCGGCCCGTGCGGCGGCAGAGAAAGACAGGCCCGCAGCCAGCAGACTGGCCCCGGCCAGCAAAGCGGTGGTGCGGCGCGCCCAGCGGCGGCGGGAGGGGAGGAAGGCAAAGGTCATGGCAGGTTTCTCCAGAAAATGCAGCGGCGCGCCTGGGCTCTGCCAGGCACAGTGGCGAGTGGTCAAAAAAGTCGAGCGGTGCGCCCCAGTGCGGCCTATCGGCGGGTCAATAAGGCACAGAGCCTTCGATGGTGGTGCGGTAGAGCTTGCGGCGCAGGTGCTCGGGCGTGCCTGCGGCCAGGTGGGTGACGGAGCGGTTGTCCCAAAACACCATATCCCCCGGCTGCCAGGCATGGCGGTACTGCAGTGACGGCTGCGTGCTGTGGGCAAACAACTGGCCCAGCAGGTCACGGCTTTCGTCCTCGGGGAGGCCCACGATGCGGGTGGTGAAATGCTCGCTCACAAACAGCGCCTTGCGGCCGTTTTCGGGGTGGGTACGCACCACGGGATGCACCACGGGTTTGACTTTGTCGATTTGCTCTTGCGTAAGCGCAGGTCGCCACGGGTTGCGCGCGCGCAGCTCTTCGTAGCGGGCCAGGTAGGTGTGCTCGGCCCGCAGGCCCTGCACAGCAGTCTTGAGGTGCTCAGGCAGCCTGTCCCAGGCCAGATGCTGGTTGGCAAACAGCGTGTCGCCGCCCTCAGCGGGCAGCTCCTGCGCATGCAGCATGGAGCCCAGGCTGGGCTTTTCCACGTACGAAAGGTCCGAGTGCCAGAAGTGCCCGGCGTCGCCCAGGCCGATGGGCTGGCCGTGCTCTTTGATGTTGGAGATGATGAGGATCTCAGGGTGTCCGGCCAGCGCAAACTGGCTCAGCACATGAATTTGCAGCGGGCCGAAGCGGCGGCTGAACTCGACCTGCTGGCCTGGCGTGATGTGCTGGTCGCGAAACACCAGCACATGGTGATCCAGGTGCGCGCGGTGGATGCGGGCAAAGTCATCGGCGGCGAGCGGGTGGGACAGGTCCAGGCCGATGACTTCAGCGCCCAGCACGTCGCCCAGGGGGGCGATGGTGATGGGCGAGGTGGAGCGAGAGGGTGCAGCGGTGGGGGTCAGGACAGCGGACATACATCAAAACCTGGAAATCGGCGAACCGGTGAGGCGCCGTGAATGAACCGTTAGAACGGGACTGGTGTTCACTGTACGAAGCCATCTTCATATTCAGAACGAATAATTTTTTGGTTGTTTAAAACCAAATCATCCAAGCACCCCGCCCGTGCCGCGCTGAAAGCGGCTCAAAAAACTCAGCGAAGCGGCCCTGGCTAGAGCGTGTTATGAACTTTGCTGCGTGAGCACGGAGCCAAGGGTAGAGTTTGCAGATGCCCCGCAAGCCTTACCCGACAGACGTCAGCGATGAAGAATGGAGCTTCGCTGCGCCCTACCTGACCTTGATGAATCAGCACGCGCCCCAGCGCGAGCATGATCTGCGCGAAGTCTTCAACGCGCTGCGCTGGCTGGTGCGCGCAGGAGCGCCCTGGCGGATGCTGCCCAACGATCTGCCGCCGTGGGAGGCGGTCTACCAGCAAAGCAGGCGTTGGCTTGACGCGGGCTGCTTCGAGGCGATAGTGTCGGATCTGCGCTCCATCATTCGCGTAGCACAGGGGCGCCAGGGCCAGCCCAGCGCAGTAGTGATGGATGGGCGCACGCTGCAATCGAGTTGCGAGAGCGGTCCACGTGCAGGCTACGACGGCTACAAACGCAAGCGCGGCAGCAAGGTGCACATGGCCGTGGACACGCTGGGCCACTTGCTGGCAGTGCATGTCACGCCTGCAGACGAACAGGAACGTGCGCAGGTGCAGCGCCTGTGCGAAGACGTACAGCAGGCCACGGGCCACACGGTACAACTGGCCTGGGCAGACCAAGGCTACACGGGTGAAGCGGCATCCAAAGCGGCGCAGGACAACGGCATCGACCTGCACATCGTGAAGCTGCCCGAGGCAAAGAAAGGCTTTGTACTGCTGCCGCGCCGCTGGGTGGTGGAGAGAAGCTTCGGCTGGCTGGCGAGGTTTCGCAGGCTATCGCGGGACTACGAGCGACTACCCGAAGTGCTCGGCGGGCTGCATTTCCTGGTGTTTGCGGTGCTCATGTTGCCCGCTGCCGCACGGGTGCTGGCTGCAGCGGGAAGTTCATAACACGCTCTAGGCGTTCCGTCGCAGGCAGTACAAGCGGTACGACAAGACGGGACAACAACGCCAGGGGAGTTTTTTGAGATGCGCTCACTCTTTGAAACGGATGAAATGCGCGGAAGACCAGGCCTTGCTGTCGTTGCGCTGGCGCCCGTGGAAGTACACGGGCCTGAAACCAAAGGGCGCGTTCTGCGGCGCCACCGCAACCACGCCTTCCACGGACTGGGGCAAGGGCGCATCGGTCAGGCGCTCCAGGGCCACAAACAGCTCGGTGCCGCCCAGGTCCAGTTGCAAGCGCCCGGCCTGCAGCAACTCAGCGCCTGAGACTTCCCAGTGAAAGTCCGGGCGGTGCACGAACGGGTTGGACTGCAGCGGATCGCCCACCTTGACGAAGCTGTCGATGGTGCCGCTGACAACGATGCGCAGATCCGCCAGACGGCTGACTTCGATCTCGATGCCATCGGCATCGCCATAGGTGTCGCTGCGAAATCCCAGTTCGGTGGGGCCGGCGCGCCAAGCGGACTCTTCGGCGTGCTCAAAGCCATGGCTGTGAAAGCCCAGCACCGTGCCGCCCAAGATCTGGATACGCCCTTGCCAGGCGGCCCAGCGGTAGCGGTCAGGGATGCGCGCCCCGCCCCAGCGCAGACGAATGCGCCGCTCGGAGTAGCCCAGCTCGCGGTGCAGGTCGCGCTCCCAGATGCGGCCTGTGTGGTCGTAGGCCGCCAGATACTCCCACCCGCTCTGACCCAGGAACTGGTAGTGAACGGGCGCCTCGCCCTGCCAGTCAAAGGCGTCGCCCTGGCGGTGTTCGCCCACGCGGGTGATGACGGCCGCATGCTCGCCCGTCGTGGCCCAGGTGTGGCGCGCGCGCAGGGCGCGGCCCACGCTGGCACGGTCCAGCTGGTCGGCCAGCACGCCCGTCAGGCCGCCATGCACGCCAAACACCTGCACACCAGGCGCGCCGCCGCCGGGGCGGCCCCGGTGCTCGTCGCTGCTGGCGGCCACGCCCAGTTGGTAGCCGCGCCGGATCACGTCCTGGTACAGCCAGCCAAAGTGCCCCCAGGTCGATGCAATCTCTACCAGCCGCTCCAGCTGCGGGTGGTGCCAGTCAGGGATGTAGCGGCGCCCACCCACGTGGGGCATGACAAGGTGGTTCTCCGCATCGTCTGCGTAGGCGGCCCACAGCTCTTGCACGGGCCAGCGGCCCAGCTGCACGCCCGTGCCCTTCATGTCTTCGTTCCACACAAAAGTGCGGTTGTGCTCGCCCTTGGCGTTGTGCGGAAAGCCGGGGCGTTCATCCCCCAAAAACACCACGTTGTGGTCACCGCCAGCGGTAGAACTGCCGCACCACTCTTGCACCGCATAGGCCACAAATTCGCCGGGCTGGTTGGCAGCTTGCACGGCCTGCAGGCCGGTTTGCCAGTTCGCGTCGGTGATCTGGAAGTCGTTGGCGGTGTAGCCAAAGATGTCCACCCCGCCAATCTCGCGGGCATAGGCTGCGTTGTAGGCCGGGCTGTTGGTGCCCACGGTGTCGTGGGCGTGCACATGCAAGTCGGCATACAAGGGGCGTGCCGTTGGGAAGGCGGCAGACACATCCACGGTGAACTGCGCCACAGGCACCTGCGGTGCGCCGGGCAGATGGGCTTGCAGCTCGTAGCGGCCTTCGGGCAAGCGCAATGCCTGCTCGCCCGCCAGGCCCGTGCTGGCCCAGCGGTCGGCGTCAAAGGCCAATGGCAGCTCTTGCACCACAGCCCCCTCCTTCAGCACCCGCAGTACCAGGGGCTGGGCCCAGTGGCGCACGATGTTGCCCCAGCGGTCCAGCGCCGAGATGCGCAGGGGCAGGGGCTGGTCGGGTTGTGCATAGCGCGGCGCATTCACAAAGAGCTGTGACGCAGGGCCGTGCGAGACCCGGATCACCACGTCATCAGGCACCGCCACAAAGCGCGACGTGCCCAGCGGGTCCACATAGAACCGCACGTGGAAGGCGTCTTCCACAAAAGTCTGCACCCGCGTGCCCGGCCCGCCCCGGCGGCGGTCGCCCAGGCGGATGATGATGTGGTCGCCCGCGTTCAGGTAGCCATCCACCATGTCCACGATGACGGCCTTCTGGTAGGGCCGCTCGTGCCCTTTCTGGTCAAACCGCACTGCCAGCGATTGCACCGACGCCGGGCTTTGCCCTGGCAGCAGCGGCCCCGCCTGGTATTCGGCGCTGATGAAGTTTGCGCCCTTGGGGTCAGAGGTCTGAAACAAGGCCCAGTCCGAGTAGAACTTGAAGGTGGCCTTGATCCAGGCGCCGTCCGCGACCCCCGAGGCGCCCACCTCGTAGTCCAGGACGATTTCCTGCCAGCTACCGGCTTCAATCTCGGTCACGTTGCAGGTGACGCGGCCAATGAACGGCAGGGATTTGCTGTATGCGTAGAGCCCAGCGGGGGCGTAGTGCGGGCCTGCGGCGGCAATGGCAGGGTCGTGTTGCAGCGGGGGAAAGACGGGGGTTGTCATTGCGCAGCCCTGCTCACTCGGCCCGGATGCCAGCGGATTTGACCAGGGTGGCGTACTTGCCCGATTCCCGGCTCACAAACGCTGTGAAGCGGCCTTGCGGGTAGCCGGTGGCACGGATGCCTTGCGCGGCCAGGTCGCTGCGCACGCGGGGATCGGCCAGCACCTTGGCAACCTCGGCGCCCAAGGCCTCCAGCACGGCGGGCGGGGTGGCGGCCGGGGCAAACAGGCCAAACCAGGTGCCCGCGCGCAGGCCGGGATAGGTCTCAGACAAAGTGGGGACGGTGGGCAGCAGCGGGTGGCGCGCCTCGCCACCGCTGGCCAGGGCCACCAGACGCCCGGCCTGCACGTGGGCTAAAGCGGGGCCCACGGCAATGAACATCACATCCACCTGCCCCGCCACCACATCGGCCAGGCCCACCGGGCCGCCCCGGTACGGAATGTGGGTGACATAGATGCCCGCCTGCTGCTTGAGCAGCTCGGCCGCAAAGTGCTGGGGGCTGCCGTTGCCAGCCGAGGCGTAGTTGTATTGCCCCGGGCGGGTCTTGGCCGCACGCACAAAGTCGGCGACTGTCTTGAAGCCGGTTTTGGGGTGGGCCACGAGCAGGAAGTCGGTCTCGCCCAAGGACACCACCGGCACCAGATCACGCCGGGGGTCATAGGGCAAGCTTGACGCCAGCGTGGGCAGGATGGTGATGGGGCCGTCCGCTCCGGCCAGCAGCGTGTAGCCATCGGGTGAGGCTTTGGCTACAGCGTCCGTCGCGATCACGCCGCCTGCACCCGCGCGGTTGTCCACCACCACAGGCTGTCCCCATTGGTCAGCCAGCCGGGCCCCCACGCGCCGCGCCACGATGTCCAGCGCGCTGCCAGGGGTGTTGTGCACCACCACGCGGATGGGCTTGGTCGGATAACTGTCGGCGTGGGCCAAGGACGCCAGGGCGGCACTGGCCAGCAGGCACAGCGAAAGAATGGGGTGGAGCAAAACGCGCATGGCAACACCGAGGGGAGCACCCCGGCCGTGAAAGCAGGAAGCCCCCGAGCCTAGGCACCCCCTGATGGCCCGGCAACGAAGCTTCTTGCAGACCCTTATGCGCTGGGCAACTATGGGCAGCGACCCTCCGTATCCGTACCCGACAGGTTGGTGTGCCTACAACCGGTGTGACCGATCCCCGTGCACAAACCCCACAGGCTCCCACGCATCGCCAGCGCCCAGGGCCAGAACCTTGAACAGCTCGCCCATCTCGTGTTCCATGATCAATTTGGCCGCTGTCGCCCGTCCTGACTGCGGTAGAAGCTCCACTTTTGATAGCAAACCGCAGTTGATGAGGAAATGCGCCTGCGTGGTGTAGCCCAGCACGTTCATGCCCGCCTCCTGCGCAGCCAGCGCCATGGCGGTGAAGTTGACGTGGGCGGTGATGTCCTTGCGGCCCACTTCCACCAGCGGGTCGCCGTCGGCCAAGTGGCCTTGGTGGCACATCACGGTGCCCATGTGACGCTGGGGGTGGTAGTACTCGTCTTCGCCAAAACCATAATCCAGCAAGAAGGCGGCGCCGCGCTCCAGGCGGTCGGCCAGCATGCGGATGAAGCCTTCGCCCTGGGCGTGGATTTCGGTCAGGTAGTCCTGTGGGCCTTCGATGGCGATGGGCGGGCGCAGGTCGGTGGGGCGGTCGGCCCAGGCGAAGTGGCCGTCCTCGGCCACTGCCACGCCGCGCTCGTGCCACACACCACTCTGCTGGCCGCCGTGGCGCGCGAGCAGTTGCACGGGCATGGCGTCCAGCACTTCATTGCCCACCACCACGCCGCTGAACTTTTCAGGCAAGGCATCCACCCAGCGCAGCTTGTGCGCGTGCGCCACCAGCTTGGCCTGCTGGCGCGCGCGCAGGCTGCCCGACAGATCGACGATGGTGTAGCGCTGCACCCGGTCGCCCAGGGTGTCGAGCAACTGCAGCGCCAGGGCGCCAGAGCCTGCGCCAAACTCCCAGACTTCGTCGGTGCTGGTTTTTGCCAGGGCCTCACCCACCTGCACAGCCAGCGTCTGGCCGAACAGAGGCGTGAGCTCGGGCGCGGTCACAAAGTCGCTACCCGACTCAGGCATGGCGCCGAATTTGGTGGAGTCGTTGGCGTAGTAGCCCAGGCCGGGCGTGTACAAGGCCAAAGCCATGAAGCGGTCAAAACCCAGCCATCCGCCCTCGGCGGCAATGGCCTGGGTGATGTGCTGGTGCAGGGCGGTCGTTAAACTGTCGGGTCTTTGGGTCACGGCCCGCATTGTCCACCACATGTCCCACCTTCCCAGTCCTCGAACCGTTCTGGTCACCGGCGCTGCCAAGCGCCTGGGCCGCAGCATTGCCCTGGCTTTGGCGGCGGGCGGCTGGCAAGTGGCGGTGCACTACCGCGCCTCGGCGCAAGATGCTATCGATACCGTAGCTGCCTGCGCTGATTTGGCGGGCTCTAGCGCCCATTTTGATGCAGATTTTGAGAATGAAGCCGCCGTGCGCGGCCTGGTGCCCCGGGTGATTTCCCACTTTGGCCAACTGGACGCGGTGGTCAATAGCGCCTCGCTGTTTGAGCACGACACCGCTCACACCCTGGGTTTTGCCGCGCTGGAAAAGCACCTGCGCAGCAACACCGCCACGCCCGTGCTGCTGGCCCAGGCGCTGCACCAGCATGTGGCCGACCGCGCAGCCGCAGGAGACGCCGAAGCGCAAGGCGCCGTGGTCAACCTGCTGGACCAGAAGCTGTGGAACCAGAACCCCGACTTCATGAGCTACACGCTCTCGAAGGCGGCGCTGGAGGCGGCAGGCACCATGCTGGCGATGGCGCTGGCCCCGCGCGTGCGCGTGGTGGGCGTGGCCCCGGGCCTGACGCTGACCAGCCATATGCTGAGCGACGAAAAGTTTGCCCAGTTGCATGCCCTCAGCCCCCTGGGCCGCTCGTCCACCCCCGAAGACGTTGCCGCCACGGTGAAGTTTGCGCTGGAAAACCGCTCTATCACCGGCACCACGCTGCTGGTGGACGGCGGCCAGCACCTGATGAAATTTGAACGTGACTTCTCGCTGATGTGAGCCCCCGAGCCCCCATACAGAACGCGCCCCACACCATGACACAAGCCCCCTCCCAGATGACAGGCACGCAAATCCTGACGCTCACCGGTTTGCGCTTTGACGCCAACCTGGGCATCCTCGACTACGAGAAGACCGACCCGCAACCGATCCAGGTCGATGCCGAGCTGAGCCTGGGTGTGCAGCCCCTGGCCCCGCGCGACGATGACATCGGCCATGTGCTGGACTACCGCCGCGTGCGGCAGATCATCATTGACGAGTGCACTGCCGAGCATGTGAACCTGCTCGAGAGCCTGATCGGCAAGCTGGCCAACCGCCTGATGCAATTGCCCGGCGTGCTGGGCGTGCGCGTGAAGATCGCCAAGCTGGAAATATTTGACGACTGCGAAGTGGCGATTCGCATGGAAACGGGGCAGTGGTAAATCTATGAACGCAGTGATCAACAACCCCAACCCCACCCTCGCCCCGGTACTCAGCGGCTGGACCGAAGAGGCCGAAGCCCCCCAGGAGCCTACAGCCAACGCCGCCCGGCTGAAAATCGAACGCGAAACCCACAAGCTGGAAAAGCGCCTGTGCCGCGAGGTGGGCAAGGCCATCGTCGACTTCAACATGATTGAAGAAGGCGACAAGGTGATGGTGTGCATGTCGGGCGGCAAGGACAGCTACGCCCTGCTGGACATCCTGCTCAAGCTCAAGGCCCGCGCGCCCATCCACTTTGATCTGGTGGCCGTCAACCTGGACCAGAAGCAACCCGGCTTTCCCGAGCATGTGCTGCCCGAGTATTTGGCCAGCACCGGCGTGCCGTTCCACATCGAGAACGAAGACACCTACAGCATCGTCAAGAAGCTGATCCCCGAGGGCAAGACCACCTGCAGCCTGTGCAGCCGCTTGCGCCGGGGCATTTTGTACCGCGTGGCCGACGAGCTGGGCTGCACCAAGATCGCGCTGGGCCACCACCGCGATGACATCTTGCAAACGCTGCTGCTCAACATGTTCTTTGGCGGCAAGATGAAGAGCATGCCCCCCAAGCTGGTGAGCGACGACGGCAAGCATGTGGTGATCCGCCCGCTGGCCTACGTGGCCGAGAAGGACACCACCCGCTGGGCTGCGCACCGCAACTTCCCCATCATCCCGTGCAACCTGTGCGGCAGCCAGGAGAACCTGCAGCGCAAACAGGTGGGCGAGATGCTGCGCGAGTGGGAAAAGCGCTTCCCTGGCCGGGTCGAGAACATGTTCAACGCCCTGCAGAACGTGGTGCCCTCGCACCTGCTGGACGGCAGCCTCTACGACTTCAAGAACGCCAAGGCCACGGGCATTGCCAACGAAGACGGCGACAAGGCGTTTGACAAGGAAGAGTTTGCCGCGCCGCCCGCCCTGCCGGGCGTGCAGGTAGTGCACATCAGCTGAGCACTGGACTCTGACACGCGGCTTGCGACCGTCCAATGCGGCATCCCGTGTGTGCCAGTCCTATCTGTTTGAACCCCAGCCAGGCGGCCCACTCCAACCTGAAGGCCCACCCAGCCAATACGCTGCACCGCAGCCGTCCATTGCCAACGCCTCAGGAGACTTGTCATGACCACTTCGTCTTGGAAAAAATACGCCGTGCTGCTGGGCATGGCCGCTTTGCTGGGAGGGTGCGCCACCCACCGTGTGGTGGAGGGCGATGTGCGCAGCTTCTCGCAACTGCCCGCCACCGCCAGCGCACAGCAACCCATGACCTACCGGCTTGAGCGCCTGCCCTCACAGCAAGATGCGTCGTTTGACCCCATTCTTGCGCTGGCCGAGCAGGCCCTGGCGCGCGCGGGCTTGCAGCGCGACGACACTGCAGGGCAATGGGTGGTGCAACTGGGCGCACAGGCCGGCTTCACCCCCCGCCGTGATCCTTTTTATGACGGCCCCGGCTGGGCGTTTGGTGGCTGGGGCTGGTACGGTGGCCGTGGCGGCTGGGGCATGCGCGGCATGTGGAACCTGGGCGAGCCCTCTCCCCTGCACCGCCGCGCCGTGAGCATTGTGATGCGCGACGCCCGCACCCAGACCGTGGTGTATGAAACATCGGCCGTGCACGAAGATGTGTGGGTGTCTGACCCGGCCGTGTACGGTGTGCTGTTTGACGCAGCGCTCAATGGATTTCCGCAGCCCCCCCAAGGCTCTCGCCAAGTGCGCATCCCCCTCCCGACCCAACCCTGACCTTTGCATGGAAGCCACCCGCATCATCGCCATCCGCCACGGGGAAACCGCCTGGAATGTGGACACCCGCCTGCAAGGGCACCTGGACATTCCACTGAACGACACCGGCCTGTGGCAGGCGCGCCAGGCCGCACTGGCTCTGGCCGACGAGCCCATCGACGCCATCTACAGCAGCGACCTGCAGCGCGCCTGGGTCACGGCCAGCGCCATTGCAGAGACCACCCGAGCCCCCCTCACCGCCCACCAGGGGCTGCGCGAACGCAGCTTTGGCGTGCTGCAAGGCCATACCTTTGCTGAGCTGGAAGTCACAGACCCGGAGCAGGCCCACCGCTGGCGCAAGCGCGACCCGGACTTTGCACCGCAGGGCGGCGAATCGCTGATTGCCCTGCGCGAACGCATCACGGCAACCACGCACGAGATCGCCGCCCAGCACCTGGGCGGGCAGATCGTGCTGGTAGCGCACGGTGGCGTGCTGGACGTTCTGTACCGCGCCGCCACCCGCCAAGACATCCAAGCCCCACGCACCTGGCTGCTGGGCAATGCCGCCATCAACCGCCTGCTGTGGACGCCCGACGGCCTCAGCCTGGTGGGCTGGGCCGACACACAGCACCTGGACCAAGCCGCACGCGATGAAAGCCACACCTGAAGCCCTGACCGCCCTCATCGGCCAGCGTGTCGACCAGATCGACACCCCGGCACTCGTCATTGACCTGGACGCGATGGACCGCAACATCCAGCGCATGGCCGATTTCGCCCGCAAGCACCAGGTGCGGTGGCGCCCCCACGCCAAGATGCACAAAAGCGCCGAACTGGCGCTGCTGATGCAGCAGGCAGGAGCCACCGGCGTGTGTGTGCAAAAGGTGTCTGAGGCCGAAGCCATGGCAGCGGGCGGCGTGCTGGACATCACCATCACCAACGAAGTGATTGCCATGCCCAAGCTACACCGCGCAGCGCGGCTGGCTGCAGCGCTGGCCAGCCGTGGTGGGCGCTTGGCCGTGTGCGTAGATAGCACCGAAGGCATTGAACGCTTGGCCGAGGCCATGGCTCTTTCGGGTAGCGATGCGGGCATGGACGTGCTGGTCGAAATTGACGTGGGCCAGGGCCGCTGCGGCGTGCCCCCCGGTGAAAGCGCCGTGGCACTGGCTTTGGCCGTGGCCCGGCACCCCCGGCTGCGCTTCGCTGGCCTGCAGGCCTACCACGGCCGCGCCCAACACCTGGCCACCGCCGCAGAACGGCGCGAAGCCATCGCCCAGGTGGTACAACAGGCCGCCTACACGCGCGATCTGATCATCGCTGCCGGGCTGCCTGTGCCGCTGGTCACGGGCTCTGGCACCGGCTCCCTGGTACACGAAGCGGCCAGCGGCGTGTATGGCGAACTGCAGGCGGGGTCGTTCCTCTTCATGGACGGCGACTACGCACGCAACGAACGCGAGCCCGCCCAACCCGCGTTTGAGCACGCCCTATTCGTCAAGACCCAGGTGATTTCGGTGCGCGACAGCCACGCCGTGTGCGACGCGGGCCACAAGAGCCATGCCATCGACTCAGGCCTGCCTACGGTGGGCCAACTGTCCACCGGCCGCGCGCTGCGCTATGCCAACGGCGGTGACGAGCATGGCCTGCTGTATGCAGAAGGCGACAAAGCCCGCCTGCCTGCCCTGGGCCGCATGCTGTGGTTGATCCCTGGGCACTGCGATCCCACGGTGAATCTGTACGACTTCATGATCGGAGTGCGGGGTGGGTTGGGACTGGGAGCGGTGGAGCGCATCATCCGTGTGGATGCGCGGGGTGCGCTGACCTGAAAGGCACTTGGCCTTGCCCGTTCAGGACGGAAGGGTCAGCGCGGCCGCCTGGGCGACTATCGCAGGGCCAGTTTTGTCAGGCAGCGGCCGGCGCCCCATCAAACAACCCGTAACCCCCTGAGGCTGGGGGCGAAACCCCTAGATGCCGAAAAGCTGCCAGTGTGGCAATGCGCCCGCGGGGCGTGCGCTGCAAATAGCCTTGTTGGATGAGGTAAGGCTCAATCACGTCTTCGATGGTGCCAGCCTCTTCGCCAATGCTCGCCGCGATGTTGTCGAGCCCCACAGGCCCGCCGTCAAAGCGGTGAATCACCGCCTCCAGCAGCTTGCGGTCCATCACATCGAAACCTTGCGGGTCCACGTCCAGCATGGCCAGGGCACGGTTGGCAATGTCGACGGTGATGCGGCCATCGCCCTTGACCTCGGCGTAGTCCCGAACGCGGCGCAACAGCCGGTTGGCAATCCGTGGCGTGCCACGTGAGCGGCGGGCAATCTCAAAGCCGCCTTCATCGTCCATGGGCGCGCCGAGCAGCCCGGCGCTGCGCTTGACGATGCGAGCCAATTCCTCAGGGGTATAAAACTCCAGCCGGGCCACGATGCCAAAGCGGTCGCGCAACGGGTTGGTGAGCATGCCGGCCCGCGTGGTGGCCCCCACCAAGGTGAAGGGCTGTAAATCGAGCTTGATGCTGCGCGCCGCAGGGCCCTCGCCGATCATGATGTCGATCTGGTAGTCCTCCAGCGCGGGGTAGAGGATTTCTTCCACCACCGGAGAGAGGCGGTGGATCTCGTCGATGAAGAGAACGTCGTTCTTCTCCAGGTTGGTCAGCAAGGCTGCCAAGTCCTTGGGCTTCTCCAGCACCGGACCACTGGTCTGACGCAGATTCACCCCCAACTCTGCCGCAATGATGTGGCTGAGTGTGGTCTTGCCCAGCCCGGGCGGGCCGAACAAGAGCACATGGTCCAGCGCCTCACCGCGCTTGCGGGCGGCGCCGATGAAAATCTCCAGTTGCTCACGCGCCTTGGCCTGGCCGACGTACTCCTGCAGCAGCTTGGGGCGCAGCGCCCGCTCCAGCGCTTCCTCTTGAGGGGAGGTAGGCGCAGCGGAAACCACGCGTTTGGCAGGAACTGGGGCGAAGTCGTCGGTCTGGATGGTCATGAAGCAGTCTATGCACTGTCAATATCGAGAAGCTATTCCAGGGGTCACTTGCTAGTCCAAGCGTAATACGTCGGGCCTTCGTAGCGAAAGTCGGTGTGAACCTGGATTACCAAGTCTCGTTCCAATGCGCTGATGGTGTAGAAATGTGCTCCGGTCTTGCTGTTGTAAAAGCGATAGACAGGAGATGCAGCGTTGCCGCTATTCACTTGCGAATACCAACTCACGATTTCATAACGGAAATCAGGAAACCGGGAAATGACCAGGTCTCGCTCAGCCGCGCTGCCTGCATAAAAGTGAGCACCACTGGTCGCGTTGTAAAAGCGAAAAACCGGCTCCTTCCCTGTGCTGGCATCGGGGTACACATAGAAAGCCTCTGTTTCATACGCAAACTCCGGGTAGGTCCTGATAACAAAGTCTCGCTCCGATGCACTGGCCGTGTAGAAATGTGCTCCCGTTTTTGCATTGTAAAAACGATATACAGCGACCCTCTCGGCAGACGCTGCCGCAGCAAGCCATGTCTTGAGCGCAGCACTGTAAGCAATGTCAAAGCGGCCATAGTAGTCGTACCCGCCAGACACAGTACAGGCTGTGCTCCCGCCATACAGGGTTCCCACCACCTTGCTATTCTGGAATATGGCAGAGCCGCTGCTGCCCCCTTCCGTAACGCCTTGCGACCAAGTCACGCGGTAGAAGTTACCCGCAGTCCCACTGCAACGAAAGCCGGTCGCGCCCTCTGCTACGCAGTTGGTCTGGCCAACCAGAACACCGTTGCTGATCTTCAACAAATCGCCGGAGGGGTGATGCAAGCCTACCACTGCTGCGCCAGGATCAACCGGTGCCGTCCCCCAGCCTGCAAAGGTTGCCCCTGCGGGTGGAGTGTCGTTCAGAAGCATGAAAGATGTGTCAGTCTCTGAGCTCACGTAAAGCAACTGTGCACCACGGCTCCGCTTGGTCGTCGAAGACTGAACTGAACCACTGTTGCACCTAGGTGATCTGAAAAACCAATCCGTTTGCAATGTGGAAGCCACCGTTTGATCGGAAACGCAGTGATTGGCACTTAGAAAGTACGGTCTGCCTGAAGAAGATACGTCATTGAGCAAAGTGCCAGTGCAAAGATAAGCCCTACCATCAGCCCGCACAAAAATCATGCGAGCAACCGAATTACGCTCAACAGTTAACGAAGTCGAGCACGTTGCATCGGTATTGCAAAAATCGGAATCACCGATATCTTTCGTCACCTGAACCTGCTCTTCATATTCCTGCGCGGTAGGCAAGGCAAGGTTTTCATAGATGTGAGATAGATGTGGCACCGCCACGTTCAAAGCAGCAGCAGCAGGAATGCCAGGCGGCAGCTCAATCTCTAAAGTGGCTTCTGCAGCACCTGTATCAGGTGTCCACCAAGTTCGCCCGGCATCAGATAGATCGCCAGCGGCCTGATTACGCTCTACCGTTTGCAAGACATCGTGCCCTGAAATTTCAAAAACCTTGTCAGGTGAGGATTGGGCATAAACTCTTAAAGTTGCGCCGCCGGGCAGTTGATTTACCAATACCCCCAGGCGTAACCCATAGGCGCCCTCTGCTCTGAAACTAATTGCTGCCACCCTACCGCCATTCGCGGTGACCTGCCAATCTAAATAGGCCTGTGTGGCCTGGGATGACCAAGTGGCATTCAAAGAGCGGACCTCTCCTACCTGTCTGGCACCGGCACCTGCGCTAGCAGCTATGCTTTTCGCTTGCGATAGAGCGGGCAACGAAACCTCGGTAGCCTTCGGAGCCAAAGCTCCGCTGCGAAACTTGACACTCTCTACTTTCTGCACAGCGTTGACCGGCTGAACGCGGCTGTCCACGCTGGAAACCGCATCCGTTTTAGCGACGGGGGCAGTCTCGCCGCTGCCGCCACAGCCCACGACTAGCGCTGTGACGGCAGTGAGTACACATGTCCAGCGTTTGATTGAACCGATTGTCATCTGCGTTTCCTTTGTTGTGCAAAGACCATTACTTTGGAGATCACCCTGCGGATGCGGTGGCTCCATGGTGGCGTCCGTTTTTGGATTATTAGCGGGCCAATGCTTTGAGCGCCAGCTTGATACCGTCACTTACACCCACGTCCGGCGGCAGCGCTTTGAGGGCTGCTACCGCTTCCTTGTCGTTGTAGCCCAGGGCCAACAGCGCCTGAAGGATGTCGGCCTGCGCGTCGCTGGCGGCATGGGTCGGGGTACCGATATCCGCCCCCATCTTGCCCTTCAACTCCAGCAACAAGCGCTCGGCCGTCTTCTTGCCAATGCCTGGCACTTTGACCAAACGGCCCGCCTCCTGCAGCGTGATGGCCTGGGCCAGGTCGGCCACGCCCATGCCAGAGAGGATGGACAAGGCCGTGCGTGGACCCACACCTGAGATTTTGATCAACTCCCGAAAAGCCTGGCGCTCTTGCGCCGTGCCAAAGCCATATAGCAACTGCGCATCCTCACGCACAATGAATTGCGTGAGCAGGCTGACCTGCTCGCCCACTGCGGGCAGGTTGTAGAAGGTGCTCATGGGCACATTCACCTCATAGCCCACACCGTGGCAGTCCAGCAGCACCTCGGGGGGATTCTTCTCCAGCAGGGTGCCGGTCAATTTGCCTATCATTGGTGTCCTTTGGCGCCGCAGCATGCGTAGGCAGGCGGCGCGCTCTTTTTTGTCGTCATTGGCTTTTGCCGACTGGAATTATCAGCGTGATCCTGCGCCACACCTTCACCCCACACAACAACACGCGGCTCACCCACCTGTGCGGCCCGGCGGACGCGCACCTGCGCACCATCGAAGTGGCCCTGGAGGTAAGCATCGCCCATCGGCACGAACAGTTCAAGGTGGACGGCCCCAAGGCCAAAGCCACCCAGGCCATGGAATTGTTGCAGGCGCTGTACGAGATGGCCGAGCGGCCCATCCCTGAAGACACGCTGCAAATCATGCTGGCGGGCGATTCTGGGCTGATCGAAGCGCCCGAGGGCGCCATCGTGCTCAACACCCGCCGCGCGGACCTGCGTGGCCGCACCCCCACCCAAAGCCTGTACCTGCAGAACATTGCTTCGCACGACATCACCTTTGGCATTGGCCCTGCGGGCACAGGCAAAACCTACTTGGCCGTGGCCTGCGCGGTAGATGCTCTAGAACGCAGTGCCGTACAGCGCATTGTGCTGACCCGCCCGGCGGTCGAGGCGGGTGAGCGCCTGGGCTTTTTGCCCGGCGACCTGGCCCAAAAGGTCGACCCCTACCTGCGCCCGCTGTACGACGCCCTGTACGAGTTGATGGGCCACGACAAGGTGCAAAAGGCGTTTGAGCGCAACGCCATTGAAATCGCCCCGCTGGCCTTCATGCGCGGGCGCACGCTAAACAACGCTTTTGTGATCCTGGACGAGGCGCAAAACACCACCCCTGAGCAAATGAAGATGTTCCTCACCCGCATCGGCTTTGGCGCGCGTGCCGTGGTCACGGGCGATGTGAGCCAGATCGATCTGCCCAAGGGGGCCATGAGCGGGCTGATCGATGCCGAGCGGGTGCTCAAGCGGGTCAAGGGCATTGCCATCACACGCTTTACCAGTGCCGACGTGGTGCGCCACCCCCTGGTGGCGCGCATTGTGGACGCCTACGATGCGCCACGCCGCGCACAGACTGCGCGCAGCTGAGCATTTTTACTATTATTTTTATAGCTGCTTGCGCTTATATATCAAGCGCCAGAGGCCAAAATGACACTCAACCAACTCTCTCTGTCCTTGCAGTTTGGCAAGTTTGACAACCTGGCAGAACACCGCGCCACCCTGCCCCGCCACAAGGTCACGCGCTGGATTCGCCACGCCTTGTCCACCGATGCGGAAATCACAGTGCGCATCGTGGGCGCAGAAGAAGGCCAACAGCTCAACCGCGAGTACCGCAAAAAAGACTACGCCACCAACGTGCTCACGTTTGACTACACGCAGGAGCCCATCGTCACCGCAGACCTGGTGCTGTGCGCACCCGTGGTGGAACGCGAGGCCCAAGAGCAAAACAAAAGCCTGGAAGAGCACTACGCGCACCTGCTGGTGCACGGCGCACTGCACGCCCAGGGCTGGGACCACGAGACCAGCGCCGAGGACGCCGACGAAATGGAGGCCTACGAAACGGCCATCCTGCAAGAGCTGGGGTTTGCCGACCCTTACGCTAAATAAAGACCAACACCCAACCCCAGCGCAGAGCCCGTCGTGGGGCCAAGGGGTTTAGAGGTCAGGGGCTCAGCACAGGTGCTGCAGCCCCCACCCAGCACCACCATCAAGCCTCTTTGCGCTCAATCAACCGGTTGATGCGCAAAGCCACCAGGGTACACACCACGCCCGACAGCAGGTACAGCGACACGGCCCCCAGCCCAAACTTGGCCGACAGCCCCAAGGCCACCAGCGGGGCAAACCCGGCGCCCAGCAGCCAGGCCAAGTCCGCCGACAGCGCTGCGCCCGTGTAGCGGTACTGGGCCGAGAAATTGGCCGTGACGGTGCCCGAAGCCTGCCCATACGACAAGCCCAGCAGCACAAAACCCACCAACAAGAACACGTTATTGCCTGTAGAGCCGGCCCCCAGCAACCACGGCGCCGTGAAGCTGAACAGCCCGATCAGCACCGCCATCGAGCCCAGCAGGTTGCGCCGCCCCACCCGGTCGGCCAGCCAGCCCGACAGCATGATGGCTGCGGCTGCCAGGAAGGCGCCCACGATCTGTACCGAGAGGACCTCGGTGATGGACTGCTCGGAGTACATCGAAATCCACGACAGAGGGAACACGGTGGCGATATGGAACAGCGCAAAGCTGGACAAGGCAGCAAAGGCACCCAGCAGCACATTGCCCCCCTCATCGCGCATGACCTGGGCCACGCTCACCGGCTGCAACTCGCGCTGCTGCAGCAATTCGGCATACGACTGCCCCACCACCAGACGCAAACGGGCAAACAAGGCCACCACGTTGATGGCAAAGGCCACGAAGAAGGGATAGCGCCAGCCCCAGTCCAGGAACTCGGCCACGCTCAGGCTGCTATACAAATATGCAAACAGGCTGGCCGCCAGCACAAAACCCACAGGCGCCCCCAGCTGCCCGATCATGGCAAACCAGCCGCGCCGCTCCTTGGGGGCGCTCATCGCCAACAGGGAGGGCAACCCATCCCAGGTGCCCCCCAGCGCCAGCCCCTGGCCAATGCGCAGAATGATCAGGGCCGCAATCGCCTTGGAGCCCACCGACGCGTAGCTGGGCAAAAACGCCATGCCCGCCGTGCAGGCCCCCAGCAAAAACAGCGACAGCGTCAGCTTGGTGCCCCGCCCCCAGCGCCGCTGCACAGCCATGGAGATGGCGGTGCCCACAGGGCGGGCCACGAAAGCCAGGGCAAATATGGCAAACGCCATCAAAGTCCCATCCAGCCGCGACAAGAACGGGAACAGCAAAGAGGGGAAGACCAGCACGCTGGCAATGCCGAACACAAAAAAATCAAAGTATTCGGAAGACCGCCCAATGATCACCCCCACCGCGATCTCACCGGGGGTCACATCCTCATCGGTGTGGGCGTTGGCCAAAGACACCGAACCATCAAAACCTGGAGCAGGCAGGGCTGCTGAACCTGGGCTGTACATATTGACGCTCCTCAAGAAACTGACACCACTCCGTTCTACACCCCTCAGAGGGCCCTCACAAGTGAGCTTTCGCTAGCCCTGCGCGTAGGAAAACCCTGATTGCCAGCCCTCCAAACCCGCCTGCGACAGATCAAACCCAGACCAAAGAGCCGAAAACACTGGCTCGCATTTGATGTTGGACAAAATGTCCAATCGACAAAATCGGTAGCGAGACTACATTTCGACACTTCAGCCATTCGTGTTTACACCTAAGCGCCCCTTTGTAGCGCCCCTAGCATGCTCAAAAACAAAGAATCTCGCAGGCCCGCCTGGCTTGCCGCGATCGCCCTGACCACCGGCCTGGCCGGTTGCAGCAAGGCCGTCGTACTCAACCCGGCCGGTGACATTGCCGCCCAACAGGGCCAGATGGTCATCACCGCCACACTGTTGATGCTCATCATCATCGTGCCGGTGATCGCCCTGACCCTGTTCTTCGCCTGGAAGTACCGCCAGTCGAACACCGCCAACACCGAGGCCGACTACGACCCCGAGTGGCACCACTCCACCACGCTTGAGCTGGTGATCTGGACCGTGCCGCTGCTCATCATCATTGCCCTGGGCGCCCTGACCTGGATCGGCACCCACAAGCTTGACCCCTACCGCCCCCTGGACCGCATCGACGCCCAGCGCCCCCTGGACGCCAACGTCAAGCCCCTGGAAGTGCAAGTGGTGGCGATGGACTGGAAATGGCTGTTTTTCTACCCAGAGCAAGGCATTGCCACAGTAAACGAGCTGGCCGCCCCGGTGGACCGCCCCATTCTGTTCAAACTGACCGCGACATCGACCATGAACGCGTTCTACGTGCCTGACCTGGCCGGCATGATCTACGCCATGCCCGGCATGCAGACCGAGCTGAACGCCGTCATCAACAAGCCTGGCGTGTTCAACGGCATGTCTTCGCACTACAGCGGCGCAGGCTTCTCTGGCATGACCTTCAAGTTCCACGGCCTGAGCAACGATGACTTTGCCCAGTGGGTGCAAAAAGCCAAGACCGAGGGCAAGCCCCTGGACAAAGGCTCCTACCTGAACCTCGCCAAGCCCAGCGAGCGCGACCCCGTGCAACGCTTTGCGTCGGTGGAAGATGGCCTGTACGACAAGGTGCTCAACCGCTGTGTGGAAGACGGAAAGATGTGCATGCACCACATGATGGCCATCGACGCCCAGGGCGGCGACGCCTATGTGCGCGCAGCAGGCCTGAACCTGCCCCAGGACGTGTGCAACGCACAAAACGCAGCCCAAGTGGTGGCAGCGCTTGAAACCCGCAACGCACCGGCACAAACCTCCGGCGCCAGCATCCGCCAATGAGCCTCGCTATGACCTCCGAAAACGTAACTCCCGCCCACTGGGCGCTGGGCCGCCTGAGCTGGGACGTTGTGCCCATGGCGCACGAACCCATCGTGCTGGCCACCTTCATTGCCGTGGTGCTTGGTGGTCTTGCCGTCGTGGCAGGCATCACCAAGTTCCGCCTGTGGGGCCCGCTGTGGCGCGACTGGATCTGCAGCATTGACCACAAAAAGATCGGGATCATGTACATGATCCTGGGCCTGGTGATGCTGCTGCGCGGCTTTGCCGACGCCGTGATGATGCGCCTGCAACAGGCCATGGCCTTTGGCGACAACATGGGCTACCTGCCACCGCACCACTACGACCAGATCTTCACAGCCCACGGCGTGATCATGATCTTCTTCGTGGCGATGCCGCTGGTCACGGGCCTGATGAACTACCTCGTGCCGCTGCAAATCGGCGCGCGCGACGTGTCCTTCCCGTTCCTCAACAACTTCAGCTTCTGGATGACCACCGCTGGCGCCGTGCTGGTGATGGTGTCGCTGTTCCTGGGGGAGTTCTCCACCTCCGGCTGGCTGGCGCTGTCCAACCTGGGCTCACAAAGCGCCAGCACGGGGCTGGACTACTACATCTGGGCACTGCAGATTGCCGGGGTGGGCACCACGCTCTCGGGGATCAACCTGATCGTCACCATCGTCAAGATGCGCGCCCCCGGCATGAGCCTGATGAAGATGCCCGTCTTCACCTGGACCGCCCTGTGCACCAACGCGCTGATCGTGGCCTCCTTCCCCGTGCTGACGGCCGCGCTGGTGCTGATGTCGCTGGACCGCTATGTTGGCACCAACTTCTTCACCAACGAGCTGGGTGGCAACCCCATGCTCTACGTGAACCTGATCTGGATCTGGGGCCACCCTGAGGTGTACATCCTGGTGC
The DNA here is from genome assembly GCF_003663825.1 of Acidovorax sp. 106. NCBI lineage: Bacteria > Pseudomonadati > Pseudomonadota > Betaproteobacteria > Burkholderiales > Comamonadaceae > Acidovorax > Acidovorax sp. 106. Next base: position 2,346,990 of record NZ_RCCC01000001.1, on the reverse strand, counting down.
TGCCCGCCTTCGGCGTGTTCTCCGAAGTGGTGGCCACCTTCAGCAAGAAGCGCCTGTTTGGCTACACCTCCATGGTGTACGCCACGGTGTGTATCACCATCCTGTCGTACCTGGTGTGGCTGCACCACTTCTTCACCATGGGCTCGGGCGCGAGCGTGAACACCTTCTTCGGTATCACGACCATGATCATCTCGATCCCCACGGGCGCGAAGATCTTCAACTGGCTGTTCACCATGTACAAGGGCCGCATCCGCTTTGAGCTGCCCATGATGTGGACCGTGGCCTTCATGGTGACGTTTGCCATCGGCGGCATGACCGGCGTGCTGCTGGCCGTGCCACCCGCCGACTTCGTGCTGCACAACAGCCTGTTCCTTATCGCTCACTTCCACAACGTGATCATCGGCGGCGTGGTGTTTGCCATGTTTGCAGGCATCAACTACTGGTTCCCCAAGGCGTTTGGCTACAAGCTGGACCGCACCTGGGGCGTGTACTCCTTCTGGCTGTGGCTGGTGGGCTTCTGGGTGGCTTTCACGCCGCTGTACGTGCTGGGCCTGATGGGCGTCACGCGCCGCGTGAGCCACTTTGAAGACCAATCGCTGCAAATCTGGTTCGTGATCGCTGCCATTGGCGCAGCCATGATTGCCGCGGGCATTGGCTGCTTCCTGATCCAGTTGGTGGTCAGCTTCCTCAAGCGCGAGCAACTGCGCGACTGGACGGGCGACCCTTGGGGTGGCCGCACGCTGGAGTGGGCCACCTCCTCGCCCCCACCCAACTACAACTTCGCCTTCACGCCCGTGGTGCATGAGATCGACGCCTGGTGGGACATGAAGAAGCACGGCTACCAACGCCCGCTCAGCGGCTTCCAGTCCATCCACATGCCTGCCAATACCGGGGCTGGTGTGGTCATCTCGGGCCTCTCGCTGGTGTTCGGCTTTGCGCTGATCTGGCACATGTG